>DATMZU010000607.1:0-20624 GCA_035607435.1 Thermoanaerobaculia bacterium | reverse complement strand
GATCTCCGGCAGCCGGTAGTCCTCGTGTTGCCCGGCGCCGAGCGGCGGCTGGTTCAGGAACGGCACGACCTCGTCGAGCACGTCGCGCTTGCCCGTCGCCGCGATGAAATGCGCCGCGGCCAAGGGCAACCAGAGCAGATCGTCCGAACAGAGCGTCCGGACGCCCTTGCCGCTCGGAACGTGCCACCAGTGCTGGACGTCCCCCTCGACGAACTGGCGCGACGCCGCGCGCAGCAGCTGCTCTCGGGCGATCTCGGGCTTGGCGACGGCGAGCGCCATCGAGTCCTGGAGCTGGTCGCGGAAACCGAACGCGCCGCTCGATTGGTAGAACGCGGTGCGCCCCCAGATCCGACTGGAGAGCGACTGGTAGAGCAGCCAGCGATCGACCAGCAGGTTGAACGCCGGGTCGGGGGTGTGCACGGTGAGCGCGCCGAGGACGTCGTCCCAGCCGGCCTCGACCTGCGCGAACAGCGCGTCGAGGTCCGCGTCGCGGTGGCGGGCGACGAGATCGAGCGCCTCGGCGCGGTCCGCCCCCTGGCCGAGCAGGAAGACCACCTCGGCGCTGCCGCCGGGCAGCAGATCGACGCGGGTGAGCAGGGCGGCGCAGGGATCGAGCCCGGCTCCCGTGCGGCCGGACCAGGGGGCGCGCCGGAGCAGCGCGGAGGGTGCCGCGAGCGTGCCGTGCCGGCCGAGGAACTCGCGCCGGTCCGCGGTCGCGGCGACCTTTCCGCCGGAATTCCCGCCGGAAAGCCAGGCGAAGCTCACCCGCGCGGCGAAATCTTCGTTCCAGGCGTTTCCGGCGAGCAGGGCGCCGGTCGCCTCGTCGCGCTCGGTGACCACGAACGGCGCCCCGGCCGCGCGCGAGTTTCCGAGCACCCACTCGACATAGGCGGCGACCGACAGGACGCGCCGCCGATTGGAAAGGTTTTTCAACGTGAGGCGCGCGATCCGCACCGGGTCGTGCGGCGCCACGAAGACCGCGAGGTCGAGCGCCACGCCGTGCCCGGCGTGCTCGAAGCGGCTCCAGCCCTGGCCATGGCGGCAGACGTAGGTTCCCGCCTCGTCGCGGATCGGCAGGGCGGTCGGTCCCCACAGCTCGCCGGTCTCCTCGTCGCGGACGTAGAGCGCCTCGCCGGGCGGATCGGAGACGGAATCGTTCGACCAAGGGGAGAGGCGGTTCTCGCGCGCGTTGCCGGCCCAGGTGTAGCCCGCGCCCGACTCCGAGATCTGGCAGCCGAATTGCGGATTGGCGATCACGTTGAGCCAGGGCAGCGGCGTGCGCTGGCCGGGTCCCAGGACGATCACGTACTCGCGGCCGCCGCGGGCGAAGCCGCCCAGGCCGTTCCATTGCTCCAGGTCGCGGTCGGCGGCCGCCGGGAGGGCCGGAAGGGCGGGGACCTCGCGGATCTGCGGGCCTCTGGGGAGCGTCGGCGGCGGATCGATGCGTGCCGAGGTGAGGCGTTGGAGCTGCTCGGGCAGCGACCCCTGGCGCGCCACGAGCAAGGCCCGGGCGACCGTGCGCAGCAGGTCGCGGTG
Source organism: Thermoanaerobaculia bacterium (assembly GCA_035607435.1). Lineage (GTDB taxonomy): Bacteria > Acidobacteriota > Thermoanaerobaculia > Multivoradales > UBA5704 > DASYKS01. Next base: position 19,088 of record DATMZU010000607.1, on the reverse strand, counting down.
ATCCTCAGGCATCTGGTCGGCGCGCAGCACGAACACCGCGCCCGCCGGGGCGGCGGAATGGGCGAAGGTCGCCCCGCCCTGCGTCTGCGCGGTGCGCACGATGGCGAGCAGCTCGGCCTGCAGTTCCTGGACGTAGGCGCTCGGCTGCTCGTTCAGGATCACCAGGTCGGTGGCAAGCCCCTTGGTGCGCCAGAACTGGTGGGCGAGCACGAGCTGGCGGGCGATCTCGCGGTCCTCGATCTGAGCGATGCGCAGCAGGACCACCGGCAGGTCGCCCGAGATGCCGTGGCCCCACAGGGCGCTCACGCCCAGCCGGTTGCGCGCGAGCACCGCGGGGGGGGAGCGCAGGTCCGGGTTGGCGAACACCAGGTCGGCGGCGAGCCGCAGGTAGAGATGCGCCTCGTCGGGCTGGATGCCGAAATGCCGCTGCTCGACCTGGGCGAGCGTCCAGGCGAGGCTCGCCGCCCGTCCGTACGCGCTCGCCTCGGAGTGTTTTTCGGCCAGCCGGACGGCCTCCTCGCGGCTGGCGGCCATCCCGGTGACGAACAGGGCACGGACCCGGCCGCCCGGCGGCACGATCACCGTCCGCCGCAGGCTGAACACCGGATCGAGCACCGAGCCGACGGTGCCGGAAAGCGGCCGCCCTTCGACGATCGCGAGCGGCCGGCGCAGGCCGAAACCCCGGCCGAGAAAACGCGCGCGATCGGTTTCGTGCTCCGGCGGTCCCGCGGTCTCTCCGTCGATCGCCAGCACGTGGACCGCCCACGGCGCCGGCTCGGAGCCCGGAGCGGTCGCGCGCCGATGGGCGAGCAGGGCGTGCGGCCAGCGCAGCGCTTCGGTCGCGACGAACAGCTTGGCGAACGCCGGGTGCGCCTCGTCGGCCCCCTGCGCCGCGAGCACCACCTCGGCATAGGAGGTGATCTCGATCGAGCGCGGCTCGTCGCCCGAGTTGGTGAGCGTCAGCCGCCGCAGCTCGGCGTTTTCCTCGGTCGAGACGATCACTTCCAGCTGGCAGGAGACCGCGCCGTCGGTGCGGCGGATCTCGACCTTCTCGGCCGACAGCTGCACCCGGTAGCTGGTGGGCTCGACCGCGGTCGGCTGGTAGCCGGCGGACCAGACCTTGCCGGAGGAAAGATCGCGCAGATAAAAGAACGTGCCGCTGTCGTCGCGCGTGGCGTCCTCGCGGAAGCGGGTCACCGCGAGACCGCGGAAGCGGCTCCAGCCGGAACCCGAGCTGGTGACCAGAACGGCGTAATCGCGGTTGGCGAGCAGGTGCACGCGGGGTGTTGCGAGGTGCGGCGTGTCGAACAGCCGCAGGCCGGAGTGCGCCCCGGAGTGGACGCGGGCCGCCGGTTTTTCCTCGGCCACCGGACGCGCCACAACGACGTCGCGCGGCGTCCGCTCCTGGAGCAGCAGCTCGGCCGCCCGGCCGAGCGGATGGCCGTGGAAACGCCGCCGCAGCGCGCCGTCGGCGAGCAGGTCGGCGAGCGCCAGGAGGGTCATTCCCTGGTGGTGCGCCATGAAGCAGCGGATGATCGCGAACGGTTCCTCGCCCGGCACCCGGCGGCGGGTGAAATCGAGCGCCTCGTAAAAGCCGTAGCGGCCGCGCGCGCCGAGCTTGTCGAAGCGCTTGAAATTCACGATCGCGGCCTCCGGCGCAAAGAGCGTAGCGAGGCCGGTGGCGTAAGGGGCGATCACCAATTCGTCGGCCGGCGCGCGGCGCAGGCCGAGGCGCGGCACGCCGAACGGCCCGTACTGGAAGTTGAGCTCCAGGTCGCGCTCGTTGTAGGCGCTTTCGGAGATTCCCCAGGGCACCCCGCGCTCCGCGGCGTAGCGGATCTGCTCGGCGACCGCCAGCCGGACCGTCGTCCCGAGCAGGCTGCGCACCGGTTCGAGCAGCACCAGGCTGGGCATCAGGTACTCGAACATCGACCCCGACCAGGAGAGCAGGGCCGACCCGCGGCCGATCGGCGCGAGCGGCCGGCCGAGCCGGAACCAGTGCTCGTGCGGCACGTCGCCTTTGGCGATCGCCACCAGGCTCGTCAGGCGCGCTTCGGAGGCGAGCAGGTCGTAGTAGGAGCTGTCCGGCTGCCGTTCGTCGGCGCGGAAGCCGATCACCAGCAGCTTGCGCACGGGATCGAGCAGGAACGCGAAATCCATCTCGCGCGCGAAGCGCTCGGCGCGCTCGGCGAGCGCGGTAAACCGCGCGGCCAGCCGGGCGCTCAGCTCGGGGTCTTCGCCCGCGTCGAGATCGCGCGCGTGGGCCGCCGCCGCGCGTTCCAGCGCTTCGGCCCAGCCGAGGGTCTCCGCCGCCGCTCCGCCCGGATTCGCCGCGGCGAGCGCGCCCGCGATGTCGGTGAGCCCTCGGGCGCGGCGGCGGATGGCGGCGGTCTCCGCGCGGGCGGCCTCCCCGCTCTGCGCGAGGCCCGGCGCCGCGTCGAGCACCGGACGGAGCGCCCGATCGAGACCGTCGAACGCCTCGGCCAGATCGCGCGCGCCGACCGTCCCTCCTTTGCCGGCCGCCGGAGCGCGCGCCGCCGCGTCGCGGGCCAGGGCGAGCGCGTCGGCGAAACCCCGGTAGACGGTGAGGCGCGCGGCCGGCGATTTGAGGTCCGCCGCGGACCGGGCCGCCAGCTCCGTGCAGGCGGTAGACAGAGCGATCAAGTGGCCGCAGAGGTTGCCGCTATCCACCGTCGAGACGTAGCGCGGTTCGAGCGTCCGAAGCGTCCGGGTGTCGTACCAATTGAACAGATGGCCGTTGTAGCGCTCCATCCGGTCGAGGGTCCCAAACATCGCCTCCAACCGTTCGAGCGTCTCGATCCGACCCGCCCATCCGAGGTCGTGGGCGGTGACCACCGAGAGCAGGCCGAGCCCGATGTTGGTGGGCGAGGTGCGGTGCGCGATCACCGGCAGCGGATCTTCCTGGAAGTTGTCGGGCGGAAGGAAGTTCTCCGCCGCGTCGGCGAAGCGCTCGAAAAAACCGAAGCATTGGCGGCCGAGCCGGCGCAGGTAGAGCTCATGCGCCGGTTCGAGCGATTCGCGCGACGCGAACACCGTAGGCAGGCTCAACGTGCGCGCAAAGAGAGGGGCCAGGAGCCACAGGGCGGCAAACGGCAAGGTCGCGGGGAACGCGGCGGGGCGCACGATCGCCACCAGGCTCGGGGCGAGGACCGCGGCGATCGGCGCGCCGATCAGCCGAAGGTAGAAGCCGGACCGGTCCAAGGTCGCTCCCGCTCCGGCTTGCGCCGCGGTCACCCATTCGAGCATCCGGCGGCGGACGATCAGGCGGTAGAGGGTGCGGCAGATCGAATCGAGGCGCAGCGCCGCCCGGGCGGGCAGCAGCGCGACGCTCACCTCCCCCTGCGTGAGGATGGTTCGCAGATCGCCGAGCAGGGCTCCCACGTGAGTGCGCTTGGCGATGCCGCGCCGGCTCGGCAGCAGGCCGACGATCGTCGAGAGCAGGCTCGGCAGGACCATCAGGGCGATCACCGCAAGGTCCCAGGCGCCCGCGCCGAAGGCGCTCGTCGGCACCAGCAGCCAGCCCAGGAGCAGCAGCAGGAACGTGGCGGGCGCGGCGAGCGAGCGCCGCAGGTTGTCGAGCATCTTCCAGCGGGTGAGCGCTGAGAGCGGGTTCTTCTCGCGCCGGCCGGAAGCGGTCGGCGCCGTGGGCAGCAGCCAGGGAAGCAGCTGCCAGTCGCCGCGCACCCAGCGCGATTGGCGCGACGCGCCGGCCAGCAGGTGCGACGGGAACTCGTCGAACAGGACGATGTCGCTCGCGAGGCCCGCGCGGGCGAATCCCCCCTCGAACAGATCGTGCGAGAGCAGGGAGTTTTCCGGCGCCCGGTCGGAGAGCGCGGTCTCGAACGCATCGACGTCGTAGATCCCCTTGCCGACGTACGACCCCTCGCCGAACAGATCCTGGTAGACGTCGGAGATCGCCGCGACGTACGGATCGACGCCGGTCGGCCCGGAGAAGCTCATCTGGTAGAGCGAGTCCTCGCCGTAGGCCGGCAGCAGCGAGACGACCCGCGGCTGGAGGATGCCGTACCCGGAGATCACCCGCCGGGTTTCGGAATCGAACCGCGGCCGATGGAGCGGATGGGCGAGCGCGCCGACCAAGTCGCGGACCGCGCCGGGCGGCAGCCGTGTGTCGGCGTCGAGCGTGATCACGTATCGGACCCCCGGTGGCACCTCCACCGGGCCGGCGTCCCCTTCGAAACTGGTATCGGAGGCGCCGCGCAGCAAGCGGTTCAGCTCGTGCAGCTTGCCGCGCTTGCGCTCCCAGCCCATCCAACGCCCCTCGCCCGGATTCCACAGCCGGCGGCGATGGAGCAGGAAAAAGCGCGGCCCGGCGCCCGCGGGATCGCCGGGATCCTCGAGCGGCCCGTAGCGCTCGTTCAATCGGGCGATGCCCTCCGCGGCGGCGGCGAGCAGCGCGGCGTCCTCCGGCGTCCGCTCGCTCGCCGCGTCGGCGAAGTCGGCGAGCAGGGCGAAACCGACCGAGCCTTCCGGGTTCGCCAGGTGGTGAACCTCCAGCCGCTCCACCTGCTCGTCGATCGCCGACGCTTCGAGCAGCGTGGGCACGACGACCAGCGTGCGCATCTCGGGAGGCGGCCCGGGTTCAAGCGCGAGCTTGGGCAGCCGCCGCGCCGGAACCCAAGCCGCGACGCAGCGGTTGACGATCGCGAAGCTCAGATCCGACACCGGGATGAGCGCGGACAGGGCGATCAGGAAGAACCGCCAGCCGGAGACTCCGGCCTCGCGCAGCAGAAAGAGGGCGGGCGCCAGCAGGAGCGCGGTGAGCAGCGCCGCCCCGCCGAGGTAGCCGGGAAGCCCCGCGGCGATCAGCGCGCGGGTCAGCCGCTGGCGCGGCGTGGGGCGAAAGCCGATGGCCCGTTCGAACCCGCGGCGCCCGTCGCCGACCAGGACGTAGCCGACGTGCTCCGTCTCCGGCCGCTCCGTCGGCCCGTCCACGCGCCGTTCCGGGTCGGCGCCTCGGCCCTCGGCGGAGGACCGGGAGCTGTCGATCGCGCGGACGGCCACCTCGATCTCCGGCAGCCGCGCGCCGCGCGCCAGCTCCTCGATCGCATGGCGGTAGAGGTCGCGGCTCTCGAAGTCCTGGAGCGCGTAGACGCCGGCCGGATCGCGGCGGAGCACGTCGTCCACCCTGGAGGCTTCCTCTACGAAGCGCGCCCAGTCGAAGGCCGCGATCCGGCGCATGCTGTAGATCACGTTGGCGACGCTCACCTGGGTCGCGGCCTGGCGCTGGTGTTCGAGGTGGATGACCTCCTCCTCTGCGGCGCCGTGCGCTTCGATCTGCGCGTAGAGGCCGGCGAGCAGGGGGGTGTCGTTCGGGTCCTGCTCGCGCAGGCGCTGCAGGAGCTGCACGGCGAACGCCAGCTCGGAGCTCTGGGGAGAGAGATCCAAAATCCGGCGCAGGTTCTCGTCCTGCCGCGGCCCGAGGCCGAGCACGCCGTCGGCGATCTCGTCCGCCCGGGCGCGCGCCGCGAGGCGCGCCACCACCCCGTCGGCCAGGCGGCGGAGATTTTCGATCAGCGCGATGCGCAGATGGATGCCGATCGCCCACAGCTCGCCGATGCGCAACGGGGCGCCGCGCTGGTAGCCGCGCACGAAGCGCAGCAGCAGGTCCGGATCGAATCGGCTGTCGGTGTGGGCGACGAAGCTCCAGGCGAGCGAATAGACCCGCGGCAGCCCCTCCCAGGGAGGTCCGTCGAGCTTCGGCAGCTCGCGGTAGAACTGCGGCGAGAGGTCCTGGCGGATCTGCCGCTCCTGCTCTTCGACCAGGTAGAAATTGTCGACCAGCCAGGCGGCCCCGAGGGTGATCGCCCGCTGCTCGCCGACCGCCCGTTCGAGCGCCGTCCGCGCCGCACGGAGGGCCGTGCGATTGGCCTGCAGGCGGGGCAGAAGAGCCTTGCCGCGGCGGGCGCGCGCCCCGACCTGCGCGGAGCCCAGCTCCTCGGCGCGCTGCTCGAGCTGCTCGGCGCCCAGGATCTCGCCGCGGATCGGCTCGTCGAACCGGTCGGGGCGAGAGGAAGGGTCGGGTGAGTAGGAGGCGGTCGTCGTCATCGTAGAGGTCCGGAACGACGGCCTACGGCATGACGAATATATGCCTATATCCGTCCGGCGCTCGCCGGCTCGAATCAAACCCTCGCCCTCGGGATTGGTCGGAGCTGCAAAGTAGCTGCCGCCCCCCGTCAGAAGGAGAACCTCAAACCCTCAGGACAAATTTGCCGGTGAGCCATGAAACCTGGGGGCGCCGAGCCCCAGCTCGGCCCTGACGAGGCGCGAGCGTCGGCGCAAAGAAGGCCGCCGAGACGGCGGCGTTCCCAGGGAAGAACCGTTCAGGGGAAATCGTGGCGACCAGGGTCCATCCGCCCAGCTCACACTCGATAGAGGCTCAGGATAAACTCCCGCTATGGCAATCCCCCCAAGGGTTTCTGTGATCACCGAGCGATTTCAAGTCTCGATTACGGCGCAGGTTGTGCTATCCGGCGTAGAGCTTCAGGCAGCGATGGCGATGCGCGGCTTTGCCCGAAAGTTCAGGGCCACCCGTCGGACCGAGAACTGGATGAAGGACCTTCGAGAAGGGGAGGAGTGATGGCGCGGGTGGTTGACCTCGGGCCTCCTTCCTTGCGCGTCCTCTTCCTCTGCACCCACAACAGCGCCCGCTCCCAGATGGCGGAAGGCATCCTGCGCCACCTCGGCGGCGATCGGTTCGAGGTCCATAGCGCGGGAACCGTGGCGACCCGGGTCCACCCGCTCGCGATCGCCGCGACGGCGGAGAATGAGATCGACCTTCGCGGCCAGCGTTCCAAGCACCTGGACGAGCTGTCCGGCGAGCGGTTCGACTATGTGATCACCGTCTGCGACAACGCCCGCGATTCGTGCCCGATCTTTCCCGGCGCGGGGGAGCGGCTTCACTGGAGCATCCCCGACCCTTCGGCCGTCGAGGGGGACGAGGCGACGAAGCTTCAGGCGTTCCGGGCCGCCTCGGACGATTTGACGAGCCGCATTCGCGGGCTGTGGTTTCTCCCTGAGACCTTTTCCGTCCAAGCCAGAACATCTACAACTGGTCAATCGCGCTGCTGAAAAAGTGTCTGCGCCGCCTCGCGTGCGATTGAAAAAAGAGGTGCGGCGGGGCGGTCAAACCGTTGGCGTCGGTCCATCCGTACATACCCAACGACCGGGCCTCGATCGTGCAAGCCGATGGGAATCACCGAACCTGCGAACCCGGAGGGGGGCTTTGGGGGTCGTAAGGCGCGGCGCCGATCGAGCGCCTGCGTTTTTGTGATCATTTTACAATGCTGGAGGTGACATGCTCAAACGAAAGGTCTTGCTGGTCGATGACTCGATGACCACGCTGTTCATGGAGGAGATGATCCTGAACGGCCGCTACCAGGTGGTCAAAGCCACCAACGGCGAGGACGCGCTCGTCAAGGCGCGGGCCGAGCGGCCCGATTTGATCCTGCTCGACGTGATCATGCCGAAGATGGACGGCTTTGCGGTCTGCCGCGCGTTGCGCGCCGAGGAGGGGACGCGGACGACGCCGATCATCATGGTCACCACCCGCGGCGAAGAGGAAAACGTCGAGCGCGGCTTCGAGGCGGGCTGCAACGATTACGTGACCAAACCGATCAACGGCCTGGAGCTGTTGACCAAGGTCGACAATCAGCTCGCGTCGGCCGGTCCGGCCCCGGAGTCGGTCGGGATGGCCGCCCAATGAGCGATCAACCGATCGAGAAGTCGGCCGGCGGCGGCGAACCCGGCCAGTACGTGCAGAAGGTGCGCGAGGACACCCAGCGCTACATTCAGGACCTGTTGGCCGAAAACGAGAAGCTGCGCCGCCTGACCGCAGAAGTCGATGGCGAGCGCCGCCGGCTGGAGGACGAGGCGGCGCGCTGGCGCGACCAGGCCTCGGGGTTGGCGCGCGAGCTCGATTCGTTCCGCCAGGACCGCGAGCGGCTGGAGCTTCAGCTGTCGCAGATCGAGCGCGAGAATCACGGTTTCTCGAACCGGTTCACCGAGCTCGAACAGCGCAACAACGACCTCGCGAACCTGTACGTCGCGACCTACCGGCTGCATTCGACGCTCGACCGCGAAGAGGTGCTCCAGGCGATCCAGGAGATCGTGATCAACCTGATCGGCTGCGAGGAGTTCGGCATCTACGAGCTGGCCCCCGGGGCGGACGAGCTGCTGCGCATCTCGTCGTTCGGGCTCGAAGCGGACGGCTTCGAGCGGGTGAACCTGGGCCAGGGATGGATCGGCCGCTCGGCCGCTTCGGGCAGCGCCTACTTCACCGGTTCGGCGCCCGAAGAGGAGCGCCGGGAGGGGGAGCAGCATCTTTCGGCCTGCGTGCCGCTGCGGCTCGACGGCCGTGTCGCCGGACTGATCGCGGTGTTCCGCCTGCTGCCGCAAAAAGGCGGCCGCTTCGCGCCGATCGACACCGAGCTGTTCGACCTGCTCGCGGCCCAGGCCGCGCCGGCGGTGTATTGCTCCACCTTCGAGCGCTAGGCCAGGGGAATTCGAGCCTTGAGCGAGCGGGATTTCGAAGCCGAAGACGGCGCGCCGCAGGTCCGGACCCGGGAACGGATCTACGTGCCGCCGGGCGGATTTTCCATCGCCCGGACGCCGACCGCGATCTCGACGATTCTCGGTTCGTGCGTTTCGGTCTGCCTGTGGGACGCCGAGGCGCAGATCGGCGGGCTGAATCATTTCCTGTTGCCCCACTGGGCGGAGGGGGGCGGCGCCTCCTGGCGCTACGGCAACGCGGCGATCGACGGGCTGATCGACGCGGTGGTGGCTAGCGGCGCGCGCGAGGCGAACCTGCAGGCGAAAGTCTTCGGCGGGGCGCGGGTGCTCGCGGCGTTCGCCGGCAATGGAAACCACGGCGGCGCGGGCCACTTGGGCGGACGCAACGTCGAGGTGGCGCAGCAGACGCTCAAGCGACGGGCGATTCCGATCGTCGCTGAGGCGGTGGGCGGCGAGCGCGGCCGGAAGCTGATCTTCCATACCGACGACGGCAGCGCCTGGGTCAAGCTGCTCTAGGGGCTTCAGAAGCGATGCCGATCGATTTCGAGGCCCTGCTCCAGACCTTCCTCGCCGAGGCGCGCGACAACCTGGAGACGATGGAGAGCGACCTGCTCTTTTTGGAGCATGCGCCGGACGACCGCGATCGCCTGCACGACGTCTTTCGCCTCGCCCACACGCTCAAAGGGGACGCGGCGTCGCTCGGCTTTCCGCACCTGTCGCGCTACGCCCACCGGATGGAGGACTATCTCGAAGCGGTGCGGGCGGGCAAGACGCAGCTCACGGCCGAATCGATCACCATGCTGCTCCTGGCGGTGGACAGCTTGCGCGGCATGCTCGCCCGGGCGGCCGCGGGGGCGGAAGAGGAGCGGACCGAGGACGAAGCCGGGATCTCGCGGCTCACCCGGCTGATCGATCACGACGGCCTGGACGTTCCGGCCGACCGGACCGCGCCGGCCCCTCCGGCGGGCTCGCGGACGGTCGAGCCGGCCGCGGGACCCAACCCGGCGACCGGCCGCTGGCCGATCTTCGGAGCCCCCTCGCCGCCCGAGGCGAAGGCGCTCCTGCCGACCTTGAGGGTGGCGATCGAACGGCTCGACGTGCTGGTCGATCGGGTGGGCGAGCTGGGGATCGCGCGTGGCCGGATCGCCAATCTGCTCGCCCGCGAGGAGGTGTCCAAGGCGGAGGTCCTGGAGCTTCATCGCGAGCACGACCGTTTGCACGCCGAGCTTCAGGATCTCGTCCTGGAGCTGCGGATGGTGCCGATCGGACCGGTGTTCCGCGGCCTGGAGCGGATCGTGCGCGACCTCTCGGCGCGGCGCGGCAAGGAGGTCCGCCTGGGTTTCGTCGGCGAAGAGGTGGAGGTCGATGCCGGGCTTGCCGAGCACTTGCGGGCGCCGCTCGCGCACATGGCGAGGAACGCCGTCGATCATGGCATCGAGGTGCCCGCCGAGCGGCGCATGAAGGGCAAAGAGCCGGCCGGCACGATTCTCCTTTCGGCGTTTCGCGACGGCAACTCCCTGGTGGTCGAGCTGGCCGACGACGGCCGCGGGCTCGATCGCCGGAAGATCCTCGCCAAGGCGCGGGAGGCCGGCCTGCTGCCGGCGTCGAATGCCGAACCAGAGGTCGTGGTTTCGTTGGCCCCGCAGCGACTGGCCGCTGCCGAAGGCGCCCGAAGGAGCGAGGAGGCCAACGAAACCACGACCGGGCCCGACGAAGAGGAGATCGACCGGCTGGTGCTGCTGCCGGGATTTTCGACCGCCGAGGCGATCGACGAGTCGTCGGGGCGCGGCGTCGGGCTGGACGTCGTCCGCCGGACGATCGAATCGCTGCGCGGCCGGGTCGATCTGATCAGCCGCAAGGGCCAGGGCACGACGATCCGGCTGCGCCTGCCGCTCGCGCTCGGCCTGCTCGACGGCCTGGCGGTGGCGGTGGGGGGCGAGACCTACATCGTGCCGCTCGAAGCGGTCGATGAGGTGATCGACCGGCCGGCCGGCGAGGGTTCGGCGGCCGGCGTGGTGGCGCTGCGCGGCGAGGCGCTTTCCTACGTTCGCTTGCGCGACCTGCTGGCGGTGCCGGGAGAGAGCCCGGAGCGCGAGCAGCTGCTGGTGGTGTCGCCGCAGACGGAGCGCAGCGGCGGCAAAGTCGGGCTCGGGGTGGATGCCCTGCTCGGCCGCGAGCAGATCGTCATCCGGCCGCTCGCGCCGCTGTTCGAAGGGCTGCCGGGCCTCGCCGGCTCGACCATCCTCGGCTCGGGGGAAGTGGCGTTCGTCTTGGACCTGGCGTCTCTGCTGCGGCCCGGCGCGCGCGGGGCGGGCGCGGTGGCGGTTTGATGTTTCATTTCGGCGCGGGCTTGCTGCTGCGCGCATTGGAGGGGGATTTCCCGATGTTTGAAAGACTACGATGGGGCGCGATCTGCGGCCTGGCTCTCCTGATCGGCGCGCCGGCCGGCGCCGTGGACCTGGGAGAGAAGATTTCGATCCATGGCTACGGCGGGTGGGCGGCGGGCAGCTCGAATTCCTACACCTATCTCCAGGGGGACGAGAGGAGCGACCCGGAGACCCACAACGCGGTCGCCGCGCTCCATTTCGACTTCACCCCGACCGACAAGATCCGCTTCACCGTCGTGCCGGTCTGGGACGTCTCCGACGCCGAGGAGTCGGTCGATCTGGACGTCGCCGCGGTGACCTGGGACGTCGCCGATCGGACGAAGCTCCACTTCGGCCGCTCGCGCCTGCCGTTCGGGATCTATACCGACATCTTCGACATCGGGACCCTCCGGCCGCTGTTCAACCTGGCGCAGTCGGTCTACGGACCGACCGGGCTGATCACCGAGTTCTACGACGGCATCGGTTCGAGCGGCACCCTGTTTTCGGCCGGCGGCTGGGAGGGAAGCTACGACGTCTACGGCGGCGGAGCTTCCTTTACGGTCGAGGTTCCGTTCGAGCAGGCCCAGGAAGCCTTGCCGGAAGAGACCGAGGCGGACCAGGTCGATCGGCTGCTCGGCGGGCGCCTGGTTTTTCAGACGCCGGTGGATGGCCTGGCCGTGGGCCTCTCTTCGTACGCGGGAAAACTGGAGGACGCCGATCCGCGGCGCGACGACTGGGGCGATTTCGCCTCCTATGACGCGCACGTCGAATTCGACCGGACGCCCTGGCTGGTGCGCGCCGAGATCGCGCGCCACCGGGAGGACCTGTTCGACACCGATGCCGGGTACGTCGAGGTCTCCCGTCGCTTCGGTCCGCACTGGCAGGGGGCGCTGCGGACGGACCGGGTGCGCGCGAAATTCGTCGATCCGCTGCCCGACAGCTTCGACTCCCTCCAGCGCCACGACGAGCTGTCGCTCGGCGTCAGCTACTGGTACAACGAGAACCTGGTCTTGCGCGGTTCCTACCACCGGGTGGATGGGAACCTGTTCGCCCATCCGAATGCCGAGGCGCTCGCCGAGGCGGTGGCGAGCGAACAGCTGGACGAACGGACCGACCTCCTTCTCTTCGGCGTGCAGTTCAGTTTCTAGGGGAGCAGACGAGATGCGAATGCGAAAAGTTTTCCGCTCCAGCCTCCTCCCGGCGTTGATCGGCCTCGGACTTTTCGGCGGAACCGTGCCCGCGAGCCGCGCCGACGAGCCGTACCAGGTCGTGGTCAACGCGGGCAATCCCACGGCCTCGTTGTCGAAAGAAAAGCTCGCCGCCTATTTCCTCAAGAAAGAGACGCGGTGGAGCGACGGCTCGAAGGTCTCGGTGGTCGATCGCGCGCCGGGCGCCGCGGTGCGCGCGGCGTTTTCCAAGAGCGTCCTGGGCAAAGACGTCGCCGCGGTCAAGAGCTATTGGCAGCGGCTGCTGTTCTCGGGCAAAGAGACGCCGCCCGCCGAGCTCGATTCCGATCGCGACGTGATGGACTTCGTCGCCAAATCCGCCGGGGGGATCGGCTACGTCGCGGCCGGCGCGGATCTTCAAGCGGGCGTCAAGGCGCTCCGGATCGGAGGCTAGGGCGCCATGAAACTGCGCTCCGACCTGGTCTCGCGCTTGAAGGTCGTCCACAAGGTCATGCTGCTCCCCGCCGTCGCGGCGGCCGCGTTTTTGATCATCCTGATCGCAATTCCGCGGGCGGTGATCAAGAACGACGAGGTGTTCTCGTCGATCGAGACCGGCTACTTCCCGGCCTGGGAGCTGCACCGCGACCTGGGCGAAAAGCTCGCCTCGATCCAGCGCCAGCTGCAGGACGCCGCGGCGGCCAAGGACGCGGAATTCCTGGCCGACGCCGATCATTCGCGCGACGAGATGCTCGCCCGGATGAAGGATGGCGAGAAGATCCCGAATCTCAATCCGCGCGAGATGACGAGCCTGGAGGCCGATTTCGCGGCCTATTACGATCTGGCGCGCCACGCGACGGAGCGGCTGATCGCGGCGGACACGGGCGAGGCGGTGACCCGCGACCTCGAAGCGATGCGCGCCCGCTACGTCGGCATCCAGCAGCGGCTGGCCGCGGCGATGAAGCGGGCGAAAGACGGCATTTCCGGCGCGTTCGAAACCGCGCGCGACCATCAGAAAAACGCCGGGCGGGTGCTGGTCGCGATCACTTTCGTCTCGATCGCCTGCCTGCTCCTGCTGGTCGGCCTCTCCTGGTACCTGGTGCGCTCGCTGGTGGCGCCGATCCGCGCCGCGGCCAAAGCGTTCGACCGGCTGGCCGAAGGCGATCTCGACCTTCAGGTCGAGGTCAGCTCGCGCGACGAGATCGGCCAGCTGCAGACCGCGCTCGGGCGGATGATCGCCTACCTGCGCGCGATGGCCGATCTCGCCGACGGGATCTCGAACGGCGACCTGCGCGCCGAGGTGGCGCCGCGCTCGGGGAATGATTCGCTGGGCAACGCGTTCAAGCGGATGACCGAGAACCTGCGCCGGACGATCCGCGAGGTGCGCACCGGCATCCGGCTGCTCTCGGCGGCCTCCTCGCAGGTCGCCTCGACCTCGCAGAGCCTGTCGAATGGCACCGGCGATCAGGCGGCGTCGGTCGAAGAGGCGACCTCGTCGCTCGAAGAGATGACCGCCTCGATCGCCCAGAACGCGAGCAGCAGCCGGCAGATGGAAAAGATGGCGATCCGCGGTTCGGAGGACGCCGAGGCGAGCGCCGCCGCGGTGGCCGAAACGCTCTCCGCGATGCGCTCGATCGCCGAGCGGATCTCGATCGTCGAAGAGATCGCCTACCAGACCAACCTGCTCGCCTTGAACGCGGCGATCGAAGCGGCGCGCGCGGGGGAGCACGGCCGCGGCTTCTCGGTCGTCGCGGCGGAGATCCGCCGCCTCGCCGAACGGAGCCAGGCGGCGGCCAAGGAGATCCGCGGCATGGCCGGGTCGAGCGTCGGCGTCGCCGAGCGCTCCGGCCGGCTGCTGGTCGAGCTGGTGCCGGCGATCAAAAAGACCGCCGAGTTGGTCCAGGAGGTCGCCGCGGCGTCCGACGAGCAGGCGACCGGCGTCGAGCAGATCAACCGCGCGATGGGCCAGGTGGACGACGTGGCGCAAAGGAACGCCTCGGCCGCCGAGCAGCTCGCGAGCACGGCGCAGGAGATGGCGGCGCAATCCGAATCGCTGCGCCAGGAGCTGGACATCTTCCGCCTCGCCGACGGCGAAAGCGTCCCCGAGCCGCGCGCGGCCGGGCCGGCCCTATCCCCCGCGGCGTTTGCTTCCCCCGCGGCGCCGAGCCGACGGACGGCCGCGCGCGGACCGGTCTCGCGCTCCGGCCGGCCGGACCCGGATTTCGAGCGGTTCTAAGGTGAACGACGGCGAGTTTTTCGACCTGGAAGATGCGGCCCCGTTCGGCGAGGAGCGGCGCTTCCTGCTGTTCGCGCTCGCCGAGGTGGAGCTGGCGATCGAGCTCTCCCGGCTCGAAGAGATCGTCGAGCCGGGGCCGATCACCCGCGCGCCGGGCGCCCCGCGCTGGGTGCTCGGCGCGCTCAACCTGCGCGGCCTCGCCCTGCCGGTGATCGATCTCGCTTCCAAGCTCGGCCTCGCCGAAGGCGCCCGAAGGAGCAAGGAGGCCCAGGAAACCACGGCCGGACGGCCGGCGATTCTGATCTTCCGTCCGACCGACGCCGCGGCCCGGCTCGGGGTCTGGGTTTCGAGTGTCCTCGGTTTCGTCGAGGTGGGGGAGAGCGCGCTTTCCCCGGCGCCGCGCTTCGACGGCGCGATCTCTTCCGATCTGCTCGGCGGGCTGGTGGGATTGGGCGACCGGTTCGTGCCGGTGCTCGATCTGTCCCTGGCGGTGTCCGGAGCGGGCGGAGGGGGCGGGGCGGGCGGAGCGGGCGGATGAGCGCGGCGATCGAGCCGCCGCGGTCGATCGGCGACGCCGAGTTCGCCCGGTTCCAGGCCTGGATTCAGCGCGAGTCGGGGATCTACCTGCCCGAGTCGAAGCGGACGCTGCTGATCCGCCGGCTCGGCCGCCGGATCGCCGATCTCGGCCTCGATTCGTTCTCGGCCTACTACCACCGGGCCAAGGAGCTGGGCGAGAGCGAAACGGTGCGGATGATCGACTGCCTGTGCACCCACGAGACCTCGTTCTTCCGCGAGGCCAAGCAGTTCGAGCTGCTGGCGACGCAGATCCTGCCCGCCTGGGCGGGCGAGGCCGATGCGGGCATCCGGCCGCGGCGGGTGAGCGCCTGGAGCGCCGCCTGCTCGACCGGCGAGGAGCCGTTCTCGCTCGCGATGCTGCTCGCCTCCGCCCTGCCGGCCGAGGCGGGATGGAAAATCGAGATCCTCGCCTCGGATCTTTCGACCCGGGTCCTGGCGCTCGCCCGCGAGGCGGTCTGGCCGGCCGAGCGCGCGACCGGGATTCCGGAAAGCTTCCGCAAGCGGTTCCTCCTTCGCGGCTTGAATCACCAGGAAGGGAAGGTCAAGGCGGCGCCCGAGATCCAGCGGCTGGTGCGCTTCGAGCGGATCAACCTCGCCGCGCTGCGGTATCCGGTAGAGGCCGGTCTCGATCTGATCTTCTGCCGCAACGTCCTGATCTATTTCGATCCCCCGACGAGGGCCGGGGTGATCTCGCGCCTGGCGCGCCACCTGCGCCCGGGGGGCTTGCTCTTCCTCGGCCACGCCGAAAACCTGGCGGGGGCGGCGGGGCCGGACTTTCGCCCCGAGGCGCCGAACGTCTACCGCCGAGCCGAGACCCGCGCCCCCACCGCGCCGCCCACCCCGAGAACGCCGGAAACGCCGTGACCGCGAAGCCTTCCTCCCGGCTGCGCCCGGACGCCGGCACCTTGGGACGGCCGACCCGCGTGCTGGTGGTCGACGACTCGGCGGTGATGCGTCAATTCATGGCCGCCCTGGTCGGCTCGCAGCCGGACCTGGTCGCCACCACCGCCGCCGATCCGATCCTCGCGCTCGCGAAGATCGAACGCGAGCGGCCGGACGTGATCCTGCTCGACCTCGAAATGCCGCGCATGGACGGCCTGGCGTTCCTGCGCCAGCTGATGCGCGACGATCCAATCCCGGTCGTCGTCTGTTCGAGCCACGCCCAGAGCGGCACGGCCGCCGCGTTCGCCGCGCTCGACGAAGGGGCGCTCGAAGTGGTGGCCAAGCCCGCCTTCGGCCTGCGCGCGTTTCTCGAAGAATCGGCCGAGAGCCTGCTCGAAACCCTGCGCGGCGCGAGCCAGGCGCGGCTGCCCGGGCGGCGGCGGGACGCTCCGGGGCTGGGAACGGGGGCGATCCGGCCGGCCGCGCGGGCTTCCCGGGAGGCGGCGGTCGGCCCTGTCGCGAATCGGACAACGCAGCCGATTCCGGCTCGGCCGCCCGGCTCGCCGCCCTGGCCCCGGCTGGTGGCGATCGGCGCCTCCACCGGCGGGCCGGAGGCGCTGCGCACCCTGCTCGGCGCGCTGCCCGCGGATTCGCCGGCCCTTTTGATCGTGCAGCACATGCCGCGCGCGTTCACCGGCGCTTTCGCCCGCCGGCTGGACCAGATCTGCGCGATCGAGGTGGAAGAGGCGACGGACGGCGCCGAGGTGCGGCCCGGCCGGGCGCTGATCGCCCCCGGCGACCGTCATCTCGTGCTGGTCCGCGAGGGGGGCCGGCTCGCGGTCCGCCTGTCGGCCGAGCCGCTGGTCAACCACCACCGGCCGAGCGTGGACGTGCTGTTCGCTTCGGTGGCGGAAGTTGCGGGCGCCGGGGCCGTGGGGGTGCTGCTCACGGGCATGGGAGCGGACGGCGCCGCCGGGCTGCTCGCGATGCGCCAGGCGGGGGCGAGCACCCTCGCGCAGGACGAGGCGAGCTCGGTGGTGTACGGCATGCCGCGGGAGGCGCTCTCTCAGGGGGCGGTCGGCGAAGTGGTGCCGATCGACCGGCTCGCCGGACGCCTGCTCGACGCGGCGCTTGATTTCGGCAATCGCACGATGGCAAGATCGCGCCAAATATAACGGAAGTCGGTATTCGAATTCTGCGGCTCGCCTTTTGGCGCGCGAGCCGGCTCGATCGTGCGAATCCCAGCTTCCGGTTGCCGAGAAAGGAGCCTCCATGCCGCAGCAAGGAACGGTCAAGTGGTTCAACAACGCCAAGGGGTTCGGATTCATCCTGCCGGAACCGGAAGGAACCGACATCTTCGTCCATCACACCGCGATCGTCGCCGACGGCTATCGCACGCTCACCCAAGGGGAGCGCGTGACGTTCGAGATGATCGAGGGACCGAAGGGGTACCAGGCGAAGAACGTGCTGCGCGAGCACTGAGGATCTGCCGATAGGCGCTCGCCGCCTCAGCCCTCACCCCCGGCCCCTCTCCCAAAGGGAGAGGGGAGACCGCGGGCGGCGTCTTTTGCTTTGCTCCCCTCTCCCTTTGGGAGAGGGGTTGGGGGTGAGGGCGGTTACTTGACGACCGTCGCCTTCTTGACCGTCACGGCGTCCACCGGCACATCCTGGAAACCCTTCTTGGTCGTGGTCGGGGTTTTGCCGATCGCATCGACCACGTCGAAGCCTTCGACGACCTTGCCGAACACCGCGTAGCCCCATCCCTGCAAGCTCTGGGCGGTGAAGTTCAAGAACGCGTTGTCCTTCGTGTTGATGAAGAACTGCGAGCTGGCGCTGTGCGGATCGTTGGTGCGCGCCATCGCGACCGTGTATTTGTCGTTCTTCAGGCCGTTGTCCGCTTCGTTGCGGATCGACGCCTTGGGCGCCTTCTGGGTCATGTCGGCGGTGAATCCGCCCCCCTGGATCATGAAACTATCGATCACGCGATGGAAGATCGTGCCATCGTAGAACCCGCTGCGCACATAGGAGAGGAAGTTCTCGGTGCTCTTGGGCGCTTTCGTGGCGTCGAGCTCGATCACGATTTTGCCTTTGCTGGTCTCCAACGCCACGCGCGGATTCTTGGCCGGCGCGGCGGGAGCCGGGGCCGCGGCGGAAGCGGCCGCCGTGAAACCGAGGAAGACCACCGAGGCGAGGGCTAGGGTTTTGAGGGTCATGCGCAATGTCTCCTTTTGAATCGTCTGAAGCGGAGGATGCTAGCACGGTGCCAACCGGCGCTCCGGCCTCGGGGAGAGACTCGCGGCCGGTCGGCATCGTGCTCGCCGGGGGCGCCAGCCGGCGCTTCGGCACCGACAAGGCGAGGCTCGAAATCGCCCGGGGCGACGGCGTGGAAACCCTGGCGGGATGGGCTTTCCGGCGCCTCGCGGAGGTCTGCGGAGAGGTGGCGGTGGCGGATGGAGGGCGCGGCGTGCTGGCGGGAGCCTCCACCCTCGCCGACGGCCCGGGGCGGGGCCCGGCCGCCGGCCTGCTCGGTGCCGCCCGTGCCTTTCCGGCACGTTCGCTCCTGGTCCTCGCCTGCGATCTGCCCGCCGTGCCGGCCCGGCTGCTCGCCAAGATCGCGCAGACCGCGGCCGGGGGAGACTTCGACCTCGTCCTGCCGCGCTGGGAGGAAGGCGCCGAGCCGCTCTCCGCCCTCTACGCCCCGAAGGCCCTCGCCGCCCTCGACCGCCGCGTCGCCGCGGGAAACTACGCCCTCTACGACCTCGCGGAGGAACCGGGATTGAACGTCGCCACCCTCTCCGAGGCGGATCTGGCGCCCTTCGGTCCCACGCAGGAGATCTTCGCCAACGTCAACACCCCCGAAGATCTCGCCCGCTGGTTGGCGCGAAGAGAGAAGGGCTGACCCGCTCGCGGCCGGGACCGACCGGCGCGGAAACACTCCTCCGGCTCATTGGCGGATCGATCCGCCCAGGCGCCGGAGGAATCCGGGGGTTCCTAGGAAAACTCCTGGCATCTCCGGGAATGCTCCGTAGTTGCCCCGGAATCTTCCTCGTTGACGACGGAATGTTCCTGAGAAGATCCGGAAGATTTCTGAGCCTCTCAGGAATTTTCCTCTAGACCTCAGGAACATTCCTCTGAGCCTCAAAAATGCTCCTCTGAACCTCAGGAACATTCCGTTAAATCTCAGGAGTATTCCTCTAGCCAGCAGGAACATTCCGCTAGATTCCAGGAGCTTTCCTCTAGTTCTCAGGAGTATTCCGCTGAATCTCAGGAGCATTCCTCCATGAGCCAGGAATATTCCTCTAGATATCAGTAACG
>DATMZU010000603.1:0-2495 GCA_035607435.1 Thermoanaerobaculia bacterium | reverse complement strand
CGCCGATCATCGCCCTTCCGCCGACGATCACGCTACGCGAGGACGCCAAGCACTCCGTCTACCGCATCCGCACGCCCGCGGCCGGACGATGGGCCTATGCCGTTGAGATCAAAAAGCCGGCCGCGGAATTCTTTGCCGTCGCCTCGGCGTTGACCTCTCTCACCGCGAAAATAGGACCGAACCAACTGACGAGGAACCCGGGCGGCGACTACCTGATGCCGCTGCGGGTATGGGTCGCCGACCGGGACTCCGTGCGCGGTGCCGCGGTCTCCGGCTATGTCCGCCGGCCCGATGGAGTGAAAACGCCGGTGACGCTCGCCGACGATGGACTGTCGATGGACGGCGCCGCCAATGACGGCATCTATGGTCTCGGATTCCCGGCAACGATTCCCGGCGCCTACTATGTCCACTTGAAGGCGACCGGAACGTCGAACACGGGGGTTCCCTTCGAGCGCTACCCGTCTACGGCGTTCGTGTTGCCCGGACAGAGCAAGCGGCCGGTTCAGCCGGGAGAGGATCTTCCGAGACCGCCCAAGGGTGTCGGCTGCTCCTGCGAAGCGGAGGCTCGCTATTCCCTCGCGCTCTTCGGCGGTTACACGCTTCCCCACGGCGGCTTCGACGCGATCGCCAACCCGGGGGCGAGCTGGGGGATCAAGCCGGCGGTCCATTTCTCGGCGCTCGGCGGACGCGCTTCACTCGGCCTCTATTTCGGCCGTGACAAATTCGCCAATCCGAATCCGGGCGGCGATTTTCGTCTGACGCACCTTTCCCCGGAATTCGAGCTCGCGCCGTGGACGCACCTTTGCCCGACGCCGTCGCTGCATGTCGGCGTAGGCGCCTACCGGGATGAGAACGGAGACGTCAAGGTCGGCTTCAACCTCGGCACGGGCCTGGCCGTCTGCCTCAACCGACGCATCAGCTTCCTCTCGCGCTACGACTACCGCTCCGTCGCCGGGTTCTCTCGCGATTACTCGACGATACAGATCGGACTGCGCGCCAGTTTCTGACCCTCGCCCGCGATGAGGCGCCCGGCCTGTTCCAGATCTTCTGGCCAGGCCGGGCGCCCGTTTACTCCCCTTCCCGCCCCATGTAGTCTCGGGGGCGACATGCTCGCCGCCACGCAAGTCTTTCGCAGCCGGACGTTGTCGGTCTTCGACTTCCGGTGCAGCGCCGGGCCGGCGGACGAGCCGTTCGTCGAGCGGCATTCCGGGTTCACCGTCTCCTACGTGCGGCGCGGTACTTTCGGCTATCGGACCGAGGGGCGGTCGTACGAGCTGGTCGCCGGATCGCTCCTGGTCGGCCGGGCGGGAGACGAGTTCGTCTGCTCCCATGACCATGTGGAAGGTGGGGACGAGTGCCTTTCGTTTCATTTCACCGAAGAGGCTGTCGAGACGATCGGCGGACGGAGCGGGATCTGGCGCTCCGGCGGCGTCCCTCCCCTGCCGGAGCTGATGGTGCTCGGCGAGCTGGCGCAGGCGGCGTCCGAGGGGCGCAGCGACGTCGCGGTGGATGAGGTGGGGCTGCTGTTCGCCGGCCGAATGGTCGAGAGGGTCTCGGGCCGGACGCGCGAGCCGGAGGCGGCGCGGGCGCGCGACCGGCGCCGCGCGGTCGAGGCCGCCCTCTTTCTCGACGAGTGCGCGCACGAACCGATCGATTTGGAAACCACGGCGCGCGAAGCGGGCTTGAGTACGTTTCATTTCCTGCGCCTGTTCTCGGGCGTGCTCGGCGTCACTCCCCACCAGTACCTGGTCCGCTCCCGATTGAAGCGCGCGGCGCGCCTGCTCGCGGAAGCCGATCGCTCGATCACCGACATCGCCCTCGACGTCGGTTTCGGCGATCTCTCGAACTTCGTGCGCACGTTCCACCGCGCCGCCGGAGTTTCCCCCCGCGGCTTCCGCCAAGCAGCGCGCGGCGACCGCAAGATTCTCCAAGATCGGATCGCGCGCTGACTCTCCGCCCTATTCGCAACGCAGCGCCAGCGTCGGCGCGATGCGGGAGGCCTTCCGCGCGGGGACGTAGGCCGCGAGCAGGGTCACGAGCAGCATCAAGGGGACGATCACGAGATAGGCCACGAAATCGACGCCGCCGGTGTTGAACAGCATGGAATTCATCAGCTGCTCGACGGCGAAACCCATCGCGAGACCGATTCCGGTTCCTATGCCCACCAGCGCGAGCCCCTTGCCCATGACCAGGCGCAGGACGGCGAATGGTCCCGCCCCGATCGCCATGCGAATGCCGATCTCACGGGTTCTGCGGCTCACGTTGTAGGCCACCAGTCCGTACAGACCGGCGATCGCCAGCAGGAGCCCCACCCCGCCCATCGCACCCACGAGCCGGATCGCGGCGCGCGGACCGTCGATGGCGTGGTAGTTGTAGAGGTCCTCGTAACTCCGGGTCTGGACGATCGGCAAATTCGGATCGAGCGCCCGGACGATTCGCTTCAGCGGCTCGACCAGTTGCAGCGGATCGTCGCTCGAACGCAACAGCAGGACCCA
>DATMZU010000602.1:0-2593 GCA_035607435.1 Thermoanaerobaculia bacterium | reverse complement strand
ACCCTGATCTTGATTCCTCTTGGCGATCTCCGCTCCCCCGCGCAGGAAGCGCAGGCGGTCGGCGCCGACGTGGGCCTTCACCTCGGGCTGGGCGAGCGCCCAGGAGGCCAGGGACGAGCGGTCGGAATTGGACAGCGAATCGCCTCCTCGGCTCTCCAGCGCAGGCAAGGACCCGGCGTATGCCGCCGATCCGGCCAGACCGCAGAGAAGCAGGAAGGCCGCGAGACCTTTCGACCTCATGGAAACTCCTTTCGAATGAAGACACAGCGGTAAAAAAGACGCTCTTGCAAGGTTCAGCTGGTTCATGGTAACCGCAAAAGGGGCCACCCGCTACCCCGGATTTCGCGCCGACGCCTCGATTCGCACCGACGACTCCACGGGCACTCCCGTGGAATTGTCGTCGCGGACCGTGAAGATCACCGTCCGGGCGCCCACCTGGGGAACCGGCGTCGAGTTGTCGTAGGTCACCGAGCGGAGGACCTGCTGGTAGTGCGCGAGGCTGTCGGCGCCCGACAGGGTGAACGTCGTCGTCGGTTCGTCCCAAACCGCCGTGATCGCCGTGCCCGCCGTACTCACGGCGAGCGTCTCGGCCGCGCCGTCCGGCCGGGCGAGCAGCGTCACCGTTCCGCCCTGAAGCTGGGTATCGTCGAAGTCCGCCACCGTGAGCAGGGCATCGACCGCGACCGGGCCGCCGCCGGGGGTGAACGTCGAATGGCCGCTCGAACGAAGGATCGGCGAGAGCGCAAGGTTCACGTCCACCCGCAGGTAGAGCACCCCGTCCTCGATCGCGCCGTAGGCGCGCAAAAGGTTCGCCCCTTCCGAAGCGTCGGCCGCGGCCGGCGGGACCGCGCTCGGATCGTCCACGTCGATCGCGCGCAGAAGATCCGCGGTCCAGGCCGAAAGGTCGCCGTCGGGCACCAGGGTGGCCCGGGCGATTTGGAAGGCGCCGAGTCCGCCTCCGAGCACGAGCAGGGCGATCGACAAAGCGCGCAAACCGCGGCGGCGCAGGGCGATCGCTCCGGCCGACGCCATTCCGAGCGCCAGGGCCAAAAGCCCCCACTCGCCGAGCGTCGGCACGGCGACGACGCTCGCGCCGCGCGGCACCCGGATCACCGCGCCGGCCGCCTGGCCATTCGCGGTCAACAGCGCGTCGGCCGCCTCAAGCTCCGGCTCCTCGGCGACGAAACCCACCCGGATCGGCCGGTTGCCCGACACGCCGGGCAGACCGGCCAGAGGCACGAACGTCTCAATCGCATCGAACCCGCCGGCCCCCAGGCCCACCGCGTAGGGCACGCCCCCCTTGGTGCCGGGAGCGACCTCGACCTCGGTGACGTTCCCTTGGCAATCGAGCAGCTCGATCCCTTCGACCACCGGCACGATGTCGGTCACCACCTCGGAGGTCGCGACGATCTCGACGCCGGCAAACGGCCCTTCGGGCGTGGCCACCGTGCAGCCGGTCGTCGGGTCATCATCGAGATCGAGCAGCGCCCGCAGATCCATGTGGGCGGACGAAGGGCGGGAGCAAAAGGCCAGCAGCAGAAGCAGCGCGAAAACGTGCCGAAGCAAGCGAATGGGCATGGCGCGAGGGACTCCTTTGAGGGGGTGTTTTTACCACACGGCTCGGCGGAGTCGGCAATCTGTGGCGGTTACTTTTTCGCCGCCCGCTTTTTCTTGGGCGCGGCCACCGGCGCCATTCGGGCGAGCAGTGGCTTCAGGTACCTGCCCGTAAAGCTCTCTTCGACCTGGGCTACCTCTTCCGGCGTTCCGGCGGCGAGGATGCGGCCGCCTTTTTCTCCCCCTTCGGGGCCGAGGTCGATGACCCAGTCGGCGACTTTGATCACGTCGAGGTTGTGCTCGATGACGATCACGGTGTTGCCTAGATCGACCAGGCGTTGGAGCAGGGCGACCAGCTTGCCGACGTCGTCGAAGTGGAGACCGGTGGTCGGCTCGTCGAGGAGGTAGAGGGTCTTGCCCGTGGAGCGCTTGCACAGCTCGCGGGCGAGCTTGACGCGTTGGGCTTCGCCGCCCGAAAGCGTGGTCGCCGGCTGGCCGAGGCGGATGTAGCCGAGGCCCACTTCGCAGAGGGTGTCGAGGATGCGATCGACGCCGGGGATGTTGCGGAAGAACTCGCGCGCCTGTTCGACGGGTAGGTCGAGCAGTTCGGCGATGTTCAGCCCCTTGTAGCGCACCGACAGCGTCTCGCGGTCGTAGCGCTTGCCGCCGCAGACCTCGCAGGTGACGTAGATGTCGGGCAGGAAGTGCATCTCGATCTTGTTCTGCCCGTCCCCTTTGCACGCCTCGCAGCGCCCGCCGGGGACGTTGAAGCTGAACCGGCCGGGCTTGAAGCCGCGGACCTTCGCCTCGGGCATCATCGCCATCAGGTTGCGGATGGGGTTGAAGACGTTCGTGTAGGTCGCGGGATTCGAGCGCGGCGTGCGGCCGATCGGGCTCTGGTCGATCGCGATCACCTTGTCGAGTTGCGAGAGCCCCAAGATCCGCGCATGCTCCCCCGGCTTCTCGGTCGCCTTGTAGAAATGGCGGGCGAGCGCCTTGTAGAGGATGTCGTTGACCAGCGTGCTCTTGCCCGACCCCG
>DATMZU010000566.1:0-23369 GCA_035607435.1 Thermoanaerobaculia bacterium | reverse complement strand
GCGATCCATCAGGAGCTGGGCCGGAAAGACGAGCGCGGCGACGAGCTGGCCGAGCTGAAAGACAAGATCGAGAAGGCGGGGCTGCCCAAAGAGGTGCGCGAGAAGGCCGACCAGGAGCTGAAGCGGCTGGAGGCGATGCCGCCGGTCTCCGCCGAGGCGACGGTCTCGCGCAACTACATCGATTGGCTGGTCGCCGTGCCCTGGAAGAAGAAGAGCAAGGAGATGAAGGACCTCCTGCTCGCCGACAAAGTCCTGAACGAAGACCACTACGGCCTGGACAAGATCAAGGACCGGATCTTGGAGTTCCTCGCCGTGCGCCAGCTGGTGGGCCAGACCAAGAGCTCGATCATCTGCTTCGTCGGCCCTCCGGGCGTCGGCAAATCGTCGCTCGCCAAGTCGATCGCCCGGGCCACCGGCCGCAAGTTCGTCCGCCTGTCGCTCGGCGGCGTGCGCGACGAGGCGGAGGTCCGCGGTCACCGCCGGACCTACATCGGCGCCTTCCCCGGCCAGATCATTCAGATGATGAAGAAGGCGGGGACGATCAACCCGGTCTTCCTGCTCGACGAAGTGGACAAGATGTCGATGGACTTCCGCGGCGACCCGTCCGCGGCGCTGCTCGAAGTGCTCGACCCGGAGCAGAACGATTCGTTCATGGACCACTACCTGGACGTCGATTACGACCTGTCCAAGGTGATGTTCATCGCGACCGCCAACGTGGCCCACACCATCCCGCCGCCGCTGCGCGACCGGATGGAGGTGATCCAGCTCTCCGGCTACACCCTGAACGAGAAGCTCAAGATCGCCGAGCAGTTCCTGGTGCCCAAGCAGCTGTCGAACCACGGCCTGTCGAAGGACAAGGTGAGCTTCGAGTCGGAAGCGATCCGGGTGCTGATCGAGAGCTTCACCCGCGAAGCGGGCGTCCGGAGCCTGGAGCGCGAGATCGCTTCGATCTGCCGGAAGATCGCCCGGCGGGTGGTCCAGGAAGGCAGCAAGATCGAGGTGCGGGTGACCCCGGAGTCGGTCGTCGAATACCTGGGCAAGCTCAAGTTCCGCTCGCGGCGGAAGAACGAGCTGTCCGAGATCGGCGTGGCGACGGGCCTGGCTTGGACCGAGGTCGGCGGCGAGCTGCTCGAAACCGAAGTGGGCTTGATGCCCGGCAAAGGCAAGCTCACCTTGACCGGCAAGCTCGGCGACGTGATGCAGGAGTCGGCCCGCGCAGCGGTCTCCTACCTGCGCGCCCGGGCCGAGCTGCTCGGCATCGAAGCGGACTTCAACGAGAGGCTCGACGTCCACCTCCACGTGCCCGAGGGGGCGATCCCGAAAGACGGGCCGTCCGCCGGCATCACGATGGCGACCGCGCTGGTCTCGGCGCTCACCAAAACGCCGGTCCGCAAGGACGTGGCGATGACCGGCGAGATCACGTTGCGCGGCAAGGTCTTGCCGGTCGGCGGGATCAAGGATAAGGTTCTTGCCGCCTACCGCGGTGGAATCAGAGAGATCATTCTGCCCAAGGAAAACGAGAAGGACCTGGACGAGATCCCCCAAGAGGTGCGTGACGAGATGGAGTTCCACCTCGTGGAATCGATGGACGAGGTTTTGCGCTTGGCGATCGACGGCCCGATCATGCCGTTGGTCAAGGGCGGAGAGCCGTTGGTCGATGCGCCGATCGCGCCGGATTCCATGGCACACTAGTTGCTTCGGTGTCGTTTCGGCTGAAAAGTCGAAACGGCCCCGTCTATAACGCCTGCCGGTCGCCGTGAGAGAGCGGCCAGCAAGCGCCCTACTAAGCTCTGCTTCCCTCGACCCGTGGAGTTGGGGTTTCTCCCGACTCCCACGCGGTCCGGTACGGTGACCTAAAACTTGAAAATCGAAAAGGCGGAGTTCGTTCGCGCCGGGCATCGGACGGAGGACTTCGTACGCGATGGGCGCCCGGAATTTGCTTTCGTGGGGCGCTCGAACGTCGGAAAATCGAGCCTGCTCAACCGGCTCCTCGGACGCAGGGGGCTCGCTCGAACCAGCTCGACCCCCGGCCGGACGCGTGCGATCAACTACTTCTTGATCAACGAGCGCGTCTACTTCGTGGATTTGCCGGGCTACGGGTATGCCAAGGCGGGTCGCGCGGATCGAGCGGAATGGGCGGCGTTGGTGGATGCCTATCTGCGTTGCGAAGTGCCGCGGCGGACGGTGCTGTTGTTGATCGATGGCAAGGTCGGCGCAACTCCGCTCGACCAACAGGCGTATCGGTATCTGATCGAGATGGAGGTAGCGGCGGTCATCGTCGTAACCAAGATCGATCAGGTGAAGAGAGGCAAAAGGCAGGCGCAGTTGGAGGACATTCGGCGGACGTTGGGCGCCGCCGAGGAAGCCCAAATCCTTTCCGTCTCCGCGGAATCGGGCGACGGAATTCCGGCGCTCTGGAGCACGCTGGATTCTCGGGGCTAGAAGACAACCATCTCCGGTCCTTCATCCGGGTTACCCGGAGGTGGCCGAAAATCGAGCACAACGCAATATCGCGAGGAACGTCATGGCCAAGCCCCCCACCCCCACGGAAAAGATCGTCTCGTCCGACGCTCTCGACATCCGCACCCTGAAGGACATGAACATCGCCGAGCTGACGCAGATCGGCAAGGATCTCGGCGTCGAGGGCGCCACCGGAATGCGCAAGCAGGAGCTGATCTTCAAGATCCTCCAGGCGCAGACCGAGAAGAGCGGCCTGATCTTCGCCGAGGGGGTCCTGGAGTGCCTGCCGGACGGCTTCGGCTTCCTCCGCGCGCCGGAATACAACTACCTGCCCGGTCCGGACGACATCTACGTCAGCCCGAGCCAGATTCGGCGCTTCGACCTGCGCACCGGCGACACCGTCTCGGGCCAGGTCCGGCAGCCGAAAGAGGGCGAGCGCTACTTCGCGCTGATCAAAGTCGAAGCGGTCAACTTCGAGCACCCCGAGATCGCCCGCAACAAGATCTTCTTCGACAACCTGACGCCGCTCTACCCGCAGGAGCGCCTGAAGCTCGAAGTCCCGGGCGACATGGCCTCCCGCGTGATGGATTTGACGACCCCGATGGGCAAGGGCCAGCGCGCCCTGATCGTGGCGCCGCCTCGGACCGGCAAGACCATGCTGCTCCAGTCGATCGCCCACTCGGTCGAGAAGAACCACCCGGAAGTGGTGCTGATCGTCCTGCTGATCGACGAACGCCCCGAAGAAGTCACCGACATGCAGCGCAGCGTCAACGGCGAAGTGGTCTCTTCCACCTTCGACGAGCCGGCGACCCGCCACGTGCAGGTGGCCGAGATGGTGATCGAGAAAGCCAAGCGCCTGATCGAGCATAAAAAAGACGTGGTGATCCTTCTCGACTCGATCACGCGTCTCGCCCGCGCCTACAACACGGTGCAGCCGCCGTCGGGCAAAGTGCTCTCGGGCGGTATCGACGCCAACGCGCTCCATCGCCCGAAGCGCTTCTTCGGCGCGGCGCGAAACATCGAAGAAGGTGGCTCGCTCACGATCATCGCGACCGCGCTGGTCGATACCGGCAGCCGGATGGACGACGTGATCTTCGAAGAGTTCAAGGGCACGGGCAACTGCGAGATCCACCTCGACCGCAAGCTGGTCGAGAAGCGGGTCTTCCCGGCGATCGACATCAACAAGTCGGGCACCCGGAAAGAGGAACTGCTGATGCCGGAATCCGAGCTGCACCGCGTCTGGGTGCTGCGCAAGGTGCTGAACCCGCTTTCGACGGTGGAAAGCATGGAGCTGCTGCTCGACAAGCTGTCGAAGACCCGGAGCAATCAGGACTTCCTGAACGCGATGTCGAAGTAGAGGGGGAGGGGAGGGGTCGTGGCCAAGCTGCGCGTCGGCATCGTCAACTACCTGAACAGCAAGCCGCTGGCTTGGGGGTTCATGAAGGGGCATCACGCGGACCTCTTCGTGCCGAGCTTTCATCCGCCGGCCCAAGTGGCCCGGCTGCTCGCCGAAGGCTCGCTCGACGTCGGCCTGATCCCCTCGATCGAGGTCCAGCGGATTCCGCGGCTCAAAATCCTGCCCGACCTGTGCGTCGCCGCGACCCACGAGGTCAAAAGCGTCCTGCTGGTCGCCAAGGGTCCGATCGAAGAGGTGCGCCGCCTGGCGCTCGACCAGAACAGCCGCACCTCGGCCGGGCTGGTGCGCATCCTCCTCGCCGAGCGCTGGGGCATCCGCCCCGAGACCGTGCCGCAGCGGCCGGAGATCGAACGGATGATGGCCGACGCCGACGCCGCCCTGATCATCGGCGACCCGGCGCTCAAAGTGGATCGGGAGCGCTATTTCGTCTACGACCTCGCCGCCGAATGGAGGGCGCTCACCGGCCTGCCGTTCGTCTTCGCGGTCTGGGCGGTGCGCCCTGAGGTCGAACTGTCCGAGCTGTCGTTCTACTTCAAAAGCAGCCTACGCTACGGCCTCTCGTCCCTCGACGTCCTGGTCCGCGAAGCCGCCGCCGAGCTCGATCTGGATTCGGCGGATGTCCGCTCCTACCTGACGGAAAATCTCAGCTTCTTCCTCCGCGAAGACGAGATCGCCGGCCTGGAGGAGTACTACCGCCGAGCCCACGCCCACGGCTTGATCCTGGAGCCCCGGCCGCTGGAATTCTGGGAGTAGGGGCGGCCCCCCGTGGCCGGCCTTGCCCATCACGGACGTTCGCTCAGTTCGAGGGCGGCCACGGGGGTGCCGCCCCTACGCGCCGGAGAGGCCATTTTGTTCTCTTCACCGTGCCGGTACGAACCGTTCTCGGGCCAACGCCCGCAACTCCTCCAGTTCCTCGGCCCGCGTTCTAGACAGCGGCAAAGTCGCCGTCAGCTCGGCGCTCAGGCCTTCGGTCGTCAGGCGGTCACCCTTGCCGTCGAGCAGGCCGTAGAGGGCCGCCACCACCGCCTGCTCGATCTCCGCGCCGCTCCAGCTTTCGGATTCCGCCGTCAGCCGGTCGAGATCGACCGTCGCGGGATCTTGGCGCCGTAGCGCCAGGTGGATCTCGAAGATTTCGCGCCGCTCTTCAGGCGTCGGCAGGTCGAGGAAGAAGATCTCGTCGAAGCGACCTTTGCGCAGCAGCTCGGGGGGGAGCGAATCGAGGTCGTTGGCGGTGGCGACGACGAACACCGGCTCGCGGTGCTCTTGAAGCCAGGTGAGGAAGCTGCCGAACAGGCGTCGGCCGAGGCCCGCGTCGGCTTCGCTTCCGCCCTGGGCGAAGGCCTTTTCGATCTCGTCGATCCAGAGGACGATCGGCGCCTGCGCCTCGGTGGTCTCTAAAGCCCGGCGGAAGTTCTTTTCGGTCTCGCCGACGAATTTGTCGAACAGGCGGGACGGATCGAGGCGCGCGAGCGGCAGGCCCCAAGAGCGGGCGATGGTCTTCGCCGTGAGGCTCTTGCCGCAGCCTTGGACTCCCACCAGGAGGAGACCGCGGGGAGCTGGCAGGCCCAGCTCTTTCGCCTTGGCGCCGAATCCCGCGTGATGGACCCTGAGCCAGGCTTTGAGCCGGGCGCAGCCCGCGAGATCGGCGATTTCGCCGCCGACCTCGCACAGATCGAGCACGCCGGTCTGCTCGATCTCCTCCCTTCGAGCCGCGAGGATCAGCGGCAGGTCCTGGGCGTGAAGGACGCCGTCGTGGAGGGTCGCCCGGGCGATCAGACGCCGGATCTCGGCGAGCGTCAGGCCGCGCAGGGCCTGCACCATCCGGTCCAGCTCCTCGCCCGGCAGATCGAAGCGCAGCGGGCGGGTGCCGCGCAGCGAGCGGAACGTATCGATGATCGTCCCGCGGATCTCGTCCTTGTCCGGCCATTCCAGGCGGTAGCGGGCGGCCACCCGCCGCAGCTCTTGCGGCAGGTCGATCGAGGGAGACGAGAGGACGATCGTCCGGAGCTTGCCCGGAGATTCTTCGGCCAATTCGCGCAGCGCGCGCACGACCGCGGGAGTTTCGAGATACGGGTGGAAGTCCTGGAGCAGGAAGATCGCCGGCCAGGCGATGCCGCGGATCGCCGCCAGCACCGCGAGCGGCTCGCAGGCGTCGGGCGAAGAGGGGCGGGCGCCTTCGCAGATCAGCCCGCCCGAAACCGACCAGGTGTAGGACGAAAAACCGATCGAGCGCGCTCCTTGGGCCAGCCGTTGGCGCAGACGCTCCTCGTCGTAGGTCTCGACGTAGAGGATCGGATAGCGCGACTGGAGCAGGAGAGATAGGTCTTCCAACGTGGTGCCGAGTCTAGGAGACCGGTCGCCGAACTGGCAAGAGAAGGCTCGCGGGCGGAATTCTTTGCCTCTCCTTTGAGCGAGAGTTGCCGCCTGAACGGTGTTTCACGGGCGTTTCCCCCGCAATTCTCCCCGGAAAACCGACTGGCATGTCGGTTGCTCTTCCACCGAAGCAGACGAAACACTCTCGGAGATCCGAGAGTTCCCTTGTGGAGGTGGGCAGAATGAAAACCAATCGAATCCTTCTGAGCCTTGCGCTCGTTGCCGCGTTCGGTTTCGCTGGATGCAAGAAAAAGGAAGCTGAGCCCGACGCATCGGAAGCCACTCCGGCCGTGACCGAGAGCGAAGTTCCGGGAGCCGCCAGCCAGAGCGATCTATCTCCGGCCACGGCCGAATCGCGGGTCGATGACGTGACGACCGGGCATGCCCTGGCCGCCGACGGCTCGATTGACGCCAGCCAGGTCGGCGACGATTTCGCCCCCGGCGAGACGGTTCACGTGGCGATGAAAGTCGGCGATACGCCCGCCGGTTCGGCGATCAAGGTCGTTTGGTACGGCCCTGACGAGAAGCGGATCAACGACGAGACCAAGACCGTCGCCACCGGCGATGCGTACTTGAACTTCTCGGCCGACACCAAGGGCTGGGCCAAGGGCGATTACAAGGCCGAGATCTGGATCGGCGACGAGAACGTGAACACCGAGAGGTTCCAGGTCGTCGACGCCCCCAACGCGGGTCGCTGACCTGCCCCCCGAGCACCCCCAAGACATGGAGGTCTTCTCCCGCCGGGTGTGTCGCGTTTGACGACGCGGCCCCCGGCTCTTTTTCTTCTCATCCCCCCGTAGAACGTAGAAAGGATCTCCCCATGAGCAAGGAATTTCGCGACCTGTTCGTCGACGAGCTGCGTGACGTCTATAGCGCCGAGAACCAGATTCTGAAGGCGCTGCCGAAGATGGTGAAGGCGGCCCAGAACAAGGAGCTGAAGCAGGCTTTCTCCGACCACTTGGCCGCCAGCAAGGTGCACGTCGAGCGGTTGAACGGCATCTTCACGTCGCTCGGTCTGGCCAAGAAGGGAAAGTTGTGCAAAGGCATGGAAGGGCTGCTTGAGGAAGGCGCCGAAGTGATCGGCGAGGATCTGCCCGGCGCGGTCAAGGATGCCGCGCTGATCGCGGCGGCCCAGAGGGTCGAGCATTACGAGATGGCGGCCTACGGCTGCTTGCGCGCCTTCGCCAAGGCGCTGGGCGAGTTGGAGATCGCCCGCGTGTTGCAGGCGACGCTCGACGAGGAAGGCGATGCGGATCGGCTGCTTTCGCAGATCGCCGAATTCGCGGTCAATCTCGAAGCGTCCAACTTCAGCGACTAGCCTTCGTCTTTTCGCCGGAGCCTTTCGGTTTGCTCACTTTCTTTCGGGGCACCCGGAAATGAAGCGGCTCCTCTTCGGTGAGCGGCAACCCCTGCGCGTTCAGCACCCTCACGTAGACCGAGTAGGGGTGCCGGTCATCGATCCGGCTTGCGAGGCTCTGCGGCAGTCGCAGATCGTAGCGAAACTTGGCGATCGCGAAAGGGCCTTCGGGCACCGGCTGGGCCTGACCGGCCGGCATTCCGACCACGGCGAGCGGCAGATCGGCGCGGATGCGCGACCGCCGCAGCTCGATCCGTACCCTATGACTCGGGGCGAAGTGAAGGTCGCTGAAGAGCGACAGGTAATATTGCGTCGGGATTTGGATCACCGGCACCTGGGGGCTCGGCTCGACGACGAACATCCGGCCGGCGAGCAGCCGCGGCGCCGACGAGCGCAGGCTGTCGATGTCGCGCGCCTGGGCGGCGGTTTCGACGGTCGAGCCTTCGAGCCGTTCCGGCGAGCCGTTGGTTCCGACCGGGCTCGGGCCGGGGAGGGTGCCCACGGGAGCCGCCTCCGGTTCGGCGGCGAGCGCGCCGAGGCGCGAGATCGGCGACCGGCCGCGGATCAGGCGCAGGGGACGGGGCATTTCGTCGGTCCAGATCTCGGCGCTGACGCTGCCGCCGTTCGCCGTTCCGTCGGGCGCAGAGCCGCCCGCGGCGAGAATCAGCCGTTCGAGAATCGGGAAATCCTCGCGATGAAGGGCGTTGCGCGTCCATCCCCGGCCGTCGATGTCGCCCCGTATCGTGCGGTAGCGCAGGTCGTCGAACCAGGCGACGAAGCGCTCGGCGGAGGCGAGGCGGCGGCGGTCCTTCCGGTCGTGCTGGACCTTCCACAGCGCGCGCCCTTCGGCGGTCCGCCAGGAGTCGGCCTGATCGGCTCCCAGGACGGCGTGGCCCACCGTGCGCCAGATCTCTTCGGAGTGCATCGAGAGCAGGCGGTCCAACGCTTGGCCACGGGCTCCCGCGGTGAACGAGGCGACCACGCCGACGGCTTCGGTGCCGAACAGCTCGGGCGGAGGCTCGGGGTTGCCCGGCAGCGTGCGCCAGAGGCTCGCGACCTGGCGGCGCGGCTCGACGCCGGCTCGGCGATCGCTCATCGCCGTCCGGACCTCGATCGCGCGCGCCTTGGCTCCGGCGCTCCCGGCGATCGGGGTGGCCTGGAGCGTCAGCACCGAGGAGGATCCCTGGTCGCGGCGGAGCCCCAAGTTCCTCACCTTCACGCTCCGGCGTTGGCCCTGCGTCGCCTCGCGCACGGTCGCTGTGCCGATCTTGATGTCCTGCACCACCGCGAGGTTCTGCCGCTTGGTCCGGAACCAGGAGGGGAAGCGCGCGAGCAGGTTCAAGTCGCGCCGATCACCCGTCCGCAGCTCGGCCGAGAGGACCTCGACGCCGCGCCCTTCCCGCGCCGCTTCGATAGGGGACTTCAGCCGGACCCGGTTCTTGGCGCCCAGCAGGTCGTCGAGCGCCGCGCGCCCTTCCGGAACCCCGAGATCGAAGCGGTAGACCAGGTCGGCGACCCGGAACCGGCTGCTGTCGCGGCGATCCTGAAGGAAGGTGTAGCCGTAGCGCAGGAACGCCAGGCGCACCTCCGGACGGATCTTGATCGGCGTGATCTCCTGGCCCTTCGCCGCGATCGTGCGGACCCGCACCAGCACGTGGTCGTCGGCCTGTTCGATCACCGTGGTTTCGCGGATGAGACGGTAGAAGTACTCGTAGCTTGCGCGCAGCCCGAGCTCGTGGGCGGAGAACCGCAGCGGCGAAATGCCGACGAACGCCGTGTAGGTCGCGCCGTCGCCCGGCTGGAGGCGCGGGTCGGCCGAGGTGAACAGATCCGTCTTGAGCGGGAATCCCAGATCGACCCACAGGGTCATCGGTTCGACGAAGCCCTCGAAATAGAGCGCGCCTTTCTCGGTGTCCTCGAATCCGAGGTTGATTTCGCTCGCCAGGGCGTCGAGCAGCCCGAGCAGCGTGCGGCCGAGGCGCGGCAGGATCTTCTTGCGGAACCGGGCGTCCTTCTTGTCCCAGTAGCCGGCGAGCTCGGCGCGCAGGTTCTCCCGGCTGGCGGTGCGCGAAAACTCCGCGCCGAGCTTGCGCGGGGCTTGCGTCTCCGCGGCGGTCATCACGAATCCCGATTCGGCGTGCAGGCCGACGCCGATCGTCGCGTTCGAATCCGGCAGGTAATCGACGTCGAGCGACGTCTTGGCGCGCGCCGAGTTGACGGTCTGAAACCAGGAGAGGTCGCCATCCCCGACCGTACTGCCCGGGGCCAGCTCCAGGTGCTTGTCGAGCACGCGGCGCGAATAGGTGATCGCGGCATCGACGCTGGTGGCCGACCAGGTCTGGCCGAACGAGATGTCGAGATCGCCCAGCTCCTGGAACAGGTCGCCGCTCCGCGCTTCGCGGAACAGCTCGTTGTCGAAGAACTCGCCCGCGCCCTCGACCGGCGCGCCGCTGAACGAGCCGATGCGGCGCCAGTTCGCCTGGGGCGCCGGCTCATCGTCTTGGGCGATCGAACCCGCGGGGCAGATCAGAGTGAGAGAAGAGAGGGCGAAAGCCGCCAGGAGCCGGCACGGCTGCGAGGACCGGCCGAGGCGGCGAGACGACGGACGCTCGCGGGAGAGTGGGGGGCGAAGCTCGATGCTCATGGTCCGGGCGATGATACCCCTCGCAAGCCTTCGGTGGGGGAACGAGAAACCGGGCCGGGCATCGGAATTTGCTGCGCGCCGCTACGGCCCATCGGCAGCCGGTGCCGATACAGGTCGGCCGGCGGAGCCCTGGGGTAGCCTCGCGATGCGATCGGAAAACCTGTGATGGAACCGCAATCGACCCCCGGTCGTTTCCCCAGCCGGGGGCGGCGCCGCTTTCGCAAGGGGCTGATCGTCATGGGGGCAATCCTGGGGCTTCTCGGCGCGAATCTGCTCTACGTCCGCGCCGCGGCGCGGTGGCTCCGCTCTCCGGAGCTTGCCGCTCTGCTCAACCGGCGGCCCGAGCGGTTTCGCATGTCGTGGCGGGAGGCGCGCAGCCCGTTCCCCGGCTGGCTGGTGGTCCACGATCTCCATCTCGCCGGCCGCACGCGGCGAACCCGCTGGAGCCTCCACGCCGACGAGGTCCACGGCGCCTTGAGCCTGCCGTCGCTGGCGCGCCGGAAGCTCGATTTCCACGATCTGGTCGCCTCGGGCGTCGCGATTCGCGTCGCGCGCATCCCGCCGCCCGGAGCGGCGCCCATCGACGGCCAGCCGCCGATCGTCCCAGCTTTTTCGCAGACCCCCGAGGAGTTCGATGCGACGCTCAAGAAGATCCGCCCGCGCCCTCGGTGGACGATCGAGCTGACCGGGGTCTCGCTCGAACGAATCCGCGAGCTATGGCTCGAACGCTGGCGGATCGACGGTGCGATGAGGGCGCAGGGCGGCCTGCGCCTGCGGCTGGGCCGCGATGCGCAGGTGCTCGTCACCCGGCTGCATCTCCTGGACGCCGGATTGTCCGTCGCCGGCCGGCCGGCCGGCGAGCACTTGCGAGGATCGGTGAAGGCGTTCACCACGGCCTACTCGCCGCGCCGGGAGCGCGGCTGGGCGGCGGTTCAACACCTCACCGGGGACCTGCGCCTGACGGGGAAACTGAATTCGCTCGAATTCCTCTTGGGGCTGTTGCCGCAGGTGCCTTGGCTCGCGATCGAGGGGGGAGAGGGCGATTTTCGGACTCGGCTCCAATTGACGAAAGGAAAGATCGGTCCCGAAAGCTCGGCGGAGATCAGGGCGAGCACGGCGACCGTCGAATTTCTCGATTATCGCGCCCAAGGCCAAGCGGTCCTTTCCTGGCAGGTCGGCCGCGACCGGATGGTCGGCCAGGCGGATCTCAGCCGTTGCGAGATCCGTCGGCGCGGCGCGGCCGTTCCCTACGCGCGCGCTCCGAAGCTGCATCTGGCCGTCACCTCCGGAGATCTCCAGCTGGACGGCCGGCTCACCGACGTCTCGGGGGTGGCGGAGCTGTCGCGCGCCGAAGTGCCGGACCTGCGCTACTACAACGCCTACCTTCCCGCCGGTTCGGGCTTGGCGCTCACCGGAGGGCGAGGGGTTTTGAACACCCGCGTGACCATCGATTCCACCGGCCGGACGCGCGGCCGGATTCTCCTTTCCGCCTCCGACGTGAAGGCGACCGTGCGGGGCCTCGCGCTGCGCGGCCGATGCGGGATCACGGTGGCGCTGGCGAGCGAGAACCTCAAGAGCCGTCGCTTCGACCTCGACGGCAGCAGCGCGCGTTGCGAGGGGATCGAGATTCGCGATAGTGAACGACCGGAAGCGGAGCCTTCGTCACGGGACTGGTGGGCGATCGGCACGGTGGGCGACGGCGTCGTGGCGCCGGGCGCGGAGCACTATCTCTCCCTCGGCGGCAAGGTGCAGGCGCGCGACGCGATGCCGATCTTCGCCCTGTTCGGCGATCGGCCGGGTGCCAAGATCGCCGCGCACTTTTTCCGCGGCAAGGGAGTCGCCGCCAACGGGCGGGTCGATCTGTCGAGCGCCGCCTGGACGGCGACCGGGATCGGCTACGCCGGACCCAAGCTCACGG
Organism: Thermoanaerobaculia bacterium; assembly: GCA_035607435.1. Taxonomy (GTDB): domain Bacteria; phylum Acidobacteriota; class Thermoanaerobaculia; order Multivoradales; family UBA5704; genus DASYKS01. The sequence continues at coordinate 11,200 of DATMZU010000566.1, read as the reverse complement.
CGGACGCCCGCCTGTCGGGGCGGAAAGGGCAGATCGACGGTACGCTGCTCGCGGGGATCGGCCGCCGCATGATCGGGATCGAATTGGCGGGTCGGGAACGTAAAATCCATTGGCGCCGCGCCGAAGAGTGGTTCGCCGAGGCGGAACGCCCCAGCCCGCCGCAGCCGCGGAAACCGAGGCCATGAAGTTTCGTTTCGCCAAGCGTCGGCATTTCCGGCTCGCCATGCTCATCGCCCTGGTCCTGCCGGCCCTGGTCGTCTGGGCCAGGCTTGCCTTCGAGGCGAGGCCCGAACGGACCCCTTTCCTGCACTCCAGCTGGACCATCATCGGCGTTTCCTGGCTCGGCGGCCTGTGGCCCGGCCTGGTCGCCACGGCCTGGTTCCTGGGAGCCGCTTGGGGCGTGTTTCCCGGATCGGCGAGCACCGGCACCTACCTGGTCGTGCTCTTTCAAGGCCTGATCTTTTCCTGGTTCGGCGAGGCCCGCTGGCGGGCCGTCGCAAGATGGCAGCAGCTCACCTCCCAGCTCGAAACCCGGGTGGCGGAGCGGACCGCCGCGCTTCAAGCTTCGAACGCCCGGCTGGAGCAAGAGGCGGGCGAACGGGAACGGGCGATCGCGGAGCTGACCGCCGCCGGCCGCCAGCTTCAGGCGAGCAACCGCGAGCTGGAGACTTTCGCCTCGGTGGCGTCGCACGATCTGCAGGAGCCGCTGCGCAAGATCCGCACGTTCTCCGATCGATTGATGCAGCGCCACGCCGGGAAGCTCGATCCGGAAGGGCGCGACTATCTCACCCGCTCGGCGAACGCCGCGGAGCGGATGACGAAGCTGATCGAAGATCTGCTGATGTACTCCCGGGTCACCACGCACGCCCAGCCGGAGATGCCGGTCGATCTTTCGGAGGTCGCGGCGGGCGTGCTTTCGGACCTGGAAACGCGGATCGCCGACTCGCACGCCCAGGTCCACGTCGAGCCGCTGCCCAAGATTCAAGCGGACGCCGCGCAGATGCGTCAGCTGCTCCAGAATTTGATCGCCAACGCGCTCAAGTTCGTCGGCCCGGGGCAGGTCCCCGAAGTCTGGGTTTCCGGCCGTATCGAACCGGGGGCCGGCGCGCCGATTTGCCGTTTGGAGGTCGCGGATCACGGCATCGGAATCGAGGAACGACATCATGAGAAGATCTTCGAGATGTTCCAGCGTCTTCACGGCCGCGAAACCTACGAAGGGACGGGCATCGGACTCGCCATTTGCCGCAAAATCGCCGAGCGGCATGGCGGTGAGATCCGCGTTGCCGAACGTCCGGGCGGGGGGTCGCTCTTCGTCGTGACTCTTCCCGTGAACCGAAAATCCGCCGCCGGCGAGGATGCCCCCGATGCCCCGAGTCTCTAAAGAAGCCACGATCCTCCTCGTCGACGACGACCCGGAAGACCGGATGCTCACCCGCCAGGCCCTCTCCGAGGGGGAGGTCGAAAACCCCCTGTTCGAGGTCGAGAACGGCGAGGAGCTGCTCGATTACCTCGCGGGGCGGGGCCGGTTCGAGACCGAAGGGCCGGCGCCTCAGCCCGGGCTGATCCTGCTCGACCTCAACATGCCGAAAAAAGACGGCCGGCAGACGCTCGTCGAGCTGAAGCAGGATCCGGCGTTGCGGCGGATTCCGGTGGTGGTCCTCTCGACCTCGACGGCCGACGCCGACGTCGCCCACACGTACGATCTCGGCAGCAATTCGTTCATCACCAAGCCGGCGCTGTTCGACGACTTCGTCCATTCGATGCGCTGCCTGGGGCGTTACTGGTTCGGCGTCGTCCGGCGCCCCGACGAGTTGACGGGGAAAAAAGACGGCTGAGCCATGGACGCCCTGCGGATCCTATTGGTCGAGGACGACGAAGACGATTTCGTCGTGGCGCGCGACCTCCTGGCGGAAATTCCTGACCTGGAGGTCTCGCTGGAATGGGTGCGTGAGTACCCGGCCGGTCTCGATCGGGTGCGTTCGGGCGACCACGACCTGTGCCTGGTCGATCACAACCTCGGGACCTGGACCGGGGTGGATTTCGTCCGCGCCCTGCGGCAGCTGCCCCACGCGCCGCCCGCGATCCTGCTTACCGGCATCGCCTCGCGCGAGGTGGACCTCGCGGGAATGGCGGCCGGCGCTTCGGACTTCCTGGAGAAGTCGGGGCTCACCTCGGCGCTGCTCGATCGCTCGATCCGCTACACGATCCAAAAACAGCGCGCGGCCGAGGTCCGGGTCGATCTCGCGGTCGAGCGCGCGGCGCGCGCCTCGGCCGAAGAGGCCAACCGCGCCAAGGACATGTTTCTCGCCCGATTGAGCCACGAGCTGCGCACCCCGATGGCGCCGATCCTCGGCATCTCCTCGCTGTTGGAGATCGACGAGTCGCTGCCGGCGATGGTCCGCGAGCAGCTGCACGTCGTCCGTCGGAACGCCGAGCAGGAGGCGCGGCTGATCGACGACCTGCTCGACCTCACCCGGATCAACCGCGGCACGTTCGCCTTGAACCGCGAGGTCGTGGATCTCGAACGGCTGGTCCGGGAGGCGATCGAGACCGCGGCGGGGGCGACGCTCTCGGCCGGCCGGCTCCATCTGGAGCTCGACCTCGCGGCGGACGGTTCGCAAGTCTGGGGCGATCCGATCCGCCTCACCCAGGCGCTGTGCAATCTGATGACGAACGCGGTTCGCTACACCCCGGAGGGGGGGAAGATCATCGTCCGCTCCCGGCGGCAGGAGCCCGAAGGGATCGTGATCGAGATCAGCGACGACGGGTGCGGCTTCGATCCGGAGGACGTGCCGCGCCTGTTCGAGGCGTTCGAACGCGCCGGCTTGCCGGAAGGTGGGGGCCTGGGGCTCGGGCTGTGGATTGCGCGTTCGATCATCGACGACCACGGCGGCGTCCTGTCGGCGTACAGCTCGGGGCTGGGGAAAGGGGCGTCGTTCTTCGTGTACCTCTCCACCGCCTTGCCGGCCGGAGCGACGGCGCCGTCGGTGGATCCCCTCCGCCTGGAACCGTTCGGGCAAGGATCGGCCGACCGGCCGCTGCACATTCTGCTGGTCGAGGACCACCTGGATACCGCCTTTGCCATCTCCCACCTGTTGAGCCGTCTGGGCCACAAGGTCAGCCATGCGGACAGCCCGGAGGTGGCGCTCGCCGCGGCGGCCGCCCCGAACGATCCGCCGATCGATTTCGTGGTCAGCGATCTCTGGCTGCGCTCGGGAAGCGGGCTCGACCTGATGCCCGAGCTGGCTTCCCGCTACGGTCTGCGCGGCATCGCCATCTCGGGACTCGGCGGCGACGGAGCGATCGCCCGCAGCCGGGCCGCCGGATTTTCGCGCCATCTGACCAAGCCGATCACCTTCGCCGCGCTGCGCGCCGCGATCTCCGAATTCGCCGCGGCCCCGCAGTAAGAGGCCCGCCGTGGCACCGGGCTTGCTCTCTCCGGCTTCCCTACCTGAAGCGGAGAGAACCTACCCGATGACCGAGCACGGCAAGCGCCCTTTGAAAATCTTCCTCGGCGGAGTTCTCGCCTTTGTCTGCTGGGGCGTCGCCTTGCCCCTTCGCGCCGCGAGCCCGGCGCCGTCCCCCGACCCCGCGCCGCTTTCACCCCTGCTCGAAGCCCAGATCCGGCTCGACCGGCTGGGAATCTCGTCGGGCGAGATCGACGGCGCCGCGGGCGAGAACTCGACCAAGGCGATCGCCGAATTCCAACGCCGGGTCCGGCGTCGGGTGCGGGACGGCCGTCTCGATTGGCTGACTCGCCGCCAGCTGAGGCACCAGGTTCCGGTTCCGTTGCTGGTCCTCCACAAGATCACCGAGGAGGAGGCCGCCGGGCCGTTCGCTCCGATTCCCAAGGATCCCGCGGAACAGGCGAAGCTCGAAAAAATGGGCTACGCGTCGCTCAAGGAAGCGCTCGGGGAGCAATTCCACGCCAGCCCCGAGTTGCTCGCCAAGCTCAACCCGGGCGTCAAGTTCGTCGCGGGCGAGACCTTGCGGGTGCCCAACGTTTTGCCGCCGCCGGCCCCGGTCGATCCCAAGGCCAAAGGGACCCCTCCGACTCCGGCGGCCCCGGCCTCTCCTACGGAGATCGCCAAGATCGTCGTCTCCAAGGCGGGTCGCAACATGAGGGGCCTGAACGCCCAGGGGGCGACGGTGTTTTATGCCCCCGCCTCCTCGGGCAGCGAGCACGATCCGCTGCCGATCGGCTCGTGGAAGGTCGTCTCGGTCTCCCCCGATCCGGTTTTCCATTACAACCCCGACCTGTTCTGGGACGCCGAGCCCACCCAGGAAGAGGCGATCCTGCCGGCCGGTCCGAACAACCCCGTGGGGGTCGGCTGGGTCGGGCTCTCCAAGGAGCACTACGGGCTGCACGGCTCGCCTTCGCCGGGGGCCATCGGTCATACCGAATCTCACGGCTGCGTCCGCCTGACGAATTGGGATGCGCGGCGGTTGATGGCGGGGGTGACGGTCGGAACTCCGGTCGAGTTCGTCGAGTGAGCGCGGCTTACTTGATCGTCAGATAAGGGAACGGATCGACCGCCTGACCCTCCCACCAATGCTTCTCGGGGGTCAGGCGAATGATCTGAAAATGCAGGTGCGGGGTCTCGGGGGGGGCGTTGCCCGAGGTGCCGACGTAGCCGATCAGGTCGCCCCGCTTCAACTCCAACCCGGCGACCATCCCCGGCGCATAGGCGTCCAGGTGGGCGTAATAATAGGCGTAGGTCCGGGTCGGGTCGAACTGGTAGGCGGTGTTGCCGCCCTTCTGACTGAAGAAGAGCTTCTCGATCTTGCCGTCGTCGACCGCGAGCACCGGCGTGTTGCGCGGCGCCAGGATGTCGATCGCCTCGTGCTTGCGGGTGCCGTCGCGCATCTCGCCGAACGAGTCGCGCAGGTCGGACCCCTTCACCCCGGCGACCGGAATCGCCAGGCGCCGCGCCCCGTCGGGGACCGGCAAAAGCTCCGCGGTGGAGAGGACCGGCGCGGGCGTGGCGACTTGGGCCGCCGAAGCCGTGCCGGAAACGTCCGGGACGGCGGGCGCCTGATTTGCAAGGTTCGGCGGAGCTTCCGGCGTCGGGATCGGCACGCTTTGCGGCGCAGGACCGCCAAGCTGCGGTGACGGCGCGGGCGAGGAGCCAGTTCCCGCGACGGTGACGCTCGCGGCAGGGGGCGTTGCCGCCGACAATCGAAACGTCAGGCCTTTCCTGGCCACCAGATAGAGAACGGTCCCGGCGCCGAGCAGGAAACCCGTCAGCAGGGCGGCCAGAATCGCCGAGACCTGCGGCGGGATCTTCGGTCTGGTACTGTGCGCCTTCTGAACTTCGGACGAAGCAGGTTCTGGGTTCATGCGGGTTCTCCTTCGGGCGGGTCGAAAAAGGGCCATTCACCCGGGAGTCGAACCCGGTTGTCAGGGGAGAGAGCAAGATGAGTGCCTTCACCGTATCTCAAACCACATCTCAAACCACGATCGGGGCCGCCGAAAGCGATGGCGGCGATGACCTGGAGATCCTGGCCGCGCAGTTTCGCGCGCTGCGGCGCCTCCATTCCTCGGTCGAGCACCTATTGCACAGTCCGCTCAATTCGATCGGCCTGAATCTTGAGCTGCTCTCGGTCGAAATCGGCGATCTCGCGAAGCGCGCCGAGCGGGACGGCGAAGATCCCGAGCGGTTCGAGGCGGTTGCCGCGGTGCAGAAAGCTCTGCGCGCGGGGTACGCCCGGCTGGTCGGCAGCACCGAGACGATCTACGAGGTGATCCTGCCGGGCGCCCAGCGGGTCGAGGAGATCGACCTCGCCCGACTCGCCCGCCGGGCCGCCGGCCTTGGCGAGACCGAGTCGGTGCTGATGCGCGCCGCCTGGTCCACCGCGATTCCGCCCGTGCCGATCACGATGCGGACCCGGCGCGACCTCCTGGTGCCCGCCCTCTTGACCGTCGTCGCTTCGATTTTGGACCATGCCGGAGCCGATGCCAAAATCACTTTTTCCCTGACCTCCAGCCCGGATGCGGCGGAAATCGAGGCCGTCGTCGAGCCCGGCCGGCCGGCCGAGGTGCCCGGGAGCGCCGAAGAAAGCCGCTCGGGTTTGGCCCTGCTCGCCCGCCGCCTGGGAGGCTCCTGCCGGGAGGGTGCGGACGAGACCTCTTTTCGGATACATTTATCTCTACCTAGACTCTTCGGAGCTGCTGCATGCTGACCGCGTTGATCGTGGAAGATGACGAGATTTCCGCGCGTGCCCTGGAATCCTTGCTCAAGGAAGAGGGGTTCGTGCCCTACACCGTGTCGACGCTCGCCGCGGCGCGGAAGCGCATGGCCGACCAGCCGCCCACCCTGGCGCTGGTGGACATGGTCCTGCCCGACGGCAACGGCCTCGACCTGGCCAAGTCGCTGAGCGAGCTGGCGCCCGAATCCTCGTTTGTCCTGATCACCGGCTTCGCCTCGGTCGAAACCGCGATCGAGGCGCTCCGCTACGGCGTCGCGGACTACCTGACCAAGCCGATCGACCTCGGCCGGCTGAAGCTGGTCTTCGCCCACCTGCGCCGCGAGCGCGAGCTGAACGAAGAGATCGGCGCCCTGCGCAGCGAGCTGCTCGGCCTCGGCCGCTTCGAAGGCATGGTCGGCGCCTCGCAGGCGATGCAGCAGATCTTCGAGCTGATCCGCAAGGTGGCGCCCACCCAGGCCTCGGTGCTGATCCTGGGCGAAAGCGGCACCGGCAAGGAGCTGGTCGCCGAGGCGATCCACCGCCGGAGCAAGCGACGCAGCCAGCCATTCGTGGCGGTCAACTGCGGGGCGATTTCGCCGCAGTTGATCGAGAGCGAGCTGTTCGGTCACGAGCGGGGCAGCTTCACCGGCGCCGACCGCCAGCACCGCGGCTTCTTCGAGCGCGCCTCGGGCGGCACGCTGTTCTTCGACGAGGTGTCCGAAATGCCGCCGGAGCTGCAGGTCAAGCTCCTCCGCGTCCTCGAAACCGGCCTGGTCGTCCGGGTCGGCGGCGACCGGCCGGTCCCCGTGGATCTGCGGGTGATGGCCGCCTCGAACCGCGACCTGGACCAGGCGGTGGGCGAGGGCAAGTTCCGGCAGGATCTTCTCTATCGGCTGAAGGTGTTTCCGATCTCGCTCCCCCCGCTACGCCAGAGGGTGGAGGACGTCGATGCGATCGCCGAAAGCTTCCTCGCCGAGCACAACCGGCGCGAGGGGCGCCAGCAGCGCTTCGGCGCCGCGGCGCTCTCCGCCCTGCGCGCCTACCCCTGGCCGGGCAACGTGCGCGAGCTGAAAAACGTCGTCTACCGTGCGGCGATCCTCGCCGACGACGAGATCGGTGTGAGCGACCTGCCGCCCGAAATCCATGGCGGCCAATGGCCGGAAGAGCCGGGCGGCGCGCTCCGTTTCGCCCCCGGAACCCCGGTCGCGGTGGTCCAGAAGCGCCTGGTGCTCGCCACCCTCGAAAGTCTGGAGGGAGACCGCACCAAGACCGCCGAGGCGCTCGGGATCAGCATCCGCACCCTCTACAACTGGCTCAAGGAATACCAGGCCGAGGACGGCGGCGAAACGATCGCCGAACCGGCGGCGGCCTCGGGCGACGGCGCGAATTCGTAAAGTCGGCGGCGGCTTGCCTGCCGCCGGTTGCCGCCCCCGGCCGTTCTCGGTAAAGTCTCCGCATGAGCTTTGAACCGTCCGGACGCCCCGTTTCCACCATCCTCGAAGATGCTTTGGCCGGCCGGCGCATTTCGGCCGGCGATGCCCATACGCTGCTGCTCGAAGGCGACCTCCTGGAGTTGGGAGAGGCCGCCAACGAAGTCCGCAACCGGTGGAACGACCCCGAGGTCGCCACTTACAACGTGGACCGCAACATCAACTACACCAACATTTGCGTCTACAAGTGCCGGTTCTGCGCGTTCTACCGCGCGCCCGGCGACCCGGAAGGGTATCTCCTGCCGAACGAAGAGATCGGCCGGAAGATCGAAGAGACGATCGCCTTGAATGGCACCGGCATCCTGATGCAGGGGGGCGTCCACCCGGATCTGCCGCTCTCCTACTACGAGGACCTGCTGCGCTACTTGAAGGAGCGCTACCCGAGCGTCCACCTCCACGCGTTCTCGCCGCCCGAGGTGAAGTTCATCGCCAAGAAGGAGCGGATGAGCTTCTACGACGTGATCGCGCGCCTGAAAGCCGCGGGTCTCCAGTCGATCCCCGGCGGCGGCGCCGAGATCCTTTCGGATCAGATCCGCAAAGAGGTGCTCGCCTTCCCGAAATGCTCGTCGGAAGAGTGGATCGACATCATGCGCCAAGCGCACGCCAACGGCCTGCGCACCTCGGCGACCATGATGTACGGCATGGGCGAAACGATCGAAGCGCGCATCGAGCATCTGCAAAGGGTCCGCGACCTCCAGGACGAGACGGGAGGCTTCACCGCCTTCATCTCCTGGACCTTCCAGCACGAGCACACGGATATGCCGGACACGCCCGAGACCTACGCCGAGGAGTACCTGCGCACCCTCGCGGTCACCCGGCTGTTCTTCGACAACATCGTCCACCTCCAGACCAGCTGGGTCACCCAAGGCAAAAAGATCGGCCAGCTCGCCCTCTCCTTCGGAGCCGACGACATGGGCTCGATCATGATCGAAGAAAACGTCGTCTCCTCCGCCGGCACCGCCTACCGCATGAGCCAGGACGAGATGGAGCATCTGATCGAATCGGGCGGCTACATCCCGAAACAGCGCACCAACCTCTACGAGCGGATCGTCACCCGCGAGGACACGGCGGATCTGGCGAAGCAGTACCGGCATGCGCTAACGCCGGCCAACCGGGATCTGGTGTCGGGGGCGTTGTTGCCGGTGGTGAGCTAAGGGCGAGGGCCTACGCGCGGTGAGCGTGGACCCTCCACAACCAACAGAGCATCGCGCCGAACAGCAGCAAGATCGGCAGCGCGGCGCACCCAGGAGGGATTGATCTCGAGCTGGATCGGCTCTGAGGATCTTTGTAAGTCCCAATCTCCTCCATGGCTACTGACCCCCAGCAGAAGACCTCCCTGGAGCGTGGTGCCCAAATCCCCACGCTCCGGCTCTATGCGTCGTCTTCCGAAGAGCAGTTGGCGAAAGGTCTCCTCGATCTCTTCGGGAGCGTCGGGTACGTGGCGGCCTATCTGGGCGGCACCATTCCCTCAGACATTGATACCGCAACGGCCCATGTGGTCATCGCCGGGCCGGACGTCGGAGCGTTGCGTCCCGTGCTCGCCGCCCTGTCGGAGAGCGGTGAGGGGGCGGCCAAGGTTCTGGTCGTCGCACGCCCCGGCTTTTCCGAGTCAGCGCTGGCGAATAGTCCGCGCCGGCTCCGGGTAATTGAAGGAAGAGGCGATCTCTATGAGGTATTCGAACGGATCGCCGTTCCCATCGGTCTCGATGTGCGGACGGATGTTTTCCTCTCCTACTCCATTCGTAACCTGACCCAAGTCGAGACTTTGGTGCAGGCGCTCCTGGATCGTGGGCGTCGCCCCTGGGTCGATCGCCGCGACCTGCAACCTTCCGACGAGTGGCTCCGGGCGCTCCGGCAGGGGATCGAAGCCAGCGACAGCTTCCTGTTCCTAGTCAGCCGGGCTGCGATCACCTCACGCTACTGTCTCCAGGAGCTGGGATGGGCTGTGGACCTGGGCAAACGCATCATTCCAGTCCTCCTGGAGCCGATCCCCGCCGACGAGCTCCCCGAGGCGGTGCGTGCCCGCCAGTGGATCGAGGTACCTCCTGATGGCACTCTCGACGACCAGATCGAGGTGATCGTTGCGAGCCTCGATCGCGATCCCAAGATCGTCCACTTGCACCGTCAGATTCTGCTGCAGGCTTTGGAGTGGAGGCGTCGCGACGGTGACGAGGGGTTGCTGCTTCGGGGCAGCGAGCTGGCCGAGGCGGAAGACTGGCTAGGTCTGGCGAGCGCTCGCGGCGAGCCACGCCCGACCGAGCTACATTCCACATTCGTTGCCGCGAGCCGGCAGGCGGGCCGTTCCCGGCAGCGGAAGCTTTGGGCAATTGCCGCTGGCGTGATCCTCCTCACCACGGGCCTTGCGATCTGGGCTGTGCTGAATGCGCGCGAGGCGCGTGAGAAGACAGATGAAGCCCGAGGCCGCCTTGCGGAGCAGCGCGCTTTTGGCGCCTACGTCGCCTGGGAGGAGGAGCCGGTCCGGGCATTCCTCCTGGCGGACGACGCCATGCGCACCGCCCCGGACAGCGACCCCCTCCGCCTAGCCTACATTGCTATGACAAGGAACCTTGTGCAGCAGGCGCCGGAGGTAGTTACCAACCTTGACACCGGCGTCGACATCGCGGCTCTCTCTCCCGACCTGACCCAAGCGTTCGTCCGCTCGTCCGATCGCAAGTCCTTCGTCGCACCGCTCACCGGCCGGCCCGGCAGGAGGGTATCCCTCCCGGACGCGACACCTTTCCCGCGATACCGGGAGGCTCGGTTCAGTTTCGACGGCAAGTTGGTTGCGGCCCTCTACAAACCGTTTTTCGATCCCCAGAGCCCCTACTGGTTGATCGTCTGGCGGACCGATACAGGGGGCCGGTTCGGAACGGTCGATCTGGCAGCTCTGGCTGGCGATCGCCCCCCGGAGATCGTCGGTTTCACCCGGGACGATCGGTCCATCGTCCTCCAGGCTACGGGAGAGCAGCGCTACGACGGGTATGTGCTTCCTTTGCAGGATCTCGCCTCGGGACTTCACCACCCGGTGTTTCATGCCTCATCCCAATTGCTCTTGGGGCAAGTGGACTTTTCCTCGTCGACCACTGTGCAGATCGATCTCGCGCGACCGGGAGGTGGGGCATGGCTGGTGCTCCTTGACCTCACCACGGGGACGCCGCGATCCGAGCCTGTGCATTTTTCGCGGCCGGTCCGCCAAGTTTTCCTGGCCCGAGGCGGGCACACCGTGGCGGTCGTCGAAGAGGGGGAAGGGGGCACAGGATCCCGCGTTTCCTCCTGGAAGCTGATCGGGCGTACCTTGCAGCCGGTAGGCGGGCCGCTTACGAGCCTATTCGACGTGTCTCTCATGGATGTCGTTGCTGATGGAAGCACGGTCGCGGTCCTCGGCAAGACAGAGTCCGGTTATCCGGCGGAGATCTGGTCCCTTGTGCACGGATCGCGCGTCAGCGTGCCGGTGAGAGACGGTGTCTTGTCCCCGTACATCATGAAAGCGGGCGAGGAGTACCGCCCCCTGAGCTTCGTGG
>DATMZU010000496.1:0-4184 GCA_035607435.1 Thermoanaerobaculia bacterium | reverse complement strand
AGCTGAGCTTCTCGCCGCTGGAGGTCTACCTGCGCGCGGTAAAGACCCTCGACATCTCGATCCCCGACCTCGCGAGCTCGCTGTTCGACCAGTTGGCCGAGGAGTTCGACCTGGCCCTGGTTCTCGACCAGGAGATCGACGGTGCCTTCTACCCCGTCGCTCTGCATACGGCACAAGATCTCGGGCCGACGCTTCGGCTGACCGGACTCAAGAGCCAGATCGCGGCCCTGGAAGACTCCGAGCCGCTCGACCGGATCGATCCGAGCCTCTCCTCGCTGCTCGCCGTCTACTCCTGCCCGGACGGCACCTGGCTGAGGGTACGCGGGGAGCGGCGCCGCGCCTGGTTCCACCTCGAGGGCGCCGAGTCGCTCCCCCAGGCTCTGCGGACGTTCGTGCCGCGGCTCGAAGCCGCCGCCTAGATCAAGCCGTGGTCGGCCGCGGCCCGGCGCCCTCCGTGGGCGAAGGGTGCGAATTCGGAGCCGGCGGCGGTACGGGAGCCGGCGGTGCCGGCGCTTCCCGGTCGGGGCCGGGCGTGGGAGTCGATGCCGTCCCGCTCATCTTTTCGAGCAGCGCGGAGAGCCCGGCCGCATCCTCCCGAGACAGCTGAGTTTTCGCGCTCAATCCCAACAACCGGTCGCGAAACCGTTCGAGCCCCTCCGAGTCCTGCATGACTTTGATCGGATTCGCTTGCGCGGCTTCAAACGCGCGATGGAACCGCGCGCGCTCCGCCGCCGAAACGTCCGGCGCGAGCTTGGCCGCATAGTCCTGTTCGAGATAGCCGAGCATCGCCCCCAGGATCTCGGGCGCCTTGACCACCGCCACGACCAGGCTGAGCGCGAGGATCAGAAACAGGCCGCCGCAGCCGAACAGCAGCGCCTTCCGGCACCCCGAGCGCTCGGACAGCTCCAGCGGCGCGGGAGTAAACGGCGGCGGTGGGAATTCGTTGGGTTCCGACATTGACGACCCTCCGCGGCGGTCCGAACGGCAAGTGCGGGATGGCCGGGTTTGTATCACCCGGCAAGATGCGCGGCAAGCGGGCCGCAGCGCAGGCGCGCCGTCGGAGGCCCGCGGCCCTATAATCCTCTCGTGGACTATGACCCGCTCCCCCCGCGCACGATCGGCCCTTCGTTCGGCACCCCCATGCGTCCCCGCCCGGGCAAACGCCTGCTGCGCTGGCTCGCCCCGCTCGCCATCGCCGCCGTCCTCGGCGCGGCGGGTGGCGTCGGCATCGCCGCGGTGATCCGCCGGCCGCAGGTGGAAGAGGTCTCTTCCTACACGCCGCGGCTGGTCACCGAGCTGTTCGACAAGGGCGGTGCGCAGTTTGCGACCTTCGCCCGCGAGCGCCGGATGATGCTCTCGCAGGCGGAGATTCCCGAAGTGCTCCGCCGCGCGGTGATCGCCTCGGAGGACCGCAACTTCTTCAGCCACGGCGGCATCGACCTGCAAGGCATCCTGCGCGCCGAATTCAAAAACCTCCGCTCCGGCCGCATCGTCGAAGGCGCTTCGACGATCACCATGCAGCTTGCCCGGACGCTGTTCCTGTCGCGCGAGAAGACCTGGCGTCGGAAGGTCGAAGAGGCGCTGATCTCGGTCGAGCTGGAGAAAAAGTACAGCAAGCAGCAGCTGCTGACGCTCTATCTGAACCTGGTGAACCTCGGCCACGGCAACTACGGCGTGGAGGCCGCGTCGCGCTACTACTTCGAGAAACCGGCCAAAAACCTGACGCTCGCCGAGTCGGCGACCCTCATCGGGATCATCCCGGCGCCCAGCCGCTACAGCCCGTATCGGACCCCCGACAAGGTGATCTCGCAGCGCAACCGGGTGCTGCGCGGCATGCTCGAAGAGAAGTTCATCACCCAGGCGCAATTCGACCTCGCCAACGCCGAGCCGCTGCGCGTCGCTCCGCGCCGGACCGAAGAGCAGGCCGCCCCCTACTTCACCGAAGAGGTGCGCAAGTATCTGGAGACCAAGTACGGCGCTACGGCGCTCTACGAGCAGGGGCTGGAGGTGACGACCACGCTCGATCCGCAGATCCAGGCGGCGGCCGAAAAAGCGGTGGACGAGGGGCTGCGCCGGATCGATCATCGGCGCGGCTGGCGCGGCCCGCTCGCCCAGCTCGACGTCGAGCACCTGGAGGATCAGACCCGGCCGACCTGGGGCCAGGGCGATCCGCAGATCGGCCGCTGGTACCAGGGCATCGTGCTCGAAAGCGACAGGACCCAGGCGCGGGTGAAGATCGGCGAGAAGATCTACACGCTCGGCAAAAAGGGATTCGAGTGGACCGGCCGCACGTTGGCTTCCACCGTGCTGCCCAAAGGCGCCGTCGCCTGGTTCCGCCTGGTGCCCGGCAAGGCCGCCAAGGACAAGCCGGAGGAAGCCGTGGAGCCGGTCCTGATGCTCGAACAGGAACCGCGGATGGAATCCGCCGCGGTGGTGATCGAATCGCGCACCGGTGCGATCCGCGCCCTGGTCGGCGGCTGGGACTTCGACCGCAACAAGTTCAACCGGATCACCCAGGCCAAGCGTCAGGTCGGCTCGGCGTTCAAGCCGTTCGTCTACGGCGCCGCGGTCGAGAACGGCTGGACCCCGGCCGACACCCTGCTCGACGTGCCGACCGCTTTTAAAGGCGCGGACGGCAAGCTGAGCTACACGCCGCACAACTACTACAAGAAGTATTACGGCATCATCACGCTGCGCCGGGCGCTCGAACAGTCGGTGAACGTGGCGACGGTGAAGCTCATGGACCTGGTGGGCGTGCAGAGGGTGATCGACTTCACCCGCCGCTGCGGCATCCAGTCGCCGCTCCCCCCCTACCCCAGCCTGGCGCTCGGCTCGGCGGATTTGACCCCGATGGAGCTGGCGACCGCGTACGCGACGGTCGCGAACCTCGGCACCCACGTCGAGCCCTACTTGATCGAGAAGATCGCCAGCCGCGAAGGGCTGACGCTTGAGAGCCACGTGCCGAACGCCCAGAGCGCGATGGCCCCGGCGGTCGCTTTTGTGCTCACCCACATGCTCGAAGGGGTGATCGACCACGGCACCGCCTATGAGGCGCACGACCTGCCGCTCGACCTCGCGGGCAAGACCGGCACGACCGACGACTACTCCGACGCCTGGTTCGTCGGCTTCACGCCGAACTACACGATCCTCACCTGGACCGGCTACGACGCCAAGCGCTCGCTCGGCTCGGGGATGAGCGGCGCGGTCGCCTCGCTGCCGACCTGGATCGGAATCGTCAAAGCGGGGCTCGCCGACGGCTGGATCCAAAAGGGCGAAACCTTCTCGGTGCCGGCGGGCGTCTCCCAGCGGCCGGTCGAGTACTACTCGGGGCTCCGTCCGAGCCAAGGGACCGGCCGGACGATCGACGAGGCCTTCGTCAACGGCACCGAGCCGTTCAAGGAATACGACCCGAAGTGGTCGACCGTGATGACGCTTCCCTGGTTCCAGCAGAAGTCGTTCTACGTCCCGAAAGAGGGCGAAGAGATGACTCAGCGTCCGCCGGAGCCGGGAGCGGTCGCCGCCCCGCCGGGGCTCGAAGGAATACCGGAAGAGGCACCGCCGGGACCGATTCCGCCCACCGCAGCCCCGCCGGCCGAGCCGCCGCCCGCTCCCGTGGCGCCATCGCCGCCGCCGAACCGGTAGGGGAAATTCGCTCGTCTCGCAGACTCGCGAGATCTTGTCGCGCTTTCCCTACCCTTTCGCACTCACTCTTATAGCAACACAGTACAGCGATCCGCCCGGCGACCCGCGCCGGGGGACGCATATCCCCTTGTACGCCGCTTTTCTCTAGAGAGGTCCAACCCGATGATCCGCGCCACCCGACCGCTTCTGCTGTCCGCCCTCGCCATTCTCGCCCTGCTGTCCGCCGTGGCTCCCGCCGCAGCGGCGACGACCACGATCGCTCACGCCCGCACTCTGCCGCTCGGCACCGTCGTCACCGTCGAAGGGACGGTCTCCACCCCCTCGGGCGCCTTCGAGTCGAGCTTCTTCGACAAGGGCTTTGGGCTCCAGCAAGGCAACGCCGGCATCTTCATCAGCCTACCGACCACCGACCTCCACGTCGGCATCCTGCGCCGGGCGCGGGTGACCGGCGTCCTTGCCGATAGCTTCGGTCTGCTCATTCTCGTGCCGGCGAGCCCAAGCGACGTCCATCTGCTCGGCCTCACCCTCCCGGTGCGGCCCGC
>DATMZU010000485.1:0-4054 GCA_035607435.1 Thermoanaerobaculia bacterium | reverse complement strand
GTCGAGCCCTGTTCCAACTCGCCCCGCGCCGGGCTTTGGCGAGCGTCTTCGCCCTGCTGGCGATCGCCTGGGGCGCTCCCGCCGCGGCGGACGATCCTCCGGGCGTTTCGCCCGCGCCGGCGCCTGCCGTGAGCCCCGCTCCGCGGCCGATCACCCTGCCGGAAGCGCTGCGCCAAGCGCTCGCGGCAAACCCGACGCTCGGCTCGGCCGAAATCGAAGCGACCGCGGTCAAGGGCCAGGTGCGGGCGCTGCTCGGGAGCGTGCTGCCGAAAATCGGCGTGTCGGGCAACTACGTCATCAACAGCGAAGAGGCGAGCTTCGGCTCCGGTTCCGACAAGCGGGTCGTCCTGCCCGGCCGAGACTGGAGCTACCGGCTCACCCTGTCGCAGCCGATCTACGCCGGAAACCGGGAACGCCGGGCGCTCGAACAGGCGCGACTGGGGATCGATACCGCCCACGCGAACGAGGCTTCGGTGCGCGACCGGCTGCTGCTCGCCGTCGCCGCCGACTATTTGGCCGTGGTGCGGGCCGACGAGCTGATCGCGGTCGAAAACCAGAGCGTGGCGCTCGCGTCCGCCCGGCGCGAGCAGGCCCAGACCTTCTTCGACGCGGGCGAGACCACGCGGGTCGATCTGCTGCGCGCCGAGGCCGACATCAAAGGGGCGGAGCGCCAGCTCGCCCGGGCGCGCCAGGAACGGGCGCTCGCCGAAAGCCGGCTGCGCGACGACCTGGCGCTCGACCAGCCGCTGGTGCCGAGCGAGCCGGGGCGCATTCTGCCGGAGCGGCCGACCGAGGCGGAGCTGCTCGCGCAGGTCGAGGCCTCGCGCCCGGAGGTGGCGCGCGCCGCCACCGCGGTCGAGATCGCGCGGCTCGAAGTGCGGAAACAGAAAGGCGCGGTCCTGCCGGTGCTGACCGCCGATGGCGCCTGGCTGATGCAGCGCTCGTCGTTTCCGCTAGATCAATATGGATTTTTCGCCCTGCGGCTCACCGTGCCGATCTACCAGGGAGGCGAGGTGAAGGCGAAAGTCGCCGTGGCGAACGAGCGCCTGCACCAGGCCGAGCTGGATCTCGAAGCCGCGCGCCGCACGGTGCGCGAAGAGGTCCGGCGGGCGATCGCCGATCTCGCCGCCGCGGATGCCGAGCTGGCGCTCGCCAAGGAACAGAAGACCGCCGCCGAGGCGGAATACCAACAAGCCGACGAGCTCTACCGCGCCCAAGAGCTGACCGCGCTCGACGCCCGGGTGGCGGAAACTGGCCTCGCCGAGGCGCGCCGCGCGGTCGCCACGGGCGAGCTGGACCGCGATCTCGCGGAATTGCAGGTTTGGGCCGCCGCCGGCCTGCTGGCCAAGAATCTTTCGATGGAGGACGTCCGATGAAACGCCTGCCGATCTCGATCCTGTCTCTTTCCGTCCTCCTCCTGTCCGGCTTCGCCTGCGGCGGCAAACCGAAAGCGGCGCCGAAGCCCGAAGCCGAAGCCGCGACGGCCCCGGCGCCCGCTCTTCCCGCCGACGTGGAAAAAATCGCCGGCATCGCTCCGGCCTCCGACGCCCCCGGCTCGAACGCCGCGCCTTCCGCCCCGGCGACCGGCGCCGCCCCGGCCGGAACTGTCGAGGCGACCGGCGAGCTGGTCTCGCCCGTCCAGTCGGAGCTGGCGGTGCGCATGCCCGGCCGGGTCGGCAAGATGTATGTGGAGGAAGGGACGCGCGTAAGGAAGGGCCAGCCGCTGCTGACGCTCGAAACCCAGTACCTGGCGCTCGAAGTCGAACGCTCGACGGCCGAAGTGGCGCGGGCCGCCGCGGCGGCGGGCGACGCCAAGCGGGACCTGGAACGGAAGCGCGATCTGCTCGCCAAGGGGAGCGTCGCACAGGCCGCGTTCGATCGCTCCGAATCGGCCGCCTCGGGGGCGGACGCCGCCGTGCTGGCGGCGAAAGCAACCCGCGACCTCGCGCGCCAGCGGATGGAAGATGCCGTCCTCCGCTCGCCAATCGACGGCGTGGTGGCGGAAAAGCGCACGGACGTCGGCGAGCGGATGGGCGAGGCGACGGTCGCGTTCGTGATCGTTCAAACCTCGCCGCTCAAGCTGCGCTTCCGCCTGCCGGAGCGCTACCTCGCGAGCGTCCGTCTGGGCCAGGAGGTCGAGGCGAGCGTCGATCCCTACCCGGGCGAGACGTTCCGCGGCCGGGTGAAAGTGATCGGCGGCGTGGTCGAGGCCGCCACCCGGACGGTCGCGGTCGAAACCGAGTTTCCCAATCAGGACGGCCGCTTGAAGCCCGGCCTGTTCGCCCGCGTGAAGCTCGATCTGGGATCGGCCGGCGCACCGGGAGGCGCGCGATGAATCGCCTCGCCGATCTGTGCATCCGCCGGCCGGTCTTCGCGTCGGTCCTGATTCTGTCGCTCGTCGTGGTCGGCCTGTTCGCCTACGGCAAGCTGGGCGTGGACCGCTTCCCGAAAGTCGATTTTCCGACCGTGACGATCAACACCCGCCTCACCGGCGCCGGCCCCGAGGACATCGAGACCGAGATCACCGACAAGATCGAAGAGGCGGTCAACACGATCAGCGGCATCGACCAGCTGATCTCGATCTCGTCCGAAGGCACCTCGCAGGTGATCGTCTCGTTCGTGCTGGAAAAAGACGGCGACGTGGCGGCCCAAGAGGTGCGCGACCGGGTGAACACCGTGCTCGGCGAGCTGCCGCAGAGCGCCGATCCGCCGATCATTCAGAAGATCGATCCGGATGCGGCGCCGGTCCTGTCGATCGCGCTCGCCGGTCCGGTCCCGATCCGCGAGCTGACCGAGTTCTCCGACAAAACGCTCAAGCGGCAGCTCGAATCGATCTCCGGCGTCGGCCAGGTGCGCATCCTGGGCGGCCGGCCGCGCCAGGTCAACGTGGTCACCGATCCGGGCAAGCTCGCCGCCCTGAACCTGACCGTCGCCGACGTGGTCCGCGGCCTCCAAGGCCAGAACGTGCAAATCCCCGGCGGCCAGGTGGAGCAGGGGCTGCGCGACCTCACCCTCCGCACCTACGGCCGCGTCGCCTCGCCCGCGGCGTTCGGTGACATTCCGATCGCGACCCGCGCGGGGTATCCGGTCAAGGTGAGCGACGTGGCCCGGGTGGAAGACTCCACCGCCGAGCCGGAGACGCTCGCGAGCGTCGATGGCAAGCCCGCCGTCGTGCTCCAGATCCGCAAGCAGTCGGGGCTGAACACGGTCGAAGTGATCGCCGGGGTAAAGGATCGGCTGGAACAGCTGCGCTCGCAACTCCCAGCCGGCTGGAAGATGGATATCGTCCGCGACCAGTCGGACTACATCACCGCGGCGGTCGATGCGGTGCAGGAGCACCTGGTGCTCGGCTCGCTGTTCGCGGCGCTCATCGTGATGCTGTTCCTCCGCCGCTTCCGGCTGACGCTGATCTCCGCCGTCGCGATCCCCACCTCGTTGGTCGCCGCGTTCGCCGCGATGGCCTGGTTCGGTTTCACCCTGAACGTCATCACCCTGCTCGCGCTCGCGCTGGTCGTGGGCATCGTGATCGACGACGCGGTGGTCGTGCTCGAAAACATCTTCCGCTTCATCGAAGAAAAAGGCTTGAGCCCGCGCGAAGCGGCCGCCCAGGGCACGGGTGAGATCACGCTCGCGGTTCTCGCCACCACTCTCTCCTTGATCGCGGTCTTCCTGCCCGTCGCGTTCATGGGCGGCATCGTCGGCCGTTTCATGTACTCGTTCGGCATCACCATGGCCTGCGCGATCGCGGTCTCGCTGCTCGTCTCGTTCACCTTGACGCCGATGCTCTGCTCGCGCTGGATCCGCGCCAACGAGGCGAAGAAGGCGAACGGCGAGAAGGCGAAGGAGAGCACCCGGGAGCGCGGCTTCTACGCGCGGATCGAAAAGTCGTACCTGTGGCTGCTCGACCATTCGCTCGCCCACCGCTGGGTCGTCGTGCTGGTGATGCTCGCGGTGTTCGTCTCGACCATTCCGCTGTTCCAACGGGTGGACAAGAACTTCCTGCCGCGCGACGACGAGTCGCAGTTCGGGGTGAACGTCCGCGCGCCGGAAGGGT
>DATMZU010000466.1:0-8459 GCA_035607435.1 Thermoanaerobaculia bacterium | reverse complement strand
ACGCCCAGCTGTTCGAGTCGGGCAAGGGGACGCCGGCCTCGTTCGTCGAGGATTCGCCGCTCACCGTCGACATGGCGGGCAAGCCCTGGAGCCCGAAAAACGACGACGGCAGCTTCCACGGCTGGGTCACCGTCCGCCGGGCGTTGGAGCACAGCTACAACCCGGCGACGACGCGGATCGCTCTGCAAGTCGGCATGGACAAGGTCGTGGCGCTCGCCCACAAGATGGGGGTCGAAGCGGAGATGGACCCGTTCCCCGCGGTGGCGCTCGGCGCGACGTCCGTGTCGCCCATCGAGCTGCTGCGGGTCTACGCGACGCTCGCTGCGGGCGGCGTTCGGCCGGAAGTCCATGGCCTCGCCTCGGTGTACGACCGATTCGGCAAGCCGGTCGAGGGGGAAGAGCTGCCGGCGCCCGAGCGCGTTCTCTCTCCGCAGTCGGCCTATCTGGTGACCACTCTGCTCCAGGGCGTGATCGATCGCGGCACCGGTTATGGGGTGCGGGCGCAAGGGATCGAAGGGGCGCTGGCGGGAAAAACCGGCACCACGAACGACCGGCGCGACGCCTGGTTCGGCGGCTATTCGAGCAACCGTGCGACGGTCGTCTGGGTTGGATTCGACGACAACTCGCCCACCCGCCTGTCGGGTGCCCGCGGCGCCCTGCCGATCTGGGCCAAGTTCACGGCGCAAGTCCGCTCTCCGGCCGGGTATCCCGCGTTCAAGCAGCCTCCGGGGCTGCGCGTGGCGATGATCGATCCGACCACCGGCGCTCTCGCCAACGACTTTTGTCCGGTCAAAATCAACGAGGTCTTTCCCGAAGGGAAGGTGCCGTCGCAGCTGTGCGACCGGCACACCGATTGGGACCAGACCAGCGGCTACGACGAAGACGGCCAGCCGCTCGACGGCGAGGATGCGGGAGAGGTCCCGCCGCAGAGGCATCCTTTCCGCCGTTGGCTGAACCAGGTCTTCGGCAACCGCGATCCCAACGCGCCGCCGCCGAGGAACCCCGGCGACGGTTCCCCGCCGCCCCTTGCGGCTCCTCCTCCGGATCCCCCTCGCTAGACCTACTCGGGCGGCCGCCGTTCGTCGCCGCGAAAGAGCCTCATGGCCGAGATCCGTCGCTTTTATCTGGTCCCCGTCCGGCTGGAAGAGCTGTTCGCCGCCGAGCTCTGGGCCGCCGGAACGCTGGGGCTGGAGATCAAGCCGCACGACGGCCTTCGGGTGCGGATCGAGGCCTATTTCGACGCGGCTTCGCCCGAGCCCGATCTGTCGGAAATGGGGCTCGAAGGGGCCGACGAGATTGAGCCGGTAGGGCAGGAGCCCGTCGTTCCCGTCGATTGGCTGGCCCGCTACCGCGAGAACGCCAAACCGTTCCGGGTCGGCCGGCGCCTGCTGCTCGATCCGCGCGAGCCGGATGAACCGCCCTGCGAGGTGCCGCCCGGGCGTGTCCTGCTTCGTCTGCCGGCCCGCTCCGCGTTCGGCGTCGGCAGCCACGAATCGACCCGTTTGGCGCTGGAGCTGCTGGAGGATCTGGCGGACGAAGGAGGGCTCGCCGGCCGCTCGGTGCTCGAAATCGGCGCCGGCACGGCGGTGCTGTCGTTCGCCGCGCTTCGCTTCGGCGCGCGCTCGGCGATCGCGTTCGATCTGGATCCGGGCGCGCCGATCCACGCTCGCGATAACAGCCGGCTGAACGACTTGTATCCGCGCCATTTCGCCGGCCGGCTCGCGGCGCTGGTCGCCCCGCCGCATCCGAAATCCCGATTCGACCTGTTGCTTTTGAACGTCCTGCCCGAGGAGATTTCGCCCGAGCTTCCCGACCTGGCGGAGCGCCTCGCGCCGGGGGGAGAGCTGATTTTTTCCGGCATCCTCGCCGACCGCGGCGACGAGATCCTGGCCCGAGTGGCCGCCCTCGGCCTGGTCGAGCGCGGCCGGCGGATCGCCAACGAGTGGATCGCGTTCCGGCTGGTTCGGGCCGCCGACGGGCCGTGATCACCCTGCTCGTCTCCCCGCAGGACTTCGAAGCCGCCGAGATCGCGGTCGAAGGGGAGGCCTACCGCCATCTGTTCCGCGCCCGCCGCGCCGAGGTGGGCGATCCCCTTCGCCTGGTCGATGGCCGGGGGAGTGCGCGCGCCGGACGGATCGTGCGCATCGACCGGAAAGCGGGGTGGATCGAGCCGATCGAACCGATCGAAGAGCTTCCCGCCAACGAACCCGCGCTCCGCTTGACCCTCCTCGTGCCGACTCTAAGACCCGAGCGCGCCTCCTGGCTGGTCGAGAAGGCCACCGAGCTGGGGGTCGCCGCGATTCGATTCCTCCACACCGAGCGCGCCCCGCGCGATTTCGGCTCCGGCACGCTCGACCGGCTCCGCCGGGTGGCCGTCTCGGCGCTCGAACAGTGCCACGGGGCGACCCTCCCTACGATCGACGGTCCTCACGGCTGGAGCGGGCTGGGGGACCTTGCCGAGGGGCTGGAACGGCGTTGGGTGCTCGATCCGGGCGGCGATCCCGGGTTGGGCGCCGAACCGGAGACGCGCACGGCGGTTCTCTTGGTCGGTCCCGAAGGGGGCCTCACGGAGGGGGAGCTGGCCACCGCCCGCTCTTTGGAATTCCATCCGGTGGCTCTCGGTCCGCGGATCTTGAGGATCGAGACCGCCGCGGTGGCCGGTGCGGCGAGGGTGCTCCTTTAATCGGAGCGCCCCCCTCCTGTCCTCCCTCCGGTCCCAACCCGCCCCCTCCCCGGGGGGAGGGACCCTCCGCCGAACGGCAGGTCAAGTTTGAGGCGTGGAGCGGCGGCGAGGATGCTTCGATTCTCTTCTCACGCCGAACGTTTCGTCCCTTCCCCCGGGGAGGGGGTGGGTTGGGATCGGGGGAAGGATAGGATGGGGGTCGTTCCGAACGTCCGAGACCTATCGACCTCGCCACTTCGAGGACCTCGCCATGCCCGAGTCGCCGACCTCTGCCGTCCCTCCTTCGAGCTCCACCCCGCCCCGTCGTCGGGGCCGGCGGTTCGGTTGCGCGGCGGCCGTCCTGCTGCTCCTCGTCGCGGGCGGTTTCGTGCTCTACGTCTGGGTGGCGCTCTCGTTCAATTTCTCCGAGGGGGAGCGGGCCGGGTACGTCCAGAAGTTCTCGAAGAAGGGGTGGGTGTGCAAAACCTGGGAAGGGGAGCTGGCGATGGTCAGCCTGCCGGGCACTCTCGCCGAGACGTTCCGGTTTTCGGTCCGCGACGACAAAGTGGCCGAGGTGATCAACGCCTCGGTCGGCCGCCGGGTGGCGCTCTCCTACGAGCAGCACAAGGGGATTCCCACCGACTGCTTCGGCGAGACCGAGTACTTTGTGACGGGCGCTAAGGTGGTCGAGCCGTAGCCCGCGAGTGACACCTTTGGATGACATGGACACCCTCCCCCCCATCGGCTACGATCCCGTCCCTAAGGACCTCTGTCCGCGCACCCAAGGGGGGCCCCGCCGTGGCGAACCATCCGTTTGAAGGAATCCGCTGGGCTTGGATGAACGGCCGATTGGTGGAGTTCGAGCAAGCCACCGTTCCGGTCATGACCCATGCTCTGCATTACGGCACCGGAGTGTTCGAAGGCATCCGGTGCTATCAGACGCCACAGGGCTCGGCGGTGTTCCGTCTGAGGGAGCACATGGAGCGGTTGGTCCACTCGGCGAAGATCTGCCGCATGGAGCTGCCTTTCTCCGCGGACGAGCTGTCGGCGGCGGTGGACGAGACGATCCGGGCCAACGAGCTGGTCGCCTGCTATATCCGGCCGATCGCGTTCCGCGGCTTCGGCCCGATGGGCGTCAATCCGCTCAAGTCGCCGGTGGACGTCGCGATCGGCGTCTGGCGCTGGGGGACCTACCTGGGGGAGGAAGCGCTGGAGAAGGGCGTGGACGTCTGCGTCTCCTCCTGGCGCCGGCCGTCCCAGGACTCGGTGCCCGCGATCTCCAAAGCGACCGGCAACTATATGAACGCCGGCTTGATCAAGATGGAGGCGGTCCTCGGCGGCTTCCACGAGGCGATCGCGCTCGACACCGCCGGTTACGTCAGCGAGGGTTCGGGGGAAAACCTGTTTCTGGTTCAGGATAGCGTTCTCTATACGCCGCCGGTCGCCTCGTCGATCCTCGCCGGCATCACCCGGGACACCGTGCTGACCCTCGCCCGCGAGCTGGGGATTGCGATCCGCGAAGAGACGATTCCGCGCAGTCTGCTCTACGTTTGCGACGAGCTGTTCTTCACCGGCACCGCGGCCGAGATCACGCCGATCCGCTCGGTCGATCGAATCACGGTCGGCCCCGGCCACCCCGGCGAGATCACCCGCCGGCTGATGGCCGAATTCCGCAGCCTCGTCCACGGCGAGACGCCCGATCGCCACGGCTGGCTTCACCCGGTCGGGGTCGAAGCGGCGGCTATCGTTGCCTGACGCGAGGGGTGGTACCTCCTAGATGAATATCAACGACCTGCTCAAGATCGCGGTCGAACGCAAGGCCTCCGACCTTCACTTGAAGGTCGGCAGCCATCCGGTCATCCGCGTGGACGGCGAGCTGATCGGCCTCGCCGATCTGAAACGCCTGCTGCAAGAGGACACCATCGCGATGGCGTTCTCGATCATGAACGCGCGCCAGAAGCAGCGCTTCAAGGAAGAGTACGAGCTGGACATCGCGTATTCCGTGCCCGGCCTCGGCCGTTTCCGCTGCAACGTCTTCCAGCAGCGCGGCGCGGTCGGCTTGGTGCTCCGCGTCATCCCGGCGCGCATTCAGACGATGCGCGAGCTGATGCTGCCGCCCGTGCTCGAAAAGATCTGCGAGGAACGGCGCGGCCTGATCCTCTGCACGGGAACCACCGGCTCGGGCAAATCGACGACGCTCGCCGCGATGCTCGACTCGATCAATGCCGGTCGCCCCGAGCACATCATGACGATCGAGGACCCGATCGAGTTCCTCCACCGCGACAAGAAATCGATCGTCAACCAGCGCGAGATCGACGTCGATACGCGGGCGTTCTCGCCCGCCCTGCGCGCCGCCCTGCGCCAAGATCCGGACGTCATCCTGGTCGGCGAAATGCGCGACTACGAGACGATCGAAACCGCGCTGCTCGCGGCCGAGACGGGCCATTTGGTCTTCTCGACCCTGCACACCTTGGACGCGACGGAGACGATCAACCGCATCATCTCGGTCTTCCCGCCGCACCACCAAAAGCAGATCCGCATTCAGCTCTCGGCGGTGTTGAAGGCGGTCATCTCGCTCCGACTGATTCCCCGCGCCGATGGCATCGGCCGGGTTCCGGCAGTCGAGGTGATGATCTCCACCCCCTATATCCGCGACTGCATCGAGAACAAAGAGAAGACCAAGTTCATCCGCGAGCAGATCGCGGGCGGCACCAGCCAGTACGGCATGCAGACGTTCGACCAATCGCTGTTCCAGCTCTACCGGGGCGGCCTGATCTCGCTCGAAGAGGCGCTGCGCCGCGCCTCGAACCCGGACGAGTTCAAGCTCAAGATCCAGGGCGTGCAGTTCACCTCGGACGCCGCGCGCGAGCAGATGGAAGAATCGATCGAGCTGGCGCCCGAGAACGACCTGCTCTCGGCTTCGCCGTTCGAGATCGAGCACAACTGATCGACGGTTCCACTCCATGACCCGGGAAAAACCGCCCGCCTACGAGCAGGCGGTTCGCCTGCTGGGAACCCGCCCCCACTTTCGCCGCGAGCTGGAACAAAAGCTCGCGGCCCGCGCCTACGAAGAAGCCGAAGTCGACCCGGCGCTCGATCGGTTAGCGGGAGCCGGCTACCTCGACGATCTTTCGACCGCCCGTTCGTTCATCGCCCAGAGGCTAGGCCGCGGCGCCGAAGGAAAGCTCAAGCTGAAAGCCGAGCTGGAACGCCGCGGAGCATCGTCCGGAGCGATCGCCACGGTTCTCGCCGAAATCCCCGACGACGACGTGGAAGCCGCCCGAGAGGCCGCCGCGAAGTGGTCGCGCCGCGGCAAGAGCGATCCCGCCGCGCTAGCCCGGCACCTCGCCTCGAAAGGCTTCTCGCGTCGGGCGATCGGCGTGGCGGTCAAAGAGCTGGGGGCCGGCGGGGAAGATTTCGACCTGGATTCGTAGCGCGCGCGGGAGGTGGTTGGCGGCCGAGCACCGCTTCGCAGCAACCGGAGCGCGCTTCGCAGATTGCCAGAAGCGCTTCGCCGCGTCGCAAGAGCGGTGGATAGGTTCCGAGAACTGCTGGACAGGAAGCCGAGAGCGCTGCGCGGCCCCCCGGCACCGCTGGATGAGGACCGAGCACCGGTGCGCAAGGTGCCGAAAGCAGTAGATGGGAACCGCGCACCGGTGGCCCGGATCTCGGAACCGGTGCGCGGAGTCCAAACACCGGTGCGCGGAGCCTGAACACCGGTGCGTAGGTCCCCAGCACCGGTGCGCGGATGCGGCAAAGCGGTGCTCGGACGCGGCAAAGCGGTGCTCGGACGCGGCCCACCCGTGCCGGGAACCTGCGAAGTAGTCTTCGGACTCGCTCCACCAGTGCTCGGACGCTGCCCACCCGTTCGCTGACGCTGGCCACCGGTTTCCGGGTCCCGTCCACCACTTGCGGGAACCTGCGAAGCGGTCCCGGGAAGCGAAACACTGGGGCGGAGACGCGGCCCACCTCTTTAAGGTACTCCCAAGCGGTGTCCTGGGACCGCCACCGTCTCGGCGGCCTTCTCTGGGGGTGAGAACCGAAGCTCTCGCGCTTACGCCAGCGAGACGATCAGGCGCTTTCCGACGGCCTCCGCATAGCGAACGAGGGTCTCGAAGGTGGGATTCAGGCGCTGGCCGGTTTCTAGTTTCGAGAGGGCCGACCGATCCATCCCGGTCAAACGGGTCAGATCCGCGAGGCTCAATCCCTGTTCCTCGCGCGCCGTCTTCAGTTCCTTGACGAGGTCCGTCACCTGGTCGATGGTCGCCATACGCTCGTGATGCCGGCTCACCAAGTCGGGTAATTCCTCGGCAACCTTCGCCCGGATTTCTCGGTAGTTCGCGGCCTCTTCGGGTGACAGGCGCCGATCGCGAGTGATTCGCTGAAGCTTCATCGTCGATGCCTCCTTGAGACTTCATAAGCCGTCACCGGGTACACCGTGCGAGAGTCAATTTCCTCGTAGACCACCATCAAGTGCCGGCCTGCGAGCGTGTCGCCGAACGTCACCGGTCGTCCGGAGGATCTGCTGATGTCCAAATTCATTGGACTCAGCAGCACTTCCTCAACCTCGTCCTGGGTGACGCCATGATCTGCGCAGTGCTGGACGTTCCCATCCGGATCATCGTCGAGGTCCCACAGGATCGAGTCGAAGGGCATGGGTCGGCTCGGCGTGGATTTAAAATACCACACTGGAGGGCCGAGCCGAAGGGTCCTTTCCCCATTCCGCTTCCTCGTCCGACACACCTCGAACCTAGCACTGCGATAGAGTCCCTCTCACACTTCGTCCCACCGGGCCGTGTCTTCGGAGGTGGCCATGAGCGTCGGTCTCATCTATATCTCTCTGCTTGGGTTAGGCGTCGTCTATGCCCTGATGACCGGGGTGTTCGGTTGGCTTTCCGACATGATCGGCGGGGGAGGGGTCCACGTCGATGTCGGGGGGCACGATGTCGCGGGGCATCTCGATTCGGTCGATGCGAGCCATTCGCATCCCGTTTCGGGGACGACGGCGGCGACGTTCGTCACGGGGTTTGGCGGCGGTGGCGTCATCGCTCATTACGTTCTGGGGCTCGGGGTGATCCCCGGCCTTCTGGTGGCTTCCGGGTCGGGGTTGGTGCTCGCGTTCGCCGCGTACCTCGCGCTCGATTGGCTGTTCAAGCAGACTCAAGGGGGCAGCGAGTACAACGTCTCCGAGACGACCGGCCGCGAGGCGGAGGTCATCACGGCGATCCCCGCAGGCGCCATGGGCGAGATCGCCTACCTGGTGCGCGGCCGGCGCGAGAACTCTCCGGCGCGCGCCGTCGATGGCTCCGAGATCCCCAAGGGCCGGCTGGTCGTCATCGAAAAAACTCTCGGCAATACGCTCTACGTCCGGCCGCTGTAGCCAGCGGTTCGAGGGAGATCGATTCATGGAAAAATACGGTACCGAAGCGGCGGTCTTCGTCTTCTTCATCGTTCCGCTCGTCTTCTTCATCCTGCTGATCGCGATCGCCAAGCGCTACAAGAAGGTCGGCCCGAACGAGGTGATGATCATCTCGGGTCGCAAGCACAAGATGCAGACGGGGCACGGCACGTCCGAGACGACCGGGTTCCGCATCCGGACCGGCGGCGGCGCGTTCATCTTCCCGCTGCTCGAACGGGTCGATCTGCTGTCGCTCCAGGTGATGACGCTCGACATCACGACCCCCGAGGTCTACACCAAACCGGGCGTGCCGGTGGTGGTCGAAGCGGTCGCCCAGGTGAAGATCAAGGGCGATGAGGCATCGATCCGCACCGCGGCGGAACAGTGCCTCGGCAAGAG
>DATMZU010000436.1:0-3364 GCA_035607435.1 Thermoanaerobaculia bacterium | reverse complement strand
TATGGGGCGAGCCGAAGTTATGCCCCAGCTCGTGGCCCACCAGCTTGGCGTCATTCGATACCGCGAACGCAGGACCGAACACCTTGCTGAAGCTGTAGCCGACGCTGGTGCTGCACAGGCCGTTGATCCAGGCGATTCCGGACGCGGAGTTGCTCTGCGGCTGCTTGCCCGAGATCATCATCGAAAGACCGCGGGTGACGCCGCCGAAGTTGGCGTTCCAATAGCTCGAGAACTCCGACAGCTCGGCCGAGGAAGCATTGCCGTTCGAGTTCTGGGCGTACGGATCCGCCGTCGTCGAGGGACGCAGGGTCGTGTTCCCTTGAAGCAGGCGGACCAGCAGGTCGCGCTCATAGATCGCGCTCATCGCCGCCACCAGGCTCGCCAGGTAGTTGCTCGCGGCGGCCGTGTTGTTGCAAACCGGCGGACTGCCCGAACAGGCCTTGTTCAACATGAACTCGTTGTCGGTGTCGATCGCGAGGGTGATCGAGTGGAGCGTCGTGATCGCATCCGGGCCGCCACCCGCCGCGCCGGCAGCCACCGAGGGGGGAAACGAAAGGAAGCCCGGGCCCTCATCCTCGCCGCACGCCCACGTCGGCTCGCTGTTCTTCGATCCGGTCTGAAAGAACGCCGGGGGCGCAATCAAGCTCTGTCCTTCGCCTGCCGCGGCGTAGGGCTCAAAGTCCCAGGTCCCCTTGGGACCCGTCGCGAACCCGCGGATCTCTCCCTGATCGGGATCGACCGAAAGAAACACGCGGGTCGCCGGGTCTTCCGCCGAGCTGCCCCAGAAGAAGATCCACCGCGAGCGCGACACCTCGGTCGTTCCGCTCTTGCCGATCGCGAAGATCTTCGCGTCCGGGGCGTAGATCTCGTGGCGGGCGACGATCACGTCGGCGCGTTCCCCCGGGGCGACGGGCAGGGCCTCCAAGGTCAGGTCGCGCTCGACCGGCGTCGCGACCAGGGAGGAGGCGAGCCGGTCGTCGAACGAGAACACCTCGGCGGCGGCGCCGGAGGCGGCTTCGATCCGTTCCCCGACCCGCGGCGCGGCCGAAAGCGGCAGAAGCGCCCCTTCCGACTGGGCGACGGCGCCGATCGGCGCCAGAAGGCCGGCCGCAAGGGTCAGGGCGACGAGCAGAACCGGAAACGACGGACGCCCGGTGGGCGAAAAGCGACGGCGGGAGGTGACAGAAATCGGCATGCGCGTCCTCCGGCGGAACGTCATGTGTCCGCCACACCTTGGGGATCGGTTGTCCGGCTAAGCCCGGAATCCCCGGTCAAAGTCTCTGTGGCCCGCTCACACCTCGCTCATCTAGATAACCGCATGACTGCATGAATGCGAGGATCAGGCCACCTCGGAGCCCGGCACTTGCCGGCCGCCCATCGCGCTCGTGGAGACATGTCAATATAGCATCGCGTCTATTTTATTCCAGCAAAACAGGCGCTGCCCGCGTCGGGATAGAATTCCCCCCTCAGCGGTACACCCAACGGAGGAAAAATGCGTCTATTCGCTTTTGAAGGGCTGCGCTACGGCGCCTCGGCCGGAAACCCCGGCCCGCTCGCGGCCCTCCCCTACGACCAGATCAACCCGGCGCTGCGCGACCGCTATCAGGCGGAGTCGCCGTTTCAGTTCGTCCATCTCACCTGCCCCGTCGCCCCCGAGGGCGAGGACCCTTACGTCCGCGCGGCCGGCCTTCACGCCACCTGGATGGCCGACGGCGAAGTCGTCCGCGACGAAAAGCCCGCCATTTACCCCTACGTCATCGAGCTGGCCGGCGGCGGCCGGCGGCTCGGAGTCGTCGGCCTGATCGAGATCGCCGACGCCGCGACCATCCGGCCCCACGAGCAGACGCTCGAAAAAGCCATCGCCGACCGCACCGCCCTGCTCGAAGCCACCCGCGTCGATCTGGAACCCGCCCTGCTCCTCTCCGACGACGGCGGCAAGCTCGACGCCCTGGTCGCCGAGGACATCGCGGGCAAGGAGCCGCTGGTCGATCACCTCGACCCCGACGGCCATCACCACCTGCTGTTCCGGGTGGACGATCCGGCGCGCATCCAGCTCTACCAGCAGGCGACGGAGGGCCCCTCCGCCATCGCCGACGGCCACCACCGCTACAAGGTCGCCGGCCATTTCGCCCGCGCCCACGGCGCAGAACCCGGCACGGCCGCCTCCGCGAAGCTCGCGATCGTCACCAGCCTCTCCTCCCCCGCGCTAACGATCGATCCCATCCACCGCGCATTGGGCAGCGCGATCGACCTCGACGCCATCGCCGACGCTTCGGGCGCTGACCGCCGGACGGTCGAAGCCGCCACCGGAACCGCGCTCGCCGAAGCCGTCGCCGCGGCCGGCGCGACCGCGATCGGCCTCAAAGTAAAGGGCCGCCCCCCGGAGATCTGGGTCCTAGACCCCGAACGCGCCCCGGCCTCGCTCTCCCCCGGAGCCCGCAACGTGGCCGTCGTCCTGCTCCACGAGATCGTCTACCCCGCCCTCGGCCTTGCCCCCGCCGCGGCGGTCGATGGCACGACCACTTACCGCTCCGACCCGGATGTCCTGTTCAAAATGGTCGAAAACGGCGAAGCGGGCACGGGAATCTGGCTGCCGCCGATGACTCCGGCGGCCTTCGCCCTCGCCATCGAGCACGGCGAGATGCTGCCGCCGAAATCGACGCGCTTCCTTCCCAAGGTGATGTCCGGTTTGGTTTGGGCGGACCACGAGTCGCGGGTGGTGTAGGGTCGTCCTAACGATCCGGCAATGGGCCGGACGGGTGTTAGCATCCGTCCGTGCCCGCCCGCTTCCTCGACGACTCGACCCCGGTGATCCAGTTCGATCCCGCGCTCGAAATCTCTCCGTACCACGTTTTCCGTCGGCTCACCGACGGCGACCCGCCGCTTCTGATCGACGTCCGTCCGGAAGCCGGCGCCCGATCGCTTTCCGGAGCCATCCCCTATCCGGGACCGGAGTGGGAGCCTCCGCCTGATCGCGATGTTGTCCTGTTCGACGATGACGGTACGACCGCGGTCGAAGGCGCCCGCCACATGCAGGCGGCGGGATGGCTGAACGTCAAAGCTCTGTTCGGTGGCCTCGATCTTTGGGAGTTCGCGCTCGATCCAGCCGTGGTTGGGGTCGAGACGTTTCTGAAGTGCGAACCCCCTGACACCGCGACGATAGACGTACGAGCCCAAGTGTAAGACAATCCGTCCGACGACTGGAGGAGAAGAAGTCATGGCTGCCAGAACAGTGCGTTTGGACGACGAAGGCGAACAACTGCTCGATGCCATCACTCGCCAATCTGGAATGTCTATCTCTGCAACCCTGAAGAGGGGCTTAGCGGTCCTTCACGAGCAGATGGAACAGTCCGCAAAGCCCACT
>DATMZU010000400.1:0-3689 GCA_035607435.1 Thermoanaerobaculia bacterium | reverse complement strand
GCTTGGGGGCGCCCGGCCAACCGCCGGTGAGCAGCACGCGCCAACCGGCGGGAGTCGCCTGGAGAATCGTCGCGCCGCTCGCGCGGACGAGACCCGCCAGAAGCCGGCCGTCCGCCACCTCATGGCGGCGCGCGATCACCGTCCGCCCGCCGACCAGGAGCGGCGCGTACAGCTCCAGTCCGGCGATGTCGAACGACAGCGAAGTGGTCGCGAGGAAGACGTCGGCGGCGCCGACCCCCGGCCGCTCGATCATCGCCGCGAGGAAGCTCGCGAGAGCGCCGTGCGACAGTTCGACCCCCTTCGGCCGGCCGGTCGAGCCCGAGGTGTAAATCGTGTAGGCGAGCGATTCCGGCAGCGCGCGCGGCGCCAGCTCGCCATTGGCTTCCTCGGGGGCCACCTCCGCGGCAGACCCCGCGAGCGCCCCGGCCGCGCCGAGCGCCACGACGATCGGCGCGAGAGCCGCGAGGGCGGCGAGCCCCGGCCCCTCGCCCGCGGGTTCGGCATCGACGATCAGAGCGGCGAGCCCCGCGTCCGCCGCCATGTAGGCCAGGCGCTCGGCCGGATAGCCGGGATCGAGCGGCACGTAGGAGGCGCCCGCGGCCAGGACGCCGAGCGCTGCCACCGGCAGCGCGGCCGAGCGTTCGACCGCGATCCCCACCTTCGCCTCGCGGGAGACCCCGAGCGCGATCAAGCGGCGCGCGAGCGCAGTCACCCGCGCGAGCAGCGTCGCGTAGTCGAGCGTCCCTGCGGCATCGGCCACCGCCACCGCGAGAGGGGTGCGCAGCGCCTGCGCGGCAAACAGCGCGGGCACCGTCGCCGCCATCTCGCCCCAAGGACCCGGCGCCACGGCGCCGGTGCCGGCCGCCAGCAGCTCGGCGCGCTCGGCGGCCCCGAGCAGCGGCAGGTCGAACAGGCGGGTTTCCGGCCGCTCGGTGGCACCCTCGAGCAGGGTCTCGTAGTGGCGCGCCAGGCGTTCGATCGTCGAAGCCTCGAACAGGTCCGTCGCGTACTCCCAATGGATTTCCAACCTCGTGGGCGTCGGGCGCAGATAAAGCTGCAGATCGACCAGCGCGGTATCGGCCGAAACCGGCACCGGCTCCATCGCCAGATCGCCCGCCACGCCTCCTTCGAACGGCGTGTTGATCAGGTTGAGCATCAATTGGAACAGCGGATTCCGCCCCAGGTCGCGGCGCGGCGCCAGCTCTTCCACCAACCGCTCGAACGGCAGGTCCTGGTGGGCAAAAGCATCGAAGGCGGTCGCTTTCGCCCGCTCGATCGCTTCGAAGAACGTCGGGTCGCCCGCGACCGAGGTGCGCAGGACCAGGGTGTTGACGAAGAATCCGATCAGCCCCTCGACGTCGCTCCGGGTGCGGTTGGCCACCGGCATGCCGAGCACCGAGTCCCCCTCGCCGGCATGGCGGGCGACCAGGGCCTGAAATCCGGCGAGCAGGACCATGAACGTCGAAGCGGATTGCGCGCGGGCGAGCCCTTCCAGCCGGGCGACAAGATCGGCGCCGATGATGGTGGACAGCGTCCGTCCGCGATGGCTCACGACGGCAGGGCGCGGCCGGTCGGTCGGCAGCTCCGAGCTGGGCAATCCGGCGAGCTGGTCGCGCCAATAGCCGAGCTGGCGCTCCAGCTCACCGGCCGCGAACCAGGCGCGCTGCCGGACCGCGAAATCGGCGTACTGAAGCGGCAGCGGCGGCAACGCCGGGGGGCGGCCGAGGAGCAACGCTCCGTATGCTTGCGCCACCTCGCCGAACAACAGCCCCATCGACCAGCCGTCCGAAACGATGTGGTGCATCGAATAGACCAGCGCATGGTCGCGCGGTCCGAACCGAAGCAGCCACGGGCGCAGAAGCGGCGCCGCCCCCAAGTCGAACGGAAGGGCGAACTGCGCCCGCGAAAGGCGCAGCAATTCAAGGTCGGCGCGCCCTTCGGCCAAAGCCGAAAGCTCGATCTCCGCCATTTTCGGCAGCAGATCCGGCTCGACGATTTGCACCGGCTCGCCGCCCGTCTCCGCGAATCTCGTGCGCAGCGTGTCGTGGCGCCGAACCACCTCGCGCACCGCCTCGAAGAGAGCTTCGGGATCGAGCGGACCGGAGAGGCGCACCGCACCGCCCAGGTTGTAGAACGGGTTGCCCGGATTCAACCGGTCCAGGAGCCAAAGGCGCTGCTGAGCGAACGAAAGTGGAGCCGTCACCCGGGAAGCCATCCGCCGGAGAGGCACCGTCCTGGGCGACGTCACCCGGGGAGCTCTCACCTTGGGAGCCTCCACCTCGGGAGCCGTCGCCACCGGAGCCGCCCCAACCACCCCTCCCTCCCTCAAGTCCTTGAAGTCCTTGGAGTCCTTTAGGTCCCTTTCGACCAGGTTTTCGCCAAGGTTTTCCCCCGGCTTCTCCCCCACCCCGCCACCCACCTCGCCGTCGATCACCGCCGCCAGCCGGCCCAGCGTCGGAGCCTCGAAAACCCGGCGCAGCAGCAGGTCCACCCCCATCTCCTCGCGAACCCGCGCCAGCAGACGCATGGCGAGCAGGGAGTGGCCGCCCAGCTGGAAGAAGTCCGATTCGACCCCCACGGCGGCGACGCCCAGCAGCTCCTGCCAGAGGACGGCAAGCCGCTTTTCGGTCGGCGTGCGCGGCGGTTCCAACCCCTCGGCTCCCGCGTCGGGAAGTTCGGGAGACGGCAGCGCCTTGCGATCGACCTTGCCGTTCGGGGTGAGCGGCAGCCGGTCGAGGCGGGTGAACGAGGACGGCATGTACGCTTCGGGCAGGCGCCCGCGCAGGAGCGCGCCGAGGGTCTCGCGCAGCGCCGCTCCCGTCCCGAGGTTGGCGCCGGGCCGTTCGACGACGTACGCCGCGATCCGCCGCTCTTCGCCCTCGCCGAACACGATCGCCGCCGCGGCGAGGACGCCGGGAGCTTCGGCGAGCGCGCTCTCGATCTCGCCCAGCTCGATCCGATGGCCCCGGATCTTCACCTGGGTGTCGGTGCGGCCGAGGCATTCGAGCCGCCCGTCGGGCAGGAAACGGCCGAGGTCGCCGGTCCGGTAGAGCCGCGCGCCGACGGCAGCGGAAAGCCCGTCCGGCACGAAGCGCTCGGCGGTCAGGTCGGGGCGGGCATGGTAGCCGCGCGCCACCCCGGCGCCGCCGATCCACAGCTCTCCCGGGATGCCCCAGGGCAGCGGCCGGCCCGCCGGATCCACGACATGGACGCGGGTCGCCGGCACCGGGCGGCCGATCGCGATCGGTCCCGGCCCCACCTCGTCGAGCGTCGACCAGACCGCCGTTTCGGTCGGTCCGTACATGTTCCACAGCGCGGCGACGCGCGGCCGCAGCTCGGCGGAAAGCGCCGCCGGCAGCGGCTCGCCGCCGACCAGCGCCTTCAAGCCCGGCGCGCCCGTCCAGCCGGCCGCCAGCAGGACGCGCCATCCCGAAGGGGTCGCCTGGAGGATCGTGGCGCCGCTCGCCGCCAACAGATCCGCCAGCAGGCGGCCGTCCGCGACCTCGTCGCGGCGGGCGATCACCGTCCGCGCGCCGACCAGCAGCGGCGCGTACAGCTCCAGGCCCGCGATGTCGAACGACAGCGAGGTCACCGCGACGAAGACGTCGTCAGGACCGACCCCCGGGCGCTCGATCATCGCCGCCAGGAAGCTCGCGAGCGCGCCGTGCGACAGCTCGACCCCTTTCGGC
>DATMZU010000081.1:0-8309 GCA_035607435.1 Thermoanaerobaculia bacterium | reverse complement strand
TTCGACCTCTCCCCCGGGACGCCCCTCTTCGCCGAGATCTCGCGCTTGGCCTCGGGGCTTTCGACCGTCGAGGATCTCGCGCCGGAGGTGCGCGACCGGCTCGTCGCGGAGCGCTGGCTGCTCCCGACTGGGCAAGATCCTTCGCAGGAGTTCCGGCTCCGGATCGTCTCGCTCGAAGCGCATACGGTATGCAACCAGGCCTGCTACTTCTGCCCGGTCTCGATCGCGCCGCGCGAGGACTACTTCATGCCGACTCCCCTCTACGAGCGGATCGTCGGCGAGCTGGCGGCGTTTCGCGACACGATCGAAGCGGTCTTCATGATCAATTACAACGAGCCGACCGCGGACAAGCGGTTCGTCGAGCAGGTGCGGACGATCCGCGCCGCCGGGCTGCCGCCCGCGGTGCTGACGAACGGCTCCGGACTCACCCCCGATCGCATCGACGCGTTGGTCGAGATGGGCGGCCTGCGGTTCCTCTCGATCAACCTCTCGACCCTCGACCGCGAGCGCTACAAGACGGAACGGGGCGGGGATCATCTGCCGCTGGTGCTCAAGAACCTGGAGTACGCCAAGGACAAAGCCATCGCCGAAAAGATGGACGTGATCGTGCTCGGCACCGGCGACGAGAACCATAAGCGCGATTTCGCCGAGATCGGCGAGCGTTTCGCGGGCAGCCGCTTCGAGGTCAAGTCGTTCGAGGTGATGGATCGCGCCGGCTACCTCCAGATCGGCCTCGGCGTGCCGCGCGATGGCAAGAAGCTGCGGGGTTGCGACAACCTTGGCTCCCGGCCGATCGAGCACCTGCACATCACGCCGCGCGCCCAGGTGGTGCTCTGCTGCGAGGACTACGACGAGTTCCACATCGTCGGCGATCTCGCCGAGACTTCGGTGCTCGACGTGCTGCGCGGCCCGGAACTGGCGAAGATGCGGCGGATGATCTACGGCCTCGATCCGGCCCCGGCGAATTTCATCTGCAATAAATGTACGTTCGCGCGCCGGGCGTGATTCCACCCGCGGCCGACGTCTCTTCCGATCCCGCGGGCGGCCGTCTCTTGCCCGTGCGCCTCGCGATCGTCGTCGTCCACTACCGAACGCCGGATCTCGCGGCAGAATGCGTCGAAGCGTTGCGCGCCGATCCTCCAGGGTCCACGGCGAGAATCGTCCTGGTCGATAACGGCAGCGACCCCGAGGGCCGAGAGCGCCTCCACCGGCTGCCGATCGAGATCGTCAAGCCGGGCGAAAATCTCGGCTTTGCCGGCGGGGTGAATCGAGGGGTCGCGCGCTGCCTGGAACAAGGACCCGAAGCCGGACCACCGGACGCGATCGTGATCCTCAATCCCGACGTCCTCGTGCGCCCCGGTTGTCTCGCGGCCCTTCTCGGGGAGCTTCAAGACGGAGCCGCCGTGGCAGGGCCCCTGTTTTTCTGGGACCGCGACGAGCGATTTCTCCTTCCGCCCACCGAGCGGCGCACCCGCCGCGACGAGCTGCGCGCCGCTGCTGCGCACCGCGGCGGCGACCGGGCCGACCGGGCGCGCGCCCATTGGCGAGATCACGCCCGGGAACATTGGCTGGCGACCGGGCCGCTCCGCACCCCTTGGCTCTCCGGCGGCCTGCTCGCCATCCGCCGCGACGCCTGGGAGTCGGTCGGCCCGTTCGACGAGGGGTACCGGCTCTATTTCGAAGAGACCGACTGGTTGATGCGCCTGGCGGCCCGCGGGCTCGAACCGCGGCTGGTCCCTGCCGCCCGGGCGGTGCACCTCTACGCCCAAAGCACCTTGCGCGAGCCGGCCTCGTCGGCCTGGTTCGAAGCTTCGGCCGAGCGCTTTCGTCACCGATGGTACGGCGTAGGTTTCTCTCGTCTGCTCGCGGCGGTGGCGCCCTCGGAATCCACCACGGTCGATCCGTTGCCCCCGATGCCCTCCGAAGGTCTCGATCTGGATGCGCTCGTGGCGGGGCTGCCCGCCGATGCGAAATCGATCTGGATCGAGGTCTCGCCGAGTCTGTGGGGATTTCCGGCCGCCGCGGAGCGGATCGAGCGGCCGGGCGGCCTTTGGCGCCTGCCGGAGGAGATCGCGGGCCGCCTGCCGGCGGGGGAGTGGGGCGTGCTCGCGAGCGACGAGACGGGGAACGAGCTGGGCCGCTGGGCGGTGTCTTTCGGGGTCACCGGAGCCGCGGGAGGGACGGGGTGAAGCTTCTCTATCTCCTGCCGGATCCGGAGCTGAACGGCGGCACCAAGGTGGTGTTTCAACATGCCGAGCTGCTCCGCCGGCTCGGTCACGGCGTGACCGTCGCGGCGGAAGGCGAGCGGCCGGTTTGGTTTCCCTTCGGCGGCACCTATCTCGATCGGACGCAGACGCGGGCGGCGGAGCGCTACGACCTGGTGATCGCGACCTACTGGACGACGGTGCGGGAGGCGCTCGATCTCGACCTCGGACCGGTCGCCCATTTCTGCCAGGGGTACGAGGGGGCGCTCGAACATCTCCAGCCGCGTCTGGCCGAGATCGAATCGGTCTACCGCGAGCCGCTGCCTACGCTGGTCGTCTCGCCTCATCTGGCGCCTTTTCTCCGGGAGCGGTTCGGGCGGGAGTCCGCGATCGCACCGCCGTCGCTCGATCCACGATTTTCGCCCATGGATCGGCCGGGGTCGAGCGGGTTTCCTTGGATCGCCGTGCCCGGCATTTTCGCTGCGCCGGTCAAGGGGGTACCCACGGCTCTCGCGGCGGTCGCCCGGCTCCGCGCGCGCGGCCTGCCCGTGCGGCTGCTGCGCTTTTCGATTCTGCCGCCGGATGCTGAGGAGAGAAGGCAGCTCGAACCCGATCGCTACCTCTGCGGCGTGGCGCCCGAGGTGATCGCCCACGAGGTCCGTTCCGCGGATCTCCTCTTGCTCCCCTCCCGCGAAGGCGAAGGCTTCGGCCTGCCGCTCCTCGAAGCGATGGCCTCCGGCACGCCGGCCGTGGCGTCGGCGATCCCTTCGATCCGCGGCTTCGCGACCGGCGCCGTTTCGCTGGTTCCGCCGGGCGATCCGGAGGCGATGGCCGACGCGGCGGAGCGCCTGTTGCTCGATCGCCGGGCCTGGCTCCGAGCCCGCCGCGCGGGGCTCGCCGCCGCTTCGCGCTTTCGCCCTGAAGAGGTCGCGGGAATCGTCGAAGGCGCGATCGCCTGGGCGGCCCGCAAGGCGGCTCGGCGGTAGGAGCCCCTCGCGTCTGTTCGCTGTTCCCGACACGTCGTGTCGGTTTTCTCCGACGGTCAGACCCCTTCTCCGCCTGTTCCACCGAGCGCCTTCTTGCGAAGAAACCGAGCGTTTCCAGTAGGTTACGGGCGTTCGATGCGATCCGACCCGGCGTG
Organism: Thermoanaerobaculia bacterium; assembly: GCA_035607435.1. GTDB lineage: Bacteria > Acidobacteriota > Thermoanaerobaculia > Multivoradales > UBA5704 > DASYKS01. Next base: position 4,964 of record DATMZU010000081.1, on the reverse strand, counting down.
GCACTCTCGTTGCCCTTTCCTGCTCAGAAACCCGTAGCCTTCCGCTGCGGATTCGAGATCGGGAGATGACGTCCATGACCTGCACCCTTCGCTCCATTCTTTCGAGCGCGCGGAACCGCGGCCCGGCCTGGTTTCTGCTCGGCTTCGTCTTGCTGTTCGCCCTGCCGGCGTTCGCCCAGACGGAGGATCAGGACCCGACACTCGATGCCCCCGCCCGTTTCCTGATCGAGACGATCACGGTCGAAGGAATCGATCGCCCCGCGACGCGCGAGATCGTGGTCGAAGAGTCGCGCATCCATACCGGTTTGGAAGTCGACGAGGACCAGCTCCGCCTGGCGATCTATCGAGTACGCCGCCTCCCGTTCGTGATCGATGCCGACTTCTCGCTGCGAAAGGGGAGCGAGCGCGGGCGCTACGAGTTGGTGATCCGGATCGAGATGGCGTCGTCGATCGTGGCTGACCTCGGAGCCACCTGGTACGAGGCTCGAAGCGTAGGTTTTATTACGGGATTCGATGGGAGCGCCACCGTCGGAGCACGGAAGTTCATCGGTTCGCGCGGCTATGCGTTCGGTTCGATCGACGAAAATGGCAACCTGAACGTGGGCTACACCCAATTTCACCTGTTTGGTCCTGGAAGCTATCTGAGCGCCGTCGGTTCCACCGATGTGAACGATGGGGAGCCTGGGTACCGTCTCTCGCTGACGGCAGGCAAGCCGCTGACCGCAACCCAGTCTCTCCGCGGGTCGGTCGCGTACCTGGAAGTAGGGGTAGAAAGCTTTCGCGAGGCCAGAGGGCAGACCGGGTTCCTCGAATGGCGATTCGATTCGACCGACGACCCGCTCTTGCCGACCGAAGGGGCTTCGGTCTCGGTCTCCGCTCTTGGCGTGACGTCAAAGTCGAGGATTCGGGTTGACGGTACCGTCCTGAGCTTGGAGACCCGAAGTTGGAGTGTGGGTGCGCTGGCGAGACGCTACTGGCCACTGGCATCTCGCCATTCGATCTGGGGTGAGCTGAGCGCCGCCCATCTATTTGCCGGTCTCGACTTGGAGCAGCGATCCAACCCCAACGACACCGGTACGGCGTCCGTCGGCTATTCCTGGGACCTGATCCGCTCGCAAGTCGGCGCGCCGCGCAACGATCTCCGCTTCACGACCGGCGCGAGCTATTCCCTGACGAGCCACGCGTTCGACCAGGGATTCTATGGAAGGGTCTTGGTCCTTGACGCCCGGTTGATTTATCGCCGCGCCCAAGGATCGGTCAGCTTGGCGTTTTCGTATGCGAAGCCCTTCGATCAGCGGAGGCTTTTCTAATGAACCCGCGCGCGGTGCGCCTTGCCGCGAAAGTCGTCTTCGCCATCTGTATGGCGACGGCCGAGACGTGGGTTGCAAACGCCGCCGCCGTGCCCGCCTTCGAGCTCGATCGGGGAGGTGTTCTCAACGTCGTCGCCCTGCCCGAGGTGTTGTCGCGCCGGGAGGTGCGGCCGCATCTCATCTCCGGGCTCACGACCAGCTTCCTCGTCGAGGTCGAGGCGCGTGATGCGCGCGGGCAGGATGTGCATGGGATGGGGCGGATCGACGTCCGGTATGAGCTTTGGGACGAGGTCTACCTGGTCCGGGTATTCGGTGCGGGAAGCGCACAGAGGCTTCCTCCGGTGAGGTCGTTCGAGGAGCTTCAAATGGTCTGGCAGAGGCTGCGATTGCCGATCACGGCGACCGGCCCGCTCGATCGGCGAGGCGGTCCCTGGAAAATCGAGGTCACCCTTTCGGTCGTGCCGTTCTCGCAGTCGGAGCAGCGCGACGCCCAACGCTGGTTCAACGACTCGATCGCCGTTCGCCCGCCAACCTCCGTGGAGACCCCCGGCGTTCGGCCACGAGACTCCGCGACCGGTGGGGACGACAACGGCGTGCTCGACCTGTTCCTCGGTAGCTCGATCCAGCGCCGCAGCCTGGTCCATTACGATTGGACGGTGGAATTTCGACCGGAGCCGGGACGGTGAGTTGGCGAGCCTCGCTCGCGACATTCGCGGTGCTCGGCGCGACGGCGTTGTTCCTGTTCCATCTGTTCCAAAGGGAGATCTCCGGCTCCTGGCTCGCTTTCGGCGTTCACCCACAGGTGCTCGCGGAGCTGGAGTCGTCGCTCGCCGACCAGAAGCGCTTGGCGCGGTCGGAGCCCAATCGGAAAGCGGAGTACCGGCAGCGCTTCGGCCGGATCGAAGCGTTGCTCGGCCACCTGCGGGTCCTCTCGTTCAGCCGGGGCGAGATCGCCCGGCGGTACGAGCTGGCTCTTTCCGGGCTGTTGGTCGCGGTGCTCGCGGCCGTGGCCGGCGCCCATGCCTGGCGTCAGGCGCGCGAGGGTCGGCGGTTGGAACGGCTGCGCTCGGCCCTCGGCGATCTCGCCGCCGGGCGCACGGATCTGGAGGTGGGGGTCGCCGGCCGAGACCCGATCGGCCGGGTCGCCGGGATGGTCGAAGAGGCGTCGCGCACCATGGCGAAGGACCGGCGCCGGATCGCCTCGCTCGAAAACCTCTCGGCCTGGCAGGAGGCGGCGCGGCGCCACGCCCACGAGATGCGCACTCCCCTCACCGCCGCCCGGTTGGAGCTGGACCAGCTCGGCAGGCTCGGCCCGCTCCTCGGGGCACCCGAGGCGACCCATTTGGTGGCGAGTGTCGAACAAGAGATCGATCGTCTGGAGCGGTTCACCCAGAGTTTCGCCACGTTCGCCCGCGTGCCCCGGCCGGTGCTACGTCGCGAAGACCTTGGGGCGCTGGTGGCGGACTTCGGGGAGTTGTTCGGTTCCGCCTGGCCGAACCTCACGCTGTGTGCGGAGCGCCCCGTGAAACCTGTCGCGGTGACCGTCGATCGGGAGATGATCCGCCAGGTGTGGGTAAACCTGCTGGAAAACACGGCCCAGGCGTGCGGCGAGCACGGCGGAAAGGTTGTGCTCGCGGCGGGAGAGGGGCCCACGGGTCCGTTTGTCGAAGTGGCCGATGACGGCCCCGGAATCGCTCCGGAAGTTCTTCCGCGGCTGTTCGAGCCCTACGTTTCGGGTCGCCCGGGCGGCGGTGGGATGGGGCTCGGTCTCGCGATCTCGCGCAAGATCCTGCTCGACCACGGCGGCGACCTGGAGCTGATCGAAAGTGGGCCACGCGGCGCGCGTTTTCGCCTCTCCCTACCGCGGCCCGAGGGGGCCGGATGACCCGAGTCCTGATCGTCGAGGACGACGAGAAGATCCGCGCGAGCCTGTTTTCGCTGCTGCGATCCGAAGGATTCGCCGCGGAGTCGTGCGCGAGCGCCGAGGAGGCCGAGGCGCGGATCGGGACGATCGATCTCTTGCTGCTCGACGTCCGCCTGCCGAGGGAGAGCGGCGTCTCGTTCGCCCGGCGCCTGGCCGAGGCGGGGCGGCTGCCACCGACCATCGTGCTCTCGGGCGAGGCGTCGATCGGCGAGACGGTCGAAGCGTTGCAGCTCGGCGTCCACGATTTTTTGGAAAAACCGGTCCGGCGCGAGCGCCTCCTACGGTCGATCGAAAACGCGCTCACCCACGCAGCCCTTTCGGCCAGGGTGGCGGCGCTCGAATCGAGGATCTCCGGCGCGCCGGAAATCCTCGGGGCTTCGCCTGCGATCGAAAAGCTGCGCACGGCGATCGCCAAGGTGGCGGCGACCGACGCGAGGGTCCTGATCCGCGGTGAAAGCGGCGCGGGTAAAGAGCTGGTCGCGGCGGCGATCCACGCCGCGAGCGCCCGGCGGAGCAAACCGCTGGTCAAGGTCAATTGCGCGGCGCTCCCCGCCCATCTAATCGAAGACGAGCTATTCGGCCACGCCAGGGGTGCCTTCACAGACGCCAAATCGCCGCGCGCCGGCCTGTTCGAAGAGGCGCACGGCGGCACGCTCTTCCTCGACGAGATCGGCGATCTCGACCTCGGGCTCCAGGGCCGGCTGCTCCGGGTGCTCGAAGACGGCCGAGTCCGGCGGCTAGGAGAAGCCCGCGACAGAGCGTTCGATGTGCGAGTGATCGCCGCGACCCACCGACCACTCGAACAGGAAGTTGAAGCCGGCCGCTTCCGCCAGGACCTCTACTTCCGCCTCGCCCACCTGCCGCTCGAAGTGCCCGCTCTGCGCGACCGGCCGGAGGACGTACCTCTCCTGTTCGAACATTTCATCGCCCGGTTCGCGGAAAGGCACCGTCTGCGCTGGCGCCAGATCGATCCGGCGATCTACCCGCCGCTCTGCACCTACCCCTGGCCGGGCAACGTGCGCGAGCTGTCGAATCTGGCCGAGCGCCTGGTCGTCTTGGGCTCCGATCCGCTCGGCCCCGACCAGCTCCCCGCGGTGCTCCTGACCGGCATCGCTTCAGGCACCGCGGCGCCCACCGGGCTCCTCCGTCCGCAAGAGGTCTGGCCGCCGCTCCCCTGGCGCGAGTGGAAGGCGGCGACCGAGCGCGAGTATCTGGAAACCGTGCTCCAGCGCGCCGAGTGGAGCTTCACCGCGGCGGCGAAGCTGCTCGACCTCCAGCGCACCTACCTGCACGAGAAAGCCGCGGCGTTGGGGCTCGAACGGCCGAAGCGGCCAAGGGCGGACGAGGAGTAATCCGGGCTCGACGGTTTCAAGGATAATCCCCCCGCCATGATCATCAACCCCTCCGTCCCTCCCGTCGTCGTCCTCGGTGCCGGCGTCTCGGGCCTAAGCTCCGGCATCGAGCTGCTCCTGCGCGGCTATCAGGTGGAGATCTGGGCGCGCGATCCTCCGGCCGCGACCACCTCGGCGGTGGCCGGCGCGGTCTGGTTTCCGTTCCATGCGGCGCCCGCCGAGCGGGTCGGCGGCTGGGCGAAAGAGACCTACGACCGGTTGAAGGAGCTCGCCGTGGACCCTGAAAGCGGGGTGACGATGCGCGAGGGCGTCCTCTGCGATTCGGAGCTGTCCGACGGCTCGACCTGGCGGCCGGCGGTGCGCGGGGTGCGCGAGGCA
>DATMZU010000191.1:0-10617 GCA_035607435.1 Thermoanaerobaculia bacterium | reverse complement strand
CAGGTCGATCCGCCCTTTGAGCAACTGGCTGGTCGTGCCGCGGCACCAGCCGCGAGTTTCGTCGACTTCCTTCTTCGTCTTGCCCGAAGTCCGCAAGGCGATCGTCAGCAGGTCGAGAATCCTCTGTTCTTCGTCGCGCATCTCTAAGCGTCTCCTCTTCGGATCAGCCGAAGCGAGCGCAATGCTACTCCGGCTCCGTGGCCTTCGCGCCCCCCAAAGTTCGATCCTGGTCCGCGGCCTGGGCCGCGATCCGTCCGCGCAGCACCGCGCCGGAGAGCTTGATCGCGTCCGACCCGGAGGCCTGGAGGACCATCGCCATCGAGCGCGGGGAACGGGTCAGCATCTCGACCGTGAGCAGCGCCAGCAACAGCTCCGGGTGAAATGTTGAGAACACACCCACCTCCTGAACTCCGCCCTCCATCGCGATCAGCGGAAAACCGCCTTCATCCAGAGGTTCCGGGTCCAGGTGGAAGAAGTCGCTACGGCCGATGCCCGGCAGGACCGCCGCCGCGAGCAGGGCGCGCTCGTAGCTTGCGAAAGTCACCGTCGGCTCGTGGACGGCCACGGCCTCCCAGCTGCGAAATACCCCCCACCGGCCTGTGCCCAGAGAGCGGACCTCCCAATCGCCCGCCCAGGTCGCCTCGTTCAACCCCGGAGCCTCGTCGTCCAGGTGGTCGAGCATCGCCAGGAACTCTTGAGATAGCGCGTTCCCGCCGTCCGCCCCCGCATCTTCGTCATCTTCATCTCGGTTGGCTCTCTCTTTTTTCATGATCCTTCCCCTTCGAAGTGCAACGGGTCGAAAAAGAGGGGAGCGGCGCGAAGCGCCCTCCCCTCCGGGGTGGGTTTACGCCGTGTCGTGCCGGGGCGCCTGGGCCGGCGGTGGCGCCTCGTCTTTGGCCCGCTGGGCAAGGCTCCGCTTGCCCGGGCGGAGAGGTCGCAGGCCGAACTCGAACAACGTCTCGCTCTGCTTGCCGTAGTGCCCTTGGAGCGTCGCCTGCAACCGGCCATAAATGCGGGTGCCGGCGTCGCCGTGTTTGTTGCGCTCGTTCAAGGAATCGGCGCGCAAAGCCTTCAGGCGTTCCTGGTCGTCATCGAACCGCTTGACGTCCACCAGCTGGGAACGGAGCAATTCGACGTCGGCGCGGAATTGAGGGATCTCCTCGCTGTGCCGGTCGAAAGCGGAGAGCATCTGCTCCCAGTTGCGTACCATCTCGGCCAAACTCTGTCCTGGCATACCTTCCTCCGTTTGAAGGGGTTGGGAAACTCGCCGTCCGATCGCGGTCGGACGACGTGCGACGACGGTCGATTGCGGTTTGACGGCGGTCGGAGATCGTTTGACCGCGGTCGGACGGCGTGCGACGGCGGTCAAAGGTCGTTTGACGGCGGTCGGACGACATCTGACTGCGGTCAGACGACGTGCGACTGCGGTCAGACGACGTTCGACTCCGGTCAGAGACCGTCCGACTCCGGTCGGACGGGGTGCGACCGCGGTCCAACGGGGTCCGACCGCGGTCAAACGCCGTCCGCGCCTCGTCCAGATCCGGCGGCCGAAGCGCTGGGGCAGCGAGCGCGCCTCTTCGCGCAAGCCGACATCAGATTGACCAAAGCCATTTTTGCATTGATTCACGACGCGGAAACTAGCGGTTGGGAGCGATCGTGTCAAGTACGAAAGTAGACCTTCGATCCAGGCATCCGCAGACACGGGGTACGGCGTGAATCCTGTAGACTGCTCCCTGGAATGATCTCCACCCTCCTCCGCCGCGTCGCCGTGCTCGCTCTGTTGCTCGGGGCGAGCTACTCGTCCATGCCGGGGATGGTGTGCGGCACCGACCGATGCCCGATGGATGCCGTCGCGCGCCAGGCTTGCAAGAAAATGGGCGGCGACTGTTGCCCGGGGGCGACGCGGGCCGAACGGGCGCCTCTGCCGCCGGCTCCGAGTTTCGCGGCTCTTCCTTCGGCGCCCGCGGTTCCGGTACCCGTGAGGAGCGAACCGGCCTCCGTGGCGTCTTGGCGGCCAGTGAACGCCTCCGCTCTCCACCCGGAGATCGGGCGCTTCACGTTGTTTGCCGCGTTTCTGATCTAGACCTTCCTCAGGAGAAGTGTGTCCGCGCGAGCCCATGACGGGCTCGACGACGATCCGTTTTCCGGAGGAAACATGCCTTCCCTTCGTTTGCCGCTCGCGATCGCGCTGTGTGCCGTGGGGGCTTCGGCCCTCGGCGCCACGACGGAGCCACCCGTTGCACCCGCGCCGCCGATCGAGGTGCTGATCGCCGAGGCGCTCGCCCGGAACCCGGAGATCCGGGCGGCCGAGGCGCGTTCCCAGGCCGCCCTGGCTACGGCGCGCCCGGCGGGAATCCTGCCCGGACCGATGTTCGAGACCTATCTCGACGACGAGAGCTTTCCGCGCTACACGGTCGGCACCAGCGAGTTTTCGCTGCTGGGCCTCGAATTCCGCCAACCGCTGCCGCACCCCGCGCGGCGGCGGGCGGAGCGGGCGGCGGCGGCGAGCGAAGCCGGGATTCCGGGGGTGGCCGCGGTGCTCGCGATCCGCCGGGTCGCCGCCGGGGTGCGCGGCAGCTACGCCCGGATCTTCGCGCTCGACCGGGCGGACGAGGCCTGGCGCGCCGGGCGCGAGCTGCTCGACCTGGTGGCCGCGACGGCGGCCAACTCGTATGGCGCCGGTCAAGGGGGCCAAGGAGAGGTGGCGCGCGCGCAGCTCGAACGGCTGCACGCCGAGGAACGGCGGATCGAGATCGCCGCCGAACGGCGGGCGGCCGAAGCGGAGTTGGGCCGCTGGCTCGGGCGAAGCGGCCCCGCCGCGATCGGGCCGATCGATGCCCTGCCGCCCTTGCCTCCCCGGTTCCAAGCGGCTCCCGAGCCCGGCGCGGCAGCTGGTGCCCCGGCGATTCCGGAAGCCGTGACCGATCGGACGGCCGCTCCGCCCGCGCACGGGATCGGCGGCGAGACCGGGGCCGCCGATCCCTCCGCCCGGGCGGTCGCCGCCGCCCCCGAGGTGCAGCTTCGCCGCGCGGAGCTGGCGGCGGCGGAACGACGCGCGGCGCTCGCCGGCCTCGCGGGCAAACCGGATTTTTCGACCGGTGCCGGGATCGGCACCCGCGGCGGCCTGGACCCGATGGTCGCGCTGCGCTTCGGCGTGCAGCTCCCCTCCTGGCGCAACGCCCGCGCCGTGGCGCTCGCCGCGGCGGCACAGAGCGAAGTCGAAGCCGCCCGCGCCGACCTGCGGGCCGCCGAGATCGACGCGCAGGCGCAGGCCGCGCGGCTGGCCGCCGAGGTTGCCCGCAGCGGCGAGATCGCGTACCACCTCGAGCAGGCCCTTTTGCCTCAGGCGCGGTTCGCGTTCGACGCCGCCCGCTCGGACTACCTCGCCGGGCGCGGCGATCTGTCGGGGGCGCTCGCCGCCTTCACCGCCTGGATCGACGCGCGCGCCGATCTCGCCCAAGCCCAAGCGGCGCGCTACTCCGCCGCCACGGAGCTGGCCGCCCTGCTCGGCCCGCCGACCGAATCGACGCTGCTCGACAACCCGATTCCCACCGTCCCCCCGGGAGATTCCCGATGAACCGGCTCGCCGCGATCGCCCTCTTCGCACTCCTCGCCGTGGGCTCCGCCTGCTCCAAGCCCGCGTCCGGGCCGGCCCATTCGGGAGAGAAGCCGCTGTTCTATCGCCACCCGATGCAACCGGACATCACTTCGCCGGTGCCGGCGAAAGACGACATGGGCATGGATTACGTGGCGGTCTACGCCGACCCGGAAACCGCGGCGGCGGGCACTCCCCCCGCGGTCGCCCCCGCATTGTCCGAAGCGAGCCTCACGCTCGGCGGCGTCGCGGTCGTGCCGGTCGCGCGGGAATCGATCGCGCGCTCGGTCCGCCTGCCCGGCGTGGTGGCCGCCGACGAGGCGCGGCGGACGGAGGTGGTGGCCCGTTTCGGCGGCTGGCTCGAAGCGCTGCCGGTCGCCCGGACCGGCGAGCGCGTGAGCCGAGGCCAGACGCTCGCCCGGTTGTTTTCTCCCGAGCTGGTGGCCGGCGAAGAGGAATACCTCCGTGCCCGGGAATCGGCGGACCGTTTTGCCGGCTCCGCCATTCCGGAAGTCGCCCGAGGCGGCGCCGAGCTGGCGGCGGCCGCCCGGCGCAGGCTTTCGCTGCTCGGCCTGTCCGACGAGACGATCGCCCGCATCGAGCGGAGCGGCACCTCGGAGCGGACGCTCGCGATCGTCGCCCCCGGCTCCGGCTGGGTGACCCGGCTCGGCGCGGTGCGCGGCGCCCGAGTGGAAGCAGGGACGATGCTGTTCGAGATCAGCGATCTGTCCGCGATCTTCGTCGAGGCGAGCCTGCCCGAGGGCGACGCCGCGCTCGCGGTGATCGGGCGTCCCGCGACGCTCACCCTCGCTGCGGCGCCGGGCGAGAGCCGCACCGGCCGACTGATCGCGATCCTGCCGCTGCTCGATTCCGTCAACCGGACGCTCACCGTCCGCGTCGCCTTCGCCAACGGCGATCTGGCGCTCAAACCCGGCATGTCGGCGTTCGTCGAGCTGGCGGAGCCGGGGCGCGAGGCGCTCACGATCCCCGACTCGGGTCTCCTGCCCACGGGCGAGCGGACTCTCGCCTTCGTCGAGACGGCCCCCGGCCGATTCGCTCCGCGCGAGGTGACGGTCGGCGCGCGGGTCGGCGGACGGGCGGAAATCCTTTCCGGCCTCAAGGAAAACGAGCGGGTCGCGGCCCAGGCCGCCTTCCTGCTCGACGCCGAAAGCCGCCTGCGCGGCGCGCTGCCGGCACCGACACCGTCCTCAATACCGCCCCCCAAGGAGCCGCGATGATCGCCCGGATCATCGGCGCTTCGGCGCGCCATCCGCTGTTCGTGCTGCTCGCCGTCGGCGCGCTGATCCTGCTCAGCGTCGCCGCCCTCGGCCGCATTCCGCTCGATGCGCTGCCCGACCTGTCGGACCCGCAGGTGATCGTCTTCTCGCGCTGGGACCGGTCCCCCGATCGCATCGAAGCCCAAGTCACCTATCCGCTCACGACCGCTCTGCTCGGCACCTCGGGGGTGAAGGCGGTGCGCGGCTTTTCCGATTTCGGTTTCTCCTACGTCTACGCGATTTTCGAGGAGGGGACCGATACCGGAGAGGCGCGCTCCCGCGTGCTCGAACAGCTGGCGAAAGTGGATCTGCCGGAAGGGGTGAGAACGGAGCTGGGTCCCGACGCCTCGGGGGTCGGCTGGGTGTATCAGTACGCGCTGGTCGATCGCTCGGGAAAAATGTCCTCGACCGACCTGCGGCAGCTTCAGGATTGGACGCTGCGCTTCGCGGTCCAAGCGGTGCCGGGCGTCGCCGAGGTCGCCTCGGTCGGCGGCCTGCCGCCGGAGATGCAGGTGACCGCCGATCCGGCCCGATTGCAGGCGTACGGCCTCTCGCTCGGCGATCTGGTGGGCGCGGTCCGCGGCGCCAACGTCGAGACCGGCGGCCGGCTGATCGAAGCGGGCGGCGCCGAAATCATGGTCCGCGGGCGGGGCCTCGCCCGTTCCGAAGCGGATCTGCGGAGCGCCGTGGTCCGCGCCGAGCCGGGGCGCGCGCCGATTTTGCTCGGTGACGTGGCGAACGTCGCCCTCGGCCCGGCGCTCCGGCGCGGCGCCGCGGACCTGGACGGCACGGGCGACGCGGTCGGCGCGATCGTCGTCATCCGCCATGGCGAAAACGCCCTCGCCGCGATCGACAGGGTGAAGGCGAGGCTCGCGGAGTTGGGCGCGAGCCTCCCCGCCGGGGTGGAGATCGTGCCCACCTACGACCGCTCGACGCTGATCCGCGCGACGATCCATACCCTGCGCCACGAGCTGGTGATCGAAATGATCGTGGTGGCGCTGGTGATCCTTTTCTTCCTCTGGCATTTCCCGTCCGCGATCGTGCCGATCGTGACGCTGCCGATCGCGGTGCTGCTCGCGTTCTTGCCCTTTTCGGCGCTCGGATTGGAAATCAATTTGATGTCGATCGCCGGCATCGCGATCTCGATCGGCGTGCTGGTGGACGGCGCGATCGTCGAAGTGGAAAACGCCTACCAAAGAATCCACCTCTGGCAGGAGGGGGGAAAGAAAGAACCCTTCGCCGACGTGCGCCTGAGGGCGCTCCAAGAGGTCGGTCCGTCGGTGTTCTTTTCGCTCCTGGTGATCGCGGTCGCGTTCCTGCCGGTGTTCGCGCTCTCCGGCCAGGAAGGCCGCCTGTTCCGGCCGCTCGCGGCGTCCAAAAACCTTACGATGGCGGTGGCCGCCCTGCTCGCGATCACGCTCGATCCGGCCTTGCGCATGCTGTTTGCGCGCGCCGAACCGTTCACGTTCCGGCCGCGGTGGCTCGCGCGGATCGCGACCACGCTGGGCGTCGGCACCTATCGCGCGGAGAGCCATCATCCGGTCCAGCGCGGCGTGGCGAAAATCTACGAGCCGGCCTGCCGTTTCGTGCTTCGCCACCCGTGGACGACGATCGGCGCGGCGGTGTTGCTGGTCGCGGCCAGCGTACCGGCGTATTTATCGCTCGGCACCGAGTTCATGCCGCCGCTCGACGAGGGAACGCTCCTGTACATGCCGATCACCCTGCCTGGCCTTTCGATCGGCGAAGCGCAACGGCTGCTCACGGCGGAGGACCGCATTCTCAAGGGTTTCCCGGAAGTCGAAAGGGTTTTCGGCAAGGCCGGCCGCGCCGAGAGCGCCACCGATCCGGCGCCGCTGTCGATGGTCGAAACCACGGTGGTGCTCAAGCCCCAGAGCGCTTGGCGAGAGAAGCCGCGCTGGTGGTCGGGCCACATTCCGCAATGGGCCCAAGCGTGGGCACGACCGCCGTTTGCCGCGCTCTGGCCCGACCGGATCTCGCGCGAGGAGCTGATCGCCGAGATGGACGCGGCGATCCGCGCGCCCGGCGTCACGAATTCCTGGCTCCAGCCGATCCAGACTCGGATTTTGATGCTCTCGACCGGTCTGCGGACCCCCGTGGGGGTGAAGGTCTACGGCGCCGACCTCGCCGAGATCGAGCGCGTGGGCACGGAGGTCGAGACGATCCTCTCGCGCGTGCCGGGCGCCGCCCGGGTCTTCGCGGAACGGACGGCCGGCGGCCTGTTTCTCGACGTCACGCCCCGGCGCGCCGATCTCGCGCGCTACGGGCTCACGATCGAGCAGCTGAACGGCCTGATCGCCACGGCGGCGGGAGGAGAACAGGTCTCGACCCTGCTCGACGGCAGAGCCCGCATTCCCGTGACCGTCCGCCTGCCGCGCGAGCTGCGCGACACGCCGGAGGCGCTCGCCCGTCTGACGATCGATACGCCCGTCGGCGCCCGGGTTGACCTCGGCCAGGTGGCGGATCTTTCCATCGTCTCCGGCCCGTCGATGATCCGCGACGAGAACGGTTTTCTCACCGGCTATGTCTATATCGACGTTGCGGGCCGCGATCTCGGCGGCTTCGTCGAGGCGGCGCGTGCCGCGGTCGCCCGCGATCTCAAGCTGCCGCCGGGGGTGAGCCTGGGCTGGAGCGGCCAGTACGAGCATCTGCTCACGGCGCGGCGGCGGCTGCGCCTGCTGGTGCCGATCACCCTCGGGTTGATCTTCGTCCTGCTGCTCGCCAATACCGGCGCGGCCTGGAAGGCGACGCTGGTGATGCTCGCGGTGCCGTTCTCGTGCGTCGGCGCGGTCTGGCTGTTCTGGCTGCTCGGCTACCAGGTCTCGGTCGCCGCCTGGGTGGGGATGATCGCGCTGCTCGGGCTCGACGCCGAGACGGGGGTGTTCATGCTCCTGTTCCTCGACCTGTCGTGGAACGAGGCGCGCGCCGCCGGCCGGCTGCGGACCACCGAGGAGATGGACGAGGCGATCGTCCACGGCGCGGTCAAACGCGCCCGGCCGAAGCTGATGACCGTCGCCGCGGCGTTCTGCGGCCTGTTGCCGATCCTCTGGACCCGCTCGGCGGGAGCGGACGTCCTCCAGCGGATCGCCGCGCCGATGATCGGCGGCCTCGCCACCTCGTTCGTCCTGGAGCTGCTGGTCTACCCCGCGGTCTACAAACTCAAGCGGCGGCGGGAAGTGGGCGAAAAGGCTTCTAATCTCAACTAATCGCCTCTTCTTGAGATTCAGGCGGACGATGAGGCAAAAGATCAGAAAAACTGCGGCCTCAGGGGACGAATGCTCTTGAATCGAACGGCCCCGATAGGATAGAAGAGCGACACTCGTTGCCACCCGAATTGCGGTCTGATCTTCGCGCCGCGTTCCGCTTAACTACTTCCCGATTCCGGAGGTCGATCGATGCAAGACTTTTGCCCCTTGTCACGGCGAGCGCGTCTGCTCGTCTGGGCGGTGACCCTGGTTTGCGTGGGGCTCGCCCCGCTCGCCGTCACCGCGCAGACCGACGCCGCCGCCGCACCCTCCCCGAACAGCGCCCCCGAGCTCGCCTCGGGGCTCGGCGAGGTCGCGCCCGGCCTATGGATCTTCCTCGATCCCGCCACCGGACGGGTCACCGACCGGCCGTCGCCCGAGCAGCTGGCCGCGATCCGCAGCCAGATCTCGAAGCTGGTCGTCGAATCGACCGTCGGCCTGGTCGGAAAGACCTATCCGAACGGCATGAAGAGCCTGAACCTGCAGGGCCGTTTTCAGAGCGTTTCGGTCCTCACCCTCGGCCCGAACGGCAAGCAGCAGATGACCTGCGCCGAAACTCCGGACGAGGCCGTGAACGCGCTTCTGTCCGCGCCGCGCCTGGTCCCCACCCTCAACGGTCTGGAAACGGAGTAGCTCGATGCGTACGATGCTTTCCCGCACGCTCTCCGCCCTCCTCGTCCTCGGCGCCCTCTGCCTGGCCGCGAGTTTTGCGCCGGCCGGCGCCACCACGTTCGTGATCGTCAACAACGACGGCGCGGGCGAAGGCTTCAACGACCCGACCCCCGCCGCCCCGGTCGGCGGCAACAACGGCATCACCGTCGGTCAGCAGCGCCTGAACGCCTTCCAGTTCGCCGCCGACCTCTGGGGCAGCCTGATCGACAGCGACCAGACGATCTACATCCAGGCGACGTTCGACCCGCTCACCTGCACCGCCACCTCGGCCGTGCTCGGCTCGGCCGGCGCGATCCAGATCTTCTCGGATTTCACCAACGAGGACTTTCCGGCCACCTGGTACGCGGTGGCGCTGGCGAACAAGCTCACCGGCACCGACCTCGCGCCGGGGCCGACCAACTCGAACGCCGATGACATCATCGCGCGCTTCAACAGCAGCTTGAACGGCAACGTGGCCTGCCTGGGCGGCATTGGCTGGTACTACGGCTTCGACGCCATGCACGGCGCCAACACCGACCTGGTGACCGTTCTCCTCCACGAGTTCGGCCACGGCCTCGGCTTCGCCAACTTCGTCACCGAGTCGTCCGGCGCCAACGCCGGCCCGCCGTTCCAGACCGACGTCTACTCGCAGTTCACTCGCGACAACACACTCGGCCAGACCTGGGCGCAGATCAACCCGACCAACGCCAACGACGCGGCGATCGCCGCCTCGGCCATCCGCTGCGGCCAGATCGTTTGGACGGGACCCCACGTGACCTCGGCCGTCGCGGCCGGCGCGCTGCAATCCGGAGCACCGTTCGTGAAGGTCAACACCCCCGGCGGCATCGCCGGCTTGTATCAGCTCGGCGCCGCGGCGTTCGGCCCGGCTCTCACCGCCGGGGGCGTCACCGGCAACGTCGTCATCGGCCTCGACCCGGCGGACGGGGCGGGTCCGAGCACCACCGACGGCTGCACGGCGTTCACCAACGCCGCGGCGGTCGCGGGCAACATCGCGCTCCTCGATCGCGGCACCTGCGGCTTCACGATCAAGGTGAAGAACGCGCAGCTCGCCGGCGCCACCGCGGTCATCGTCGCCGACAACGTCGCCGGCTGCCCGCCGGCCGGCCTGGGCGGCACCGACGCCACGATCACCATCCCGTCGGGACGCGTCTCGCTCGACGACGGCAATACGTTCAAGGCGAACATCGCCACCTTGAACGCCACCTTGCTGCTCGATCTCACCCAGCGCGCGGGCGCCGACAGCTCGAACCGCGCGCTGCTCGCGGCGCTCAACCCGGTCGCCCCCGGCTCGTCGATCTCCCACTGGGATACGAGCCACTTCCCGAACAGCCTGATGGAACCGGCGATCAACGCCGATTTGAATCCGCCGGTCAATGACGTGGACCTGGCGTTCGAGCACTTCCAGGACATCGGCTGGTTCAAGCTCGACGGCTCGATCACGCAGACCGATTCCGCCGATCCGGTGCTCGCCGGCACCAACTACAGCTATACCCTCACCGCCACCAACGGCGGCTCGGGCACCGATCGCCCGCTCACCGTCACCAGCACGCTCCCGGCCGGCTCGACGTTCGTTTCGGCCACGGGCACCGGCTGGACCTGCGGCGAAGCGGCCGGCGTCGTCACCTGCAGCCGCACCGCGGTCGCCGGTCCCGACTTCCCCAATGGCGCGGCTCCGGCGATCACCGTCACGGTGACGGCGGGCCTTACCCCGGGGGTGGTCACGAATACGGCCACGATCAACGTGGTGAATCCGATGATCGATCCCGACAGCTCCAACAACTCGGTTGGGGAACAGACCACGATCATCTCG
>DATMZU010000340.1:0-2580 GCA_035607435.1 Thermoanaerobaculia bacterium | reverse complement strand
CGGTGCGCCCAGAAGTAGAGGCCGCCGGCAGTCGGGTAGGCGGAGGCCAGCTCTGCCATCGAGGCCGCGATGATCATCACGAACAGGCTGACCACCGGCCAGCCGACGGTGTTGATGATCGGCCCGGCGAATCGCAGTCCGAAGCCGAACAGCAAGATCGCGCCGGTCAGAATCGAGATGATCGAGAACGAGATCGCGAAGTTCGAAAACCCGCCCATCTCGCGGAACAGCTGCTGGGCGTAGCCCAGGCGATGGAGATCCTTCATGTCCTGCTGGATCAGCTCTTCGCGACTCTTCCGCTGCTCCGCCATCGGAGTTCCCCTTTCGTCCTCGGACGTGGAAACGCTGAAGCGCGAACCGGGGGCGTTCCGCCACCCGTTCCCGCGGCACTGTTACGGCGAAGGCTTCATGCTTTTCCTGGTGATTCTCGAGTCTCGGACGAGTCTAGACCAACACCCCGGCCGGCCGATAGAAGTCGGCGAGTCAAATCGGGCGGCGCCCACCGCCGAGGCCGAGTCGATCCCTGTCGCTGGGGACTAAGCTCCCTATTCGTAAGCCAACGCCTCCCGCGTCGAAAGCTTCACCGCCGCCCCGGCCGGCAGCCGTGTCGCCAGCAGCCCGAAGACGATCGACGTCGCCACCGTGATGACGAAGCCGACGGGGCTCCACGCGTAGCGCAAGGCGGCGCCTTCGCCGAGCATCAGCTTGCCGAAGAAGGCGGAGGCGACTTGGCTGAGCGGCCAGGAGAGAATCAGCCCGAGGGCCACTCCCGCGAGGTTCGTAGTCATTCCTTCGGTGACGAATCGAGAGATGATCCGGCCGGGCGTGGCGCCGATCGCGCGGAGGACTCCGATCTCTCGTGTGCGTTCCATCACGGTAATCGAGGTGGCCGACGCCATTCCGAGAGCTGCCACCCAGAGGACGAGGAAGGCGAGGATCAGAAGGGTCATTAGGATGATGTTCAGGTGGTCGGCGATGATCTTCGTCCGTTCGGCGCGCGACATGACGAAGAGGATGGGGAGGTCGGAAACGGCGACCGAGCGCTCGATCTCTTTTTTGAGCGCCATCACGCCGCGGAAGCTCTGGTCCTTGGCGGTGAGTAGGAGCGAATTCACCTGGTGCTCGGGGTTTGCCCAGCGGTCGTAGAACGTTTGGGCGAGATAGATCTTCGGCTTGTCGATCTCTTCGGCGACGCCCACCAAGCGCGCCTGGCGTTCTTTTCCTTCGATGCGCAGGGAGAGAACCTGGCCGATCTTCGGTTGATGGAAGAGCTGGAGGGCGGCTTGGTTCAACACCGCCTCGGGTTCCGACGGCGACTCAAGCCAGCGCCCTTCGACCAGGCGTAGCGCAACCATCTGCGAACGGAGGGGGAGGGCGACGATGCCGATGCCGTCGGAGGTACCCGCCACCTCGGTTTGCAGCTCGCCCTTGCCGCCGGTCCAGGTTTCCGTTCGGTCGATGCCGGAAAGCCCGGCGAGCGCGCGGGAGAACGCTTCGCGCGGCACCGGGCGCGTGGTCGCCACCTGAAGGTCGAAGCGCATCGAATCGCGGGTGGACGCGAGGAATTCGAACAGGCTCTGGCGGATGTTGAATCCGGTCGAAAAGATCGCCACGCCGAGGGCGGTGGCGAGGATGGTGATGGCCGTGCGCTGCGAGAGCCGCCTGCGCAGCTGAATCCGCGGTTCGGCGAGTGCTTCGCGGACGCTGATTCGCCCGGCCCGAAGAAGCGTCGGCCCGGCGAACAGGAAGGGGAGAACGAGGGCGGCGACGATCAGGGCGGCGAGAACCTCTCCCGGCAGCCGGGTGGTGAGGATCTCGAAATTCAGGAGGCCGGCGCAGAACGTCGAGAAGCGATAGCCCGTGGCCACCGCCAAGGGGATCGCCACCAGGCCGGAGGCGACGGCGAAGAGGGCGAGATAGAGCGCGTAGATGCGCATGATCCGCGAGCGGGTGGCGCCCACCGCCTTCAGGATACCCACTTGCCGGGTCTGTTTCGCCAGGAGGGCGGCTACGACCTGACTCACCAAGACGGAGCTGAGCAAGAAGGCGAGAAGACCGATCGTGCCGATGATCGCGATCAGCAGGTTGAGCTGCCACTGGTGAGGGTGTTCGAGAAAGGCGGGAACGTTGACCGAGGCGACTGCAGACCCCGTGCCCTCCCAGGAGGCGCGGAGAGTCATAAGCGCCTTTTCGACCTCCGCTTTGGAATGGACGTTCTTCCAGCGAATCAGGAGCCGTCGTCCCGGGGTCTCGCCGCTGAGCGCGGCGAACGTCCGCGGATCGGTGTAGGCGTAGATGACGTGGTCCTGGGTGGCCGGAGCCTGGGCCGGATCGAACACCACGCCGTCGATCGGAACATCGAGATTCCGTTCGCCGATCCGGACGCGGGCGACCGATCCGGTGTCGAGGTTGGAGATGTGCCGGCCGTTGCGTTCGATCCGGATCGCACCGGCGGCGGGTTGCGCGGTGCCCGATTCGAGGCGCACTTTGGCGATCGAGGCGTGGGCGAAGTCGTCGGCGCCGTAGAGCGACAGCGGCACCCAGACGTCGGGGCGCACCTCGATCCGCAGCAGGGCGTGG
>DATMZU010000338.1:0-11737 GCA_035607435.1 Thermoanaerobaculia bacterium | reverse complement strand
GATCGCCCAGCGCGAGCAGGTCGAACGGCGGATCAGCGATCTGACCCATCAGCTCCAGAGCTTCGACCTTGACCGGCAGAACCTGCAGGTCGGTTTTCTCAATCAGCGGATCGCCGAACGGACGTTTTCGTGGAGCACGCTGCTCGACCGGTTGGCGCGCGAGCTGCCGAGCGACGTGCGGCTGCTCTCGCTCACCCCGACCACCGGCGACGTGAGAAGCCGGCCGAGCGCCGCGGCCAAGAAGCCGGCCACCGGCGACCGGATTCCGCTGGAGATCGACGGCGAGGCCAAGAGCGTCCAGGCGATGCTGCTGTTCGTCGATCATCTCTTCGCCCGTGCCGAATTCGCCGACCCCGATCCGCAAAACCAGCAGGAGGACGAGAGCGGGTTGATCAAGTTCAAGCTGAGCGTGGACTACCTGCCGCAGGTCGCCGCGGCCCAGGCCGCGGCGTCCTCCTCCTTCGCACCCCCGGTTTCACCCGTCGCGCCGGCCGTAGGAGAGGGACGATGAAGAGTCCGGACCGCGTTTGGCGCGAACGGGCCTGGGTCTGGGCTCCGGTGCTGATTTTCTTCATGTTGAACCTGGTGGCGTTCGGGGTTTACCGGCTCGGCTATGCGAACCGGGTCGGCGACTTGGAGGAGCGGCTCGCCGCGGATCGTGCCGAGCTGGCCGGTCTCGGCGATCGCGAGCGCGAAGTGGCCGCGGGGATCGAACGGGCGCGGGCGAGCCGCGCGGGCATCCGCCAGCTCTATCAGGACCGTTTCTCGACCCGCAAGCGACGGCTGACGTCGATCATCGCCGAAGTGCAGAACCTGGCGCGCAAGGCGGGCCTCGATCCGAAAGCGATCTCCTATCCGGAAGAGCGAATCGACGATTTCGGCCTGGTCCGCCGGTCGTTCAACTTCACGGTCGGCGGCACCTACGCCGCGCTGCGCCGGTTTTTCGACCTGCTCGAATCCGGCGACTCGTTCATCACCATCGAAGAGGTGGACCTGGCCTCCGCCGAGGACAAGGCTGGCGCGGAGCTGCGGATCGACCTCAAGCTATCGACGCTGTTCGCCCTGGATGAAAACAATCCGTTTGCGGCCCCTTCCCGTCCGGCGGCCGCGCCGAGAGCCTCCGGGGTCAAGTCACCGGCCGATCTGGCGCTCGCCGCCCCGCAAAAACCGCGCACCGCCGGAGGTGACGAATGAGCACGGAAAGGCAGCGCTGGCTGCTCGTGGCGCTCGGGGTGCTGGTGCTCGTCCTGATCGTGCGCTACGTGCCGTGGTCCGGAGGCGAGGAATCGCTCGGGCCGGCTCGTGCGAGCACGGACACCAAGGCGGCGGGAGCGGGCACCTCCGAGGTCGCCGAGCTGGCTCTCGGGTCGCTCTCGCGGGTTCCGCACAACCCTCCCGTGGGGCGCGATCCATGGCGCTTCTACGTGCCTCCTCCGCCTCCCGCGCCTCCCCCCCATGTGCAGACCGCGGAGGAGCGCGAACGGGAGCGCTTAGCCTTGGAGCAGGCGGCCCGAGAGGCCGCGGAGCGGCAGCGCTTGGCTGCCGAAGAGGCCGCGCGGCCGAAGCCGCCGAAATTCACCTTCAAGTACCTCGGCAGCTTCGGTCCGAAAAACCGGCCGCTGGCCACGTTTTCCGACGGCAAGACGATCATCAACGCCCGCGAGGGGGATGTCATCCTCGCCAAGTTCCGGGTGGCGAAGATCGGCTACGAATCGGTCGATATCAAATACCTCGAATTTCCCGACGTGCCGGCGCTACGCCTGGCCGTCGGTCGTTGAGCGTCAAATTCTCTAGGAGCACGCGATGCGCGGATGCCGGACCCTTTTGCTCGCCTCGGTCTTGATCGTGACCGGCTGTACGAGCTATCGAACCTACAGGGAGGCGGAGATCGCTTCTCAGCTCGGCCGCTGGGACGACGCCGTGGTCGCCTATTTGAAGGCGTTGGAAAGCGATCCTTCCAACTTGAGTATTCGCACCGATCTGTTGCGCGCCAAGATCCGAGCCTCCCAGGAGCACTTCAAGAAGGGGAAGGATTTCCGCGCGGCCGGCGTGCCCGACCGGGCGCTGATCGAGCTCCAGCAGGCGGTTCAGCTCGATCCGACCAA
Organism: Thermoanaerobaculia bacterium; assembly: GCA_035607435.1. Taxonomy (GTDB): domain Bacteria; phylum Acidobacteriota; class Thermoanaerobaculia; order Multivoradales; family UBA5704; genus DASYKS01. The sequence continues at coordinate 9,632 of DATMZU010000338.1, read as the reverse complement.
CCAGTACGCCCAGGCCGAACTGGAAGCCGTCCGCCGGGCGCTCGCGGCGCAGAACCGGGAGGCGCCGACCCTCGATGAGCTGAAGGCGAAGAACCGCGGCACCCGGCCGCAGCCGCCACAGCTCAATCCGCGCAGCAACCAGCCGATCTCGCTCGATTTTCCGCAGCCGGTGTCGATCTTCGACATCTACCGCGCGCTCGCCAAGGCGTACGGCATCAACGTGCTGTTCGATCCGAACCTCAAAGACCAGGAGATCGCGATCGAGCTCAAGGACGTCACCGCGCAGAACGCGCTCGAGGTCCTGATGCGCTCGGCCGGTCACTTCTACAAGGTGCTCGACGAGGGGACCATCCTGATCGCCGCCGATACGCCGCAAAACCGGCGCACCTACGAGGATCTGGTGATCCAGACGTTCTTCCTGTCGAACGCCGACGTCAAGGACATGACCACCATCCTGCGCAGCCTGATCGACGCGCGGAAGATCGCCACCAACGAGAGCTTGAACGCGATCATCCTGCGCGACACGGCCGACAAGGTGAAGGTGGCGGAAAAGATCATCGAGGCCAACGACAAGTCGAAGGCCGAGGTGGTGGTGGACGTCGAGCTGCTGCAGATCAACACCGGCCGCCTGCGCGAGCTCGGAATGGCGCTCAGCTCGACCTCGATCACCCAGAGCCTCGACCTCGGCGGCACCGGCGACTCGGCGCCGAAGCTCCGTTTGTCCGATCTGCAGTACCTGAACCAGAGCAACTGGGTGCTGACGATCCCCAATTTCCTTTACAACTTCGTCAAAACCAACAGCGATGCGCAGCTCCTGGCGAAGCCGCAGTTGCGGATCTCCGAAGGCGAGAAGGCGAGCCTCACGATCGGCGACCGGGTGCCGATTCCGCTCACCCAGTTCTCGGCCCAGACGCCCGGCCAGGGCGGTCTGATCACTGCGCCGATCACCTCGTTCCAGTACCAGGACGTCGGCATCAAGCTCGACATCGAGCCGCGCGTCCACCACAACCGCGAGATCACGCTCAAGGTGAAGGTCGAGGTCTCCGACATCAGCCGGGAGATCCAGGCGGCGGGCGGCCAGTCACAGCCGGTGATCGGCACCCGCACGATCGACACCAAGATCCGGTTGAAGGACGGCGAGACCAACTTCCTCGCCGGCCTGCTCCGCACCGACGAGAAATCCTCCGAGAGCGGCATTCCCGGCCTGTCCGAGATCCCCGTGCTCGGCCGGTTGTTCTCCAACAAGAAGGGCGAAAACCAGCGCCAGGACGTGATCCTGACGCTCACGCCGCACATTATCCGGAACGCCGAGATCACCGAAGAGGACCTGCTGCCGATCTGGGTCGGCACCGAGGCGAACATCTCGTTCCGCGGCGGCAGCCCGCGCATCGAAGGGACGGAGGAAGGGCCGTTCGACGGCAACGCCGGCACCCCGGAAGAGATCCAGGACGTGATCCGCCGCCGCCTGCAGCAGCTGCCGCGCGGACTGCGGCCGGAAGACGGTCCCTCGGGTCTCGCCGGGGTGGCCGTGCCGCAGGATCAGCCGCAGGTCCAGCCGCCGCAGCAGCCGCAATTCGCCCCGACGCCCACGGGGCCGAGCGACATCTTCAAGCAGCCGGAGACCAAGGAGCCGGCGGAGGAAGAGCCGCCGCCGGGCGTTTCGGATCTGGAGCGGCAGGCCGACGAGCTGATCGCCGCGGCCCTCTCGGCCGATGGCCAGCGGGTGCTGGTCGCTCGCCGCAAGGCGGCGGACGCGGCCGATACCGCGCTTGCGGCGACCGCGATTTCGGGAGTTGCGACCAACGGCGAGCCGGCCGTCCGGCTGTCGCTCCTGCCGGAGCGGGCGGAAGTCCGGATGGGCGACCGCCTGACCCTCACGCTCGACGTCGCGGCCCTCGTGCCGGTGGGGCACCTGCCCGTCACCCTACGGTTCGATCCCGCGGTGCTGCGCGTCGAGCGGGTCGAGGCCGGCGATTTCCTCGGCGATCCGACGCGCTCGCAGGTGCTTTCCGACAGCTCGCACCCGGGAGAATTGGTGCTCGGCGCGAGCCAGTTCGGCAAGGGGCCGGGGGTCGCAGGATCGGGCACGGTCGCGCGAATCGTCTTCCGCGCCGTGGGCGAAGGCTCCTCGGCGGTCTCGTTCGTGCAAGGGGAAGCGAAGGACCCCGGTCTGCGCCAGATCGGTCCGGTCCGCCTGCGTCCGGCCGAGGTGACGGTCGGCGGGGGAGGCTCCGAAGGGCGTGACGGCCGGGGCGGCCAGGATCGCGAGCCGCCCGCGCCGCTCGCGCCAGTCCCGCCCGCTCCCAAAGCGGCCATCGTGCCGCGCGAGCCGCTGGCGGTTTCGCCGGTGGGAAGCGTCTCCGGCCGCGGGCTTTGACTTTGACGAGGAGGATCGACCATGCGCACGATTGATCGCAAAGCCGGGGGTTTTACCCTTGCCGAAATGGTGATGGTGGCCGCCGTTCTCGCGATCCTCGCCGCGGTCACCCTGCCGATCGCCAAATTCGCCTCGAAGCGCAGCAAGGAGCTCGACCTGCGGCAGCACCTGCGGGAGATGCGCTTCGCGATCGACGAGTACAAGCGCTATAGCGACTCCGGGCTGATTCCGGTCGATCTCAACACGGACGGCTATCCGAAGAAGCTCGAGATCCTGGTCGAAGGGGTGGACGTGGTCGGCCAGATCAACAAGAAAGCGAAGTTCCTGCGCCGCATTCCAGTCGATCCGATGACCGGCAAGGACGAGTGGGGCTTGCGCAGCTACCAGGACAAGCCCGACGAAACGTCGTGGGGGGGCGAAAACGTATACGACGTGTATTCGCTTTCCGCAGGTGTAGGTCTGAACGGAGTTCCTTATACCAAGTGGTGAGCCGATGAAAAAACCCGCGAGAAAAGAATCCGGCTTCACCCTTTTGGAGTTGATCATCGTGATCGCGATCATCGGCATTCTGGCGACGATCGCGATGCCCGCGCTACGCCAGGTGCCGCGGCGCGCGAACGAATCGGTGCTCAAGACCAACCTGCGCACCATGCGCGATGTGATCGACCAGTACCACGGCGACCGGGGCAATTATCCGCCGACGCTCGAAGAGCTGGTGACCAAGGGCTATCTGCGCAAGGTCCCGGTCGATCCGATCACCAAGCACAGCGACACCTGGGTTCTGGTGCTCGAAGAAGTCAGTCCGGACGCTCCGCCGGCCGAGACCGAGCTGGGCGACGGGCCGGGCATCATCGACGTTCATTCGGGCTCGCCGCTCACGGCCCTCGACGGCACGCCCTATGCGGACTGGTAGCCGGTTCCGGGCCGAGATCGGAAAGGCGCAATGAAGACGCGCGGCGCAAACCGTGCCGAGGCCGGCTACAACCTGGTCATCCTGATGGTCGCGATCACGGTGATGAGCATTCTGGTCGCGGCTTCGCTGCCGCTTTGGAGCCGGATCATCCAGCACGACAAGGAAGAGGAGCTGATCTTCCGGGGCCTGCAATACGCCGAGGCAATCCGCGTCTTCCGCATCCGCTTTCAGCGCGCGCCGGTGCGAATCGAAGAGCTGCTGGAGGCCAAGCCGCGCTGCATTCGCCAGCTGTGGAAAGATCCGATGACCGAGGACGGCAAGTGGAAGATCCTCTACGAGGGCGTCCAACAGGTTCCCGGCTCGCTCACGCCCAAAGGCCAAGAAGGACAGGGCGATGAAAACGCCGAAGCGGGCGATCCGAAAGATCCCGGCAGCGAGAAGGGCTCGGGCTCCAATTCCGATCCCTCCGGGAATGTCGATGCCGAAACCGCCGAAGGGGGTTCCGGGTTCCTCACCACCGAACAGAAGGAAAAGCTGACGATCGGGCCGATCGAAGGGGTCACCAGCAAGAGCCATAAGCACTCCGCGATGGTCTGGTTCCAGCAGGAACGCTACGACCAGTGGCAATTCCGCTGGCAGCTCGTGGCGCAGCAGAAGAGCTTTGGGGTGCCACCCGGTGTGGATGGAGTGCAAGCCGCCGCTCCGCAAGGCGAAAGCACCCGCTGGCTCGGCCGCCCGTGGCCGAAATGGCTGGGCATTCAAAGCGCCCCGCCGATTCCTCAGCCGGGTGGTGCGGGGAATCAGCCGGGCCTACCCGGGCCGGGAGACCTCCAGACGCCGAATCCACCGAACGGCGGCGGAGCAGAGGGGGGGGCCGGGGGAGGGGCGTTCGGAGTCCCCCGAGGCCTGCCGCCCGATCCCAATGAGCCGCCTCCCTCCTGAGGTTTGTTTTGCTCGGGGGTGAGGGCTGATGGCTCTCGTCCGTTTCCGTCGCGCCCCCGAAGCGCGCGATCTGCCACCGCCCGCTCTCGCCTCCCCGGGAAGCTCGGGATACGACCTGCGCGCCGCGCTCGGCGACGAGCTAATCCTGGCACCCGGTGCCCGCGCCCTGGTGCCGACCGGCCTTTTTCTTGAGATCCCCTGGGGTTGGGAGGGCCAAGTCCGGCCGCGCAGCGGTCTCGCGTTGCGCCACGGGGTCGGCGTTCTGAACGCCCCCGGCACGATCGACAGCGACTATCGCGGCGAGGTCGGAGTAATCCTGATCAACCAGGGCGCCGAGCCGTTTGCGGTCCGGCGCGGCGACCGCATCGCCCAGTTGGTTTTCGCCCGGGTCGAGAGCGTCGAGTGGCAGGAGGCCGAGGCGCTGGACGACAGCGACCGCGGTTCCGGCGGTTTCGGCTCGACGGGCCGATAGATCGCGTCACACGAGCTTCGCTTGCCCCGGTCATAATGCCCTGCATGCGCGGGCCACGTCACCTCTCCCTCCCGGCGGTCCTCGCCGCCCTCTTCCTCGCCGTATCCTGCCGGACGGCCCCCGCGCCGCCGCCGCTCGCTACTCCGCCGGCCGGCGCCGGCCGCGTCATTTTGATCTCTTTGGACGGCGCCTCCGCGGTCGAGCTTCATCGCCGCCACCGGGCGGGAGAGCTCGAAGCCGGGGGCTTTTCCCGCTTCTTCGACGAAGGCCAGGTGGCGTCGTCGCTCACCCCGGTCGATCCGACGCTCACCGCCGTGAACCACATCTCGCTTGCGACCGGTTTTCCTCCCGCGACGACCGGGATCGTGAGCAACAACTTCCATCCTTCCGGCACTCCGTGGGGCGAGCGGGCGAGCGGTTTTGCCGCGCCGATCGGCACCGAGACGCTCTGGGAGGCGGTCCGGCGACAGGGGAAACGGTCGGGGGTGTGGACCTTCCCGGGGGCCGACGACACCGGCCCGAGGCGGCGCGGGGATTGGGGCTTTACCTATGCGGGAAAGGGGTACCCGTCCGAAGTGGCGGCCGATCTCGCACGCCGTGGCCTGATCTGGCCCGGTCCGCCGGATGGCGATGCGCTCGAGGCCACCTGGGAGGGCAAGCCGGGGATCGATCTGGCGACCTGGACCGATCAGGCGGTGCGCTTCGGCGATTTCTTCTACGATGGACTCGCTTACGCCGCGAGCCGCCCGGATTGGGACCTGCTCCTCGGTTACGTGCCGACGATCGACGAGGCGGGCCACGAGCTGTTGCTGGAGGAACCGCGGCAGCCGGGGTTTTCCCCGGAGCGCCGCGACGCCTTCGCCGCCGCGCGCACGAAAGTCTGGCAGGGAGCCGACCGCGGGCTCGCCCGGCTGCTCAAGTCGGTCGATCTTTCGACCACCACGGTCCTGATCGTGAGCGATCACGGCATGACCCCGGTGTTCGCCCGGATCGACCCCAACGCGTTGCTGCGCGATGCGGGTTACGCGAAGCTCGGCCCGGACGGTCGGGTCGATCCCGCGGCGTCCAAGGCTCTCGCGATCAGCAACGGCGGCGTAAGTCACGTCTACCTGGCCCCCGGCGTTCCCCCGGACGAGCGAGAGAAGATCCTCGCCGATCTGTCCGGCCGTTTCGCCGACCTCGAAGTCCAGGGCCAACGGGCGATCGACAAGGTGTTTTCCCACGGCCAGCTGGGCCCGATCGGCCTCGATCATCCGAACAGTGGCGACCTCGTGCTGTTCGCGGCTTCCGGAATCCTCTTCGCCGAAAAGCCGATTCCGGAGGGAGCGATCATCGCGCCGACCGACGTCTATGGCATGCACGGCCACCTCTATCAGGCAGGGTCCGGCGACCGCCGTCTCGCCGGGATCTATTTGGCACTCGGCCGAGGAGTGAGGAAGCAGCCGCTCGGCGAGGTGAAGAACACGGACGTCGCTCGTCGGGCTGCCGCTTATTTAGGGATCGAACCGCCGCGGCGGCTCGCCGATCCTCAATCCCCGTAGGCTCTTTTGTCGGGGATGGCGAACCGGGGCTCCAGATTGGCCGGGGTTGCCGCTGCGCACTCCCCTCGTCGGCGCGCACTCTTCTTACAGAGAGACCCAACGAGGAGAGAAGAATGCAGAACCGAAGGATTCGCACCGCCCTGTTCGCTTTGGCGATCGGGGTCGCGGCAATTTTCGTAAGTGCCACGAGTGCCGCAAACGCCCAGCCCTGCTTGATTTTCGTTCACGGCAAGCAGACCGACACCAACACGTTTACCAGCTACACCTCCGCGCGCAACTACTGGGTGAACGGCTCGCACGATTTTGTGCGCACGGCGACCAAAAGCTTTGCCACGCCCTACTACGTCGTGGGCTACAACGGCACGCGCCCCTATTGGGAGGCGCAGGCCGCGGGAGAGGTTGCGAACGAAATCGTCAACGCGACGAACGGCATCGCGGACGGCGGCGGACATCGCTGCACGAAGACTTTCGCGCAGGGAGGGACGTTCTTGGTGGTCGCCCACAGCATGGGCGGCGCGGTGATGGATTTCATCCTCGGCAACGACGACGCCTCGGACCCGAACTTCAACATGACCGGGCCGTTCGACGTCGCCTCGCAGCGGATCAGCTTCGTGATCACGACCGGCGGAGCTCATCGCGGCTCGCAAGGGGCCGATGCGGTCTGCGGCGGATCGAACTTCCTCTGCAACTTCATCGCCGGTTTCATCCAAAACTGTGACGATGCGACGAATTGGCTGCGCAGCGCGGATGCGGTGCAGGTGAAGACGTTTTCGAATGCGCCGTCCAAGCTCATCTATCTTTCCGGCGGCTACGAGGCGATTTTCGGTTCGAGCGCTTGTCTGAACGGCGAGGACGATGGCGTCGTCCAATACGCTTCGATTTTCGCCTGCAACGGAAGCGCGACCGCGAGCTACGACAACACGAACGTCTGCGGCAATTCGGCCAAGCAAGAGTCGGCCAACTTCCGCAACCTGGACGGCTGTCACGAAAATCACAGCGACGAACGGGACGACAGCGATTCCGACGTACGGAAGGCGATCCCCGGCGGCATCTGGAACTGCGGCACGACCCCCTGCGCACCGAACACCACGGTCCAGAGCGCGATGACCACGGCGCAGTTCATCAGCATCCTGTATTAGGGAGAGAGCCATGAATCGAATCGAAAAAGCAGCCTCGCTCGTCGCCCTCTCCCTCCTCGTGCCCTCCGCCGCGGCGATTGCCCAAGAGGCCTACCTGGCGCTCGACGCCGCGAAGCTCTACCGCGAGCAGGCGGCCTATCCCCCCAGCTCGCGCGCGCTGGCCGCGGGCGAGGTGGACCCGATCCGCGCCGATCGCGCCCCGTCGCGCATCTCCCTCGGCGGCCCGGACGGCGCGGCGCCCGCCCTGGTCGTTTGGAACTCCGCGATCAGCTACGAGGCCCCGAAGGCGGTCGATCTGTTCGCCTCGCTCGAAACCGCGGGCCGGAAGGTCGGAGCGCTCGTGATCACGGGGGACGTGCTCGATTCGTCGGGCCAGGCATCAGGCACCGTGCAATATCGCGACGACGGAATAGCCCCGGACGCCGCGGCGGGCGACGGCATCTGGTCCGCCCGCTGGCAGGGCGGAAAACTCGCGCCGGGCACGGGTGACACCTACCTGGTGAAAGTCTTGGCCACCACGGAGAAGGGCGAACCGCGCCAAGCCGCGGGCGGATTCCTCTACGGCAAACCGGGTGCCCGGGCCACCGGCCGCTATCGGGACGAGGTGCGCGACGGCAGCCTGATCCTCTCCGCCGAGGTTGAAGTCCTGGCCGCCGGACGCTTCCACGCCGAAGGAACGCTCTACGGCGCGAACGGCGAACCGCTCGGAGTCGCCCAGGCAAGCGCCGATTTGCCCAAGGGAATGGCATGGATCGAGCTGCCGTTCTACGGCAAAATGCTCGCCGACCGAAAAGCCGAAGGCCCGTTCCGCCTGGGCTCTCTCGCGCTCTCCACCGTCGGCCGGATGCCGAACGTCCTGAACGATCTCGCCCTCGACGTCTACGTGACGCGAGCTTACTCGGCGACGGCGTTCACCAACGCGCCCTACGGCGACGCGAAGCTGCTCGATACGGCGGTGCGGTTGGAGAGGTCGGTAGCTGAAAAGCAGTAGAGGAACAGCGCGCCCGGCCCTTCAGCTCTCCCGATGCCGGGCCGGGCGCGGCTAATGAGCCGCTTGATCCTCTTAAGGATGTGGAGGAGAATAGCTACGATGAAGACCGTGCAGATGACTCTCGACGAATCTCTCGTGCAGGAGGTTGACCGCGTCGCCCAGACGCTGGGGACCACCCGCTCCGCGTTCACTCGGGACGCTCTTCGCGAAGCGCTCGTCCGCTTGCGGGAGAAGGACTTGGAGGAGCGGCACCGGGAGGGTTATTCGCGACACCCCATCCGAGAGGGGGAGTTTGATCTCTGGGAAGGTGAGCAGGTCTGGGTCGACTGATGCAGCGCGGGGAAGTGCGATGGTTTCGGTTCGCCAGCCCGGATAAGACCCGTCCGGTGCTCATCCTGACTCGGGACTCCGTCCTCGATTACCTGGGAGAAGTAACGATCGCGCCGATTACGTCCACGGTGAGGGACATTCCCTCGGAAGTCGTTCTCACCGATCAAGATGGCATGATCCAGACCTGCGCCGTAAACCTCGATCATCTCCAGACCGTCGCCAAAGAGCGTGTCGGCGCGCACCTCACCACCCTCTCGGCGGCTCGAATGCGTGAGGTTCGCACCGCTCTCCTGTTCGCTCTCGGCTTCCGCTGAAGGCGGTTTAGGCCTCAACTCTCCCGATGCCGGGCCGGGCGCGCTTTTCGTTGTAGGGCCAGTCGGTCCATTCGCGCCTTGGCCAGTTCGCGGAAGGCTTGGTCTCGACCGCTCAGGTACTGCGAAGGCCAGGTTCCCGTGCGGGCGCCGTACCAGGCGGCGGCCTGGTTGGCGAAGGAGGGGTTCCAGAGGTGCGGCCGGGCTAGGGCGACGAGGTCGGCGCGGCGGGTGTGGAGGAGGGTGTTGACCTGCGCCGGTTCGGTGATCGCTCCGACCGCCATGGTGGCCATCTTCGAGACGTTCTTGATCGCCTCCGCGAATTGGGCTTGAAACATTCGGCCGTAGATCGGTTTTTGATCGGGCACGGTCTGGCCGGCGGAGACGTCGATCAGGTCGCAGCCCGCGGCGCGAAACGCCTCGGCGATCGCAAAGGTGTCGTCCTCTGTGATCCCGCCTTCCAGCCAATCGGATGCCGAGATGCGAACGGACATCGGCCGTTCCTCGGGCCAGGCGGTGCGCATGGCGCGGAATACCTCGAGCGGAAAACGCAGGCGGTTTTCAATCGGCCCGCCGTACTCGTCACCCCGCAGGTTGGTGAGCGGCGAGAGGAACG
>DATMZU010000189.1:0-4755 GCA_035607435.1 Thermoanaerobaculia bacterium | reverse complement strand
GGTGCGCGAAGGCGCCGAACACGAGCTGTCTGGCGCGGCGGAGCAGCGCGCGGAAGCTCGGGTCGCCGGACAGATCCAGACGCAGCGCGAGAGTATTGATGAACACCCCGATCAGCCCTTCGACCTGGGTGCGCGTCCGGTTCGCGACCAGGGTTCCGATCGTGACGTCGGTCTGGCCGGAATCGCGGGCGAGCAGCGCGCCGAACGCCGCGAGCAGCCCGATGAACGGCGTCGCCCCTTCCTCTTCGATCAGGCGATCGAAGCCGTCCAACCGAGCGGCCGGAATGCTTGAAAAGCGGGTGGCGCCGCGCTTGGTTCCCGCGCCGCCCCGCGGTCGGTCGGCCGGCAGCTCGAACGCCGGGGGCAGTTCGCCGCCCTGCGCTTCCGGCGCGAGCGACTCCCGCCACCAGGCGAGATGGGCGGCGAGCCGGGGGCCGGTGAGCCAGGAGCGCTGCCAGATCGCGTAGTCGGCGTACTGGACCGGCAGCGGCGCGAGCGCCGGAGCGTGCCGCAGAAGCGCCGCGGCGTAGAGCACGCTCACCTCCCGCGCCAGGATGCCCGCCGACCAGCCGTCCGAGGCGACGTGGTGCATGGCGAACAGGACCGCGTGGTCTTGCCCCGCGAGCCGGACCAGGGCGGCGCGCAGGAGCGGCGCGCGCGACAGGTCGAACGGCCGTAGCGCCTCGGCGAGCGCCAGGCGCGACAGCTCGGCTTCGCGCGCCGCCGATTCGATGCGTGCCAGATCGACGCCGGGCAGAGCGACCGGACGGGCCGCTTCGACGATCTGCACCGGCCGCCCCTCGCGCTCGGCAAAGCGCGTGCGCAGCGCTTCGTGGCGTTCGAGCAGCGCGTCGAGCGCGGCCCGGAGCGCGGGCACCGACAGCTCGCCGCGCAGCCGCAGGGCGGTCGGCACGTTGTAGGCGGTCGATGCCGGATCGAGCTGGTGGAGGAACCAGATCCGCTCCTGCGCGAACGAGAGCGGCTCGGACTCCCCGCGCGGTTGGCGGGCAAGCGGCGGGATCTCCTCCATCGTGGCATCGCCGCCCGAGCGGCCCGCCTGTTCGATCGCCGAAGCGAACGCGCCCAAGGTCGGCGCCTCGAACACCCGGAGCAGCGGCAGCTCGATCTGGAGCGCCTCGCGGACCCGCGACACCATGCGCATCGCGAGCAGCGAATGGCCGCCGAGCTGGAAGAAGTTCGACTCGACCCCCACCTGCTCCAGGTCCAACAGTTCCCGCCAGATGCCGGCCAGCAGCGTCTCGATCGGCGTCCGCGGCGCCACCGACGCGCCCGCGCCGAGCGCATCGGGGGCCGGCAGGGCGCGGCGATCCACCTTGCCGTTCAAGGTGAGCGGCAGGCGATCGAGACGGGTGAACGAAGACGGCAGCATCGGCTCGGGCAGCCGGACGCGCAGGTACGCGAGCAGCGTCTCGCGCAGCGCGGTTCCCTCTTCGAGCGAACCGCCGGGCCGGGCGACGACGTAGGCCGCGATCCGCTTGTTTTCTCCCGCGCCGACCACCGCGGCCGCCGCCTGGGCGATTTCCGGATGACGGCCCAGCACCTGCTCGATCTCCTGCAGCTCGATCCGGTGGCCGCGGATCTTCACCTGATGGTCGATCCGGCCCAGTGCTTCGAGCCGGCCGTCGGCCAGGAAGCGCGCGAGGTCGCCGGTGGCGTAAGCCCGGGCGCCCGCGGCGCCGGAGAACGGGTCGGGCCGGAAGCGCTCCGCGGTGAGGTCGGGGCGCGCGTGGTAGCCGCGCGCCACCCCGGCGCCGCCGATCCACAGCTCCCCCGGCACGCCCCAGGGGAGCGCGCTGCCGTACCGATCGACCACGTACATGCCGGTCGCCGCGATCGGCCGGCCGATGGTAATCGGCAATCGTCCCGACGGCTCCGCGGGGCCCACCTCGTCGAGCGAGGACCAGACCGCCGTCTCGGTCGGCCCATACATGTTCCAGAGCGAGGCGACCTTCGGCCGCAGCTCCGCGGCGAGCACCGGAGGCAGCGCCTCGCCGCCGGCCAGTGCTTTGAGCCGCGGATCGCCCGACCAGCCGGAGTCCAGCAGGACGCGCCAGCCCGACGGGGTCGCCTGGAGGATCGTGGCGCCGCTCGCCGTCAAAAGACGGCCGAGCAGATGGCCGTCCGCCACCTGCTCGTGGCGCGCGATCACCGTCCGCGCCCCGACCAGCAGCGGCGCGTACAGCTCCAATCCCGCGATGTCGAACGACAGCGAGGTGGTGGCGACGAAAACGTCGTTCGCTTCGACCCCCGGCCGCGCGATCATCGCGGCGAGGAAGCTCGCGAGCGCCCCGTGCGACAGCTCCACACCTTTCGGCCGGCCGGTCGAGCCCGAGGTGTAGATCGTGTAGGCGAGGCTCAAGGGCAGAGCCCGGCCCTCGAGCAAATTAGCCTCCTGGCCCGCGACTCCTTCGGTCCCCTCGGCCGCTCCCTCCGCCAGCTCGCCATCAGCAAGAAGGGCGATCGTGATCGGCGCGAGCGCGGCGAGCTTCGGTTCGCCCGCCTGATCGACGATCACCGCCGCGAGGCCCGCATCCTCCGCCATGTACGCCAAGCGCTCCTCGGGATAGGCGGGATCGAGCGGCACGTAGCAGGCGCCCGCCGCGAGCACGCCGAGCGCCGCCACCGGGAGCGCGATCGAGCGATCGACGGCGATGCCCACTTTCCCTTCGCGTCCGATGCCGAGCGCGATCAGATGCCGCGCGAGCCGATCGACCCGCGCCGCGAGCGTCGCGTAATCGAGCGCGCCGGAGCCGTCCGCCACCGCGACGTCCGCCGGGGTGCGCCGCGCCTGCGCCGCGAACAGCGCGGGAACCGTCCAGGAGATCTCGGAGGCCGCCGCGGGAGCCGCGGCGCCGGTGCCGGCGCGGAGCAGCTCGGCGCGCTCCTCGATCGATAGCAGCGGCAGCTCGGACAGGCTCATATCCGGATGAGCGAGAGCCCCGACCAGCAGAGTTTCGTAGTGCCGCGCCAGGCGTTCGATCGTCGCCGCGTCGAACAGGTCGAGGTTGTACTCCCAAGCCGCGAACAGGCCCGCCTCGCCCTGGCTGAGATAGAGCGAGAGATCGAATTTCGCGCTGCTGCGGGCAAACGCCACCGGTTCGAGCGTCAGGCCGGGCAGCCCCGCTCCGCCGCCGCCCGGGGCGTTCTGCAGCACCAGCAGGACTTGAAACAGCGGCGACCGGCTCAGGTCGCGCACCGGTTGCAGCTCTTCGACGATCTTCTCGAACGGCACGTCCTGATGGGCGAACGCGTCGAGTACCGTGGCTCGGGTCCGCCGTACGACCTCGCGGAACGTCGGCGCGCCGGTCAAATCGGAACGCAGCGCCAAGGTGTTCACGAAGAAGCCGATCAGGCCTTCCACCTGCGCCCGCGACCGGTTGGCCACCGGCGTGCCGAGCAGAAAGTCCTCCTGGCCGGAGATCCGGCCCGCCAAGGCGCCGAACGCCGCGAGGGCGATCATGAACAGCGAGGCCCCCTCCTCGCGCGCCAGCCGATCGAGGACGTCCAGCCGCCCGGCCGGGATCGCCGAGCCCAAGGTGGCGCCGCGCATCGTCATCACCGGCGGCCGCGGCCGGTCGCCGGGCAGCTCCAGCGCGGGCACCCCGGCGAGCTGGCGCCGCCAGACGTCGATCTCGGCTTCGAGCGTCGCACCGGAGAGCCAGCGCCGTTGCCAGATCGCGTAGTCGGCGTATTGGATCGGCAACGGCCGCAGGCCGGAGTCGGGGAGCCCCCCGAGCGCCGCGCCGTAGAGCGCGCCGATCTCGCGCGCCAGAATGCCCGACGACCAGCCGTCGCTCGCGATGTGGTGCATCGCGAACAGCACGGCGTGATCGTCCGCGGCGAGCCGGATCAGGGCGCCGCGCAGGAGCGGGGCGCGGCCGAGGTCGAACGGCCGGGTCGATTCGCCGAGCGCCAGGCGCGACAGCTCGGCCTCGCGCACGCTTCCCGCGAGGTCCGCGAGATCGATCTGCGGCAACGCGGGCGCCGATTCCGGCTCGACGATCTGCGCCGCCACGCCGTCCCGCAGCTCGAACCGCGTGCGCAGCGCCGAGTGGCGCGCGATCAGACCGGCGAGCGCGGAGCGGAGCGCCGGCACCGACAGCGTGCCGCGCAGCCGCAGCGCGGTGGGAATGTTGTAAGCGGCCGACCCCGGATCGAGCTGATTCAAGAACCAGAGCCGCTCCTGCGCGAACGAGAGCGGCAGCGGCTCTCCCGTCGTCCAGGGCATCGCCCCGAGCGGCACCCACCCCGCTTCGCGGCGGGCGAAGCCCAGGGTCTCCGCCATGTCGCGCGTCGGCTCGCCGAGGAAGTCCTCGCCGATCTCGTTCTTCCAGCGATCGGCGACGCCGCGCTCGATCCGGCCGTGCTCGTGGAACTTGACGTCGCCGACCATCCGCGACCAGGAGTGGAGGCCGTCGGTCATCCGCGCCGACTGCTTCTCCGCCGACGCCTGATAGGGCGTCGCCATCTCGGGCTGGTAGTCGATGTCGAGAAACGCGCAGACGCCGCGGAGCACCCGCTCCGGCTCGGCGAGCAGCTCCTCAAACACCACCGCGTGCCGGCGCTCGGCGGGAATCGCCTCGAAGAACGCCAGGATGTTGCGGTGCGAGACGAGCCAGATCAGCTCGGCCAGCTCGCGGCGGGTAAACGAGTGCTCGGAGCGGAAGAACACCTGGTCGAGCTTCGCCTCCTCGAACGAGCGGATCATGCCGTACGGATGGCGGATCAGGTGGA
>DATMZU010000319.1:0-18466 GCA_035607435.1 Thermoanaerobaculia bacterium | reverse complement strand
GCGGGGGGGGGGGTGGAGCCCGATCGCCGGCCCATCCAACCCGAGAAGCACCCGTCCCGTTCGCCATCCTCCGAAGCACCACACCCTTTAGGGACACAAGAACTTCGGCGCCCGCGCCGGATCCGTCCGAGCCGCCTGGAAACGCGCCGTTGTTTCGATCCCGGGAGGTGAGCCGATGGCATTCGAGTTCTTCCCCCGACGGAAAACCGTCTGGGCTCTCTACGGTCTGTTCGCCTGCCTCGTGCCGGGCGCGCTCGCCGCGGCGGCAGGGGTTCCGTCCGTCGAGAGCCTCACCCGCTCGGCGGATTTCATCTTCCTCGGCTCGGTGATCCAAGCCGGCGCCGCCAACCTGTCGATCGTAGAGCCGAGTTCCCGGACGGCGATCGCCCGGGTGGAAGAGGTGCTCCATGCGGGCCGCGCGCTCGACGATTTTACCGGCCGGGAGGTCACGGTCCTGCTGCGCGCGCCGCTTGTGGCCGGAGACCGGCGGGTCTTCTTCACTCAGGTTCAGTTCCTTGGCGAGTCGCTGGGGGTCCGGGAGATCGGCCGCGCGCGGGGCACGGCGACCGAGATCGCGGCCGCCGTGCGCGGCGCCCGGGAGCGGGTCTTGGAGCAGGGCTTGGCGGCTCGGCTCGCGGCGGCCGACCTCGTGATTTCCGGACGCGTGCTCGAAACCCGTGCGATCGGCGGGGTTGAGCCGCAAGCGGTGAGCGAGCACGACCCGCTCTGGCGCGAGGCGCTGCTGGAGGTCGATGCCGTTTTCAAAGGCAAGGCCGGCGAAAGAACGGTTTCGTTTCTTTACCCGAGCAGCCTGGACGTCTTCTGGGCGAGCGTGCCCAAGCCGCAAGTCGGCCAGAAAGGGACCTGGCTTCTGCATCTCCGCCCTGCCGAGGAAGGCGCCGCGGTCTATGCCGCCTTGGAACCGAGCGATCTTTTGACCGCCGCGGAGGCCAAAGCCGCGGCCGGGAGGAGCAAGCCATGAGCGGACGCCGCCGGATCTTTCTCTTCTTCGGCCTCGGTCTCACCGCGGCGGTGCCGTGGCTCGCGGGAGCCCGGCCGGCTCGGGCGATCGACGTCTGCGGCAACGGAATCTGCGCGATTCACGCCGTTCCGCCGGAGAGCTGCTCGACCTGCCCGCAGGATTGCGGCTCCTGCTGCGGCAATGGAATCTGCGCCGCGCCCGAGAACTGCGCGACCTGCGGTACGGACTGCGGCACCTGCCCCGCCGTCCTGGTGATCAACATGATGCCGCTCGCGCAAAGCGCGGAGGCCATCCAGGACAGCGAGCCCAACCTCGCGGTCAATCCGAGCAACCCGCTGCAAATCGCCGGCACGGCGTTCACGGACAATCCGACCGGCGGGTCGGCGGCGCCGATCTACGTCTCGACGAACGGCGGTTTCACCTGGACGTTGAACAACATCGTGCCGAGCGGAGCCGGCGGGACCGCGGATATCACGCTGCGCTTCGGAACCACGACCAACACGCTCTACGCGGGCGCCCTGCGCGACGACAATCTGCAGTTCAACATCTTTCGCACCACCAACTTCACGTCCGGGACGGCCATGACCTCGCTGCGCAACCGTTTCGACGTCGATCAGCCGTTCGTCGAAGCGAGGACGTTCTCGGGCGCCGATCGGGTGTACGTGGGATTGAACGATTTCGCGGGCGCCAACGGCAGGACCGCGACGATCGACCGAACGCTCTCCGGCACGGTGGCCTCACCGGCGTTCACCACGATCCGCCTGGAGACGCGCAACACCTGCGGTCAGGACGGGCCGCAAATCCGCCCGGCCATCCACTCGGACAACACGGTCTACGGCGTCTTCTATCGCTGGCGCGCGCCCACCTGCGTTTCGCCGCGCACCGCAGACATCGTCGTCGTGCGGGACGACAACGGGTAAGGCCGCCGCTATGACTTCGGTCCACGAAGCGAGGAGCCCCTCCATGCCCACGAGGAAAGAGATTCTGCCGATGGCCCTGTTGGCTTTCGCCTTCCTGGCGGCCGCTCCCCGAGCGGCGCTCGCCATCGACGTTTGCGGCAACGGAATTTGTGCCACCGGCGCCATTCCGCCCGAAAGCTGCTCGACCTGCCCGGCGGATTGCGGGATCTGTCCGCCTCCGCCCGCCGACTTCGCGAACCTGATCGACCCGAGCGACGGCCTGGCCGGGCGGATCGTGGTCTCGGGCATCCGCGTTCCTTTCGAAAACGTCACCCACGCCAATTTCGGCCAGGAGCGGATCGGCGGCAGCCTGGCGATCGCGGTCGATCCGACCAACAGCTCGCGGGTTTACATCGCCTACGCCGATTTTCCCGGCGGTGTCGCGCCCTACACGCTTCACGTCCTGCGTTCCGACAATCGCGGCGTCACGTGGACCGCCGACCTGCTGACGATCGCGAACGCCACGAACCCGGGCCTGGCGGTCAACAACGTCGGCAGGGTCGCGTTCCTGTATCAGCTCAACACGCCGATCGGCGTGCCGCTCGCCAACCAGCGCTGGGAGACCCACGTCCGCCGCTCGAGCACTCAGGGAGCCGCCTGGGACGATGTGGTCCTCTCCAACACTCCGGCGAACGTCCCGGCGTTCACGTTCCTGCCTTACATCGGCGACTACGCCTACATCCAGGCGATCGGCAAGGATTTCTACGGCGTCTTCTCGGCGAACAACACTCCCGACACCGCGAACTTCCCGCAGGGCGTCACCTACCAGAGGAGAGCCAACTTCACCACCCACCAGCTCTTCCGAACCGACGGCACGACCGTGGTAGCGGCCTCGATCGACCCGTTTTTCTTCCGCTTGACCGAGCCGTAAGTTGAAGCCGCCGCCGACCGAGTTTTCGGTTCGGCGGCGGGGGCGGGTACTATGGAGCGCGATCGAAGGCGCCGCATCGACCTTCGGCAAGCTCCATGCAGCCCGACCTTCCCCACCTCCTGACCCTGAACGGCGGCTCGTCGAGCATCCGGTTCGCGCTGTATCGGGCCGGCGATGAGCTGGTGCGCGAGCTGTACGGCAAGGTCGATCGGGTCGGCTTGCCCGGCACCGTGCTGGAATTCGACGCGCGGCCGGGATCTTCTTCGGAGCGGGTCGGCCTTGAAGATTCCGATCACCGGTCCGCGGGGAACCTGCTCATCGACGTGCTGGAACAGCGCGGCGTCTTCGCATCGCTCCGCGCCGTGGGGCACCGGGTGGTCCACGGGATGCGCCACACCGAGCCCGAGGTGGTGACCGATGAGCTGGTCCGGGAGCTCGAACGCCTCAGCCCGCTCGATCCCGAGCATCTTCCGGCCGAGATCGAGCTGATCCGGATCTTCCGCGAGCGTTTTCCCGATCTCGTGCAGGTCGCCTGTTTCGATACCGCGTTTCACCGCACGCTCCCGCCGGTCGCGCGGATGCTCCCCATCCCGCGCCGGTACTTTACGGCGGGGGTCGAGCGCTACGGCTTTCATGGACTCTCCTACGCCTACCTGATCGAGGAGCTGGCGCGGCTGGGCGACTCGGCGGCGACCTCCGGCCGGGTGATCCTTGCCCATTTGGGCAACGGGGCTTCCTTGGCCGCCGTCCGGAATGGCCGGAGCCTCGACACGAGCATGGGATTCACCCCCACGGGGGGTGTGCCGATGGGGACACGCTCCGGCGATCTGGACCCCGGGCTCGTGGGATACCTCGCGCGCACCGAGGGCATGACCGCCGAGAATTTTCAGCGGATGGTGAATGCCGAGTCCGGACTGCTCGGCGTTTCGGAGATCAGCTCCGACATGCGGGAATTGCTCGCCCAGGAGGCGACCGACCCCAGGGCGGCCGAGGCGGTCGAGCTGTTCTGCTATCAGGTGAGCAAAGGGATCGGCGCGTTCACGGCGGTTCTCGGCGGGCTGGACACGCTGGTCTTCGCGGGGGGGATCGGCGAAAACGCGCCGAGCGTCCGCGCCCGGATCTGCGAGCGGCTCGGATTCCTGGGGCTCGATTTGGATCCCGCGCAGAACGCCAAGCCGGCTGGTTTGATCTCGATCCAAGATTCCTGGGTGAAGGTCCGCGTGATTCGCACGGACGAGGAGCTGATGATCGCGCGCTCGGTTCAGCGCTTCGCCTTCCGTTCCGCAACGAGGTGACACCATGAATAGCGACGCTCCGACGCTCGACCCCCAGCTCGCCGCCCCCGATCTTCTCGCCCCCGATCTTGTCGCCAAAATGGATGCCTATTGGCGCGCGGCGAATTACCTTTCGGTCGGCCAGATCTATCTGCGCGACAATCCGCTGCTTCGGCGGCCGCTGCAATTGAGCGACGTCAAGCGCATGCTGATCGGCCACTGGGGAACCACGCCGGGGCAGAATTTCATCTACGTTCACCTGAACCGGGTGATCCAAAAATACGACCTCGACATGATCTACATCTGCGGCCCCGGGCATGGCGGGCCGGCGGTCGTGGGCCATACCTACCTCGAAGGCACGTACAGCGAGATCTATCCCGAGATTGGCCGGGACGAGGCGGGCCTCAAAAAGCTGTTCAAGCAGTTTTCCTTTCCCGGCGGAATTCCCAGCCACGCCTCGCCCGAGTGTCCGGGATCGATTCACGAAGGGGGAGAGCTGGGCTATTCGCTCAGCCATGCGTTCGGCGCGGCGTTCGACAATCCGGACCTGGTCGTCGCCTGTGTGATCGGCGACGGCGAGGCGGAGACCGGGCCGCTCGCGACGGCCTGGCATTCGAACAAGTTTCTCGACCCGGCGACCGACGGCGCCGTGCTGCCGATCCTTCATTTGAACGGCTGGAAGATCGCGAACCCTACGCTGCTCGCCCGCATTCCCCGGGAGGAATTGGAACAGTTGTTCCACGGCTATGGCTGGGAACCCTTGTTCGTCGAAGGTCATGAGCCCGAAAAGATGCACCCGGCGATGGCCGCGGCGCTCGACACCGCCGTCGAACAGATTCGCGGCTTTCAGCGGGAAGCGCGCTCCGGCGGCGCCACGTCGCGCCCCCGCTGGCCGATGATCGTTCTCGCCTCCCCCAAGGGATGGACCGGGCCGAAAGAGGTGGACGGCAAGAAGATCGAAGGCTCGTTCCGTTCGCACCAGGTGCCGCTCTCCGATCCCGCCGCCCACCCCGAGCATCTCCAGCAGCTGGAAGAGTGGCTCAGGAGCTACCGGCCGGAGGAGCTGTTCGACGCCGAAGGTCGCCTGCTGCCGGAGCTGGCCGAGCTGGCGCCCCAAGGCGACCGACGGATGGGCGCGAACCCTCAAGCGAACGGCGGCCTGCTGCTGCGCGATCTGGTCATGCCGGACTATCGGGAGTTCGCGGTGGACGTGCCCAAACCCGGAGTGCGCGGCATCGGTGATACCCACGTGCTGGGGCGCTTTCTGCGCGATGTGGCGAAGCTCAACGAGCCGCAGAGAAACTTCCGAGTCTTCGGTCCGGACGAAACGCTTTCGAACGGCCTCGAAGCGCTGTTCGAGACGACCGAACGGCAGTGGGAAGGGGAGACCCTCCCGGAAGACGAGCACCTGGCCGAAACCGGCCGCGTGATGGAAATGCTCAGCGAGCACCAATGCGAAGGATGGCTCGAAGGCTACCTGCTCACCGGCCGCCACGGTCTGTTCAATTGTTACGAGGCGTTCATCCACATCGTCGACTCGATGTTCAACCAGCACGCGAAATGGCTAGCAGTCAGCGCACGCCTGCCTTGGCGCAAGAAAATCGCCTCGTTGAATTATCTGCTCGCCTCGCACGTCTGGCGTCAGGATCACAACGGTTTCACCCACCAGGACCCCGGGTTCGTGGACGTGGTGATGAACAAAAAGGCCGAGGTCGTCCGGGTCTACCTGCCGCCCGATGCCAACTGCCTGTTGTCGGTGATGGATCACTGCCTGCGCAGCCGCCATTACGTCAACGTGGTGATCGCGGGCAAACACCCCTCGCCGCAATGGCTGTCGATCGAGGCGGCGGAACGACACTGCGCCGCGGGGATCGGCGTCTGGGACTGGGCGAGCAACGACCAAGGCGGCGAGCCCGACGTGGTGATGGCCTGCTGCGGCGACGTGCCGACGCTCGAAACGCTCGCCGCCGTCTCGATCCTCCGCGAAAACCTACCCGAGCTGAAAATCCGCGTGGTCAACGTCGTGGACCTGATGAGGCTCCAGCCTCCCTCGGAGCACCCGCACGGCCTCTCGGACGAAAAATTCGATGCCCTGTTCACGAAAAACAAGCCGATCATCTTCGCCTTCCACGCCTACCCCTGGCTGATCCACCGGCTCACCTACCGGCGCACCAACCACAACAACCTCCACGTCCGGGGCTACAAAGAAGAGGGGACCATTACCACCCCCTTCGACATGACGGTGTTGAACGACATCGACCGCTTCCACCTGGTGATCGACACGATCGACCGCCTGCCGCAAACCGGCGCTCCGGGTGCGGAGCTCCAGGAGAAACTCAGCGCCAAGCTGGCGGAGCACAGAGCGCACATCTGCGAGAACGGTCAGGACTTGCCGGAGATTCGGAACTGGGTTTGGGGGTAGGTCGGAGCTAGCGGGAGCCTAGGGCTTCGCCCTAGGCTATTATGGGGGCGGGCCGTTGGCCCTCGCCGTTGTAAAACAGTAAGCACAGCGGAGCCATCGCCCCATCGTCTTTCGGCGCGATGTTCCGGTTCGCCGTCGCCTTCCAAGGATCCGTCTCAGCACATCCTGCCAAAGTTCCTCATCCCCCACCGCACGTTCTTCCGGCGAGAAGCGAGCCCACCGACCGGGCGCGGTGGCACTGTTCTTGCCGTTTATGGGGTTCCACGAACGTGATGACCCAACCGATTGGAGAACCTCATGACCACTGATCAAAAAGCCGAATACACCACCCGCCAGGCGATTCTGAAGCTGCTCTCCGACGATGAAATCGCGAGCGTCAGCAACGCGGAAACGGCCGCGAGCCTTGCGGATGGGGATGAGTACTTGGACCTGGAGAACCTCGACCGAGGGGTCCAGAGCGCCGAAGGCGGCAACGTGTCGCTGGGCAATGTCTTGACGCGGAAAGCGGTGCATGCCGACACGTGGGACAAGATCGTAGAGCGGTTGGGCTGAGGCCGTTCGGACCGATTCCGTTCGGTCCTGCCTAGGCGCTATGAAGACGAGCCCTCTCGCCGGCAAGCCGGCTCCGGCCGCGATGCGGGTTGACGTTTCCCGGCTCGTCGATGCGTATTACTCCGAGGTGCCCGATGCCGCGATTGCCGCCCAGCGGGTCGCGTTCGGCACCTCGGGACATCGGGGCTCCTCGTTCCTCAAAACCTTCAACGAATGGCATGTCCTGGCGATCACGCAGGCGATCTGCCTCTACCGTGCGCAGCGGTCGATCGACGGGCCGCTGTTCTTGGGGCTAGACACCCATGCGCTCTCCCTGCCGGCCGGCCGCAGCGCGCTGGAGGTTCTGGCCGCCAACGGCGTGGACGTCATGCTGGCGAAGGACGACGAGTACACGCCGACTCCGACGGTCTCCCATGCGATCCTCGCTTACAACCGGGGGCGGACCACCGGTTGGGCGGACGGCATCGTCGTTACGCCTTCGCACAATCCGCCGGAGGACGGGGGGTTCAAATACAACCCGCCGCACGGGGGACCGGCGGAGGCCGGGATCACCCGCTGGATCGAGGCGCAGGCCAACGAGTTTCTAACGCGCCGCCTGGAGGGCGTGAAGCGAATGCCCATCGAGCGCGCTCTCCGCGCCGCGACGACGCATCGCCACGACTTTTTGAATCCCTACGTGAACGATCTCGGCGGGGTCGTCGATATGGAGACGATCCGCGGCGCGACCTTGCGTTTGGGCGTCGATCCGCTGGGCGGAGCGGGAGTCCACTATTGGGCTCCGATCGCCGAGCGCTACGGGCTCGATCTGACGGTCGTCCGCGACACCGTCGATCCGACGTTCGGTTTCATGTCGGTGGACTGGGACGGGCGCATTCGGATGGATCCCTCGTCGGCCTACGCGATGCAACCTTTGATCGACCTCAAAGATCGCTTCGACGTGGCCTTCGCGTGCGATACCGACCACGACCGGCATGGAATCGTCGCCCCGAGCGTAGGGCTTCTACCGCCCAATCACTATTTGGCGGTTGCCATCCACCACCTCTTTTCGCATCGACCGGAGTGGCCCGCGCGGGCCGCGGTGGGCAAGACCGTTGTGAGCAGCGGGATGATCGATCGAGTGACCGCGAAACTGAACCGTAAGCTGTACGAGGTGCCGGTCGGATTCAAATGGTTCGTGGACGGTCTGTTCGACGGCTCGCTCGGTTTCGGCGGCGAGGAGAGCGCGGGCGCCTCTTTCCTGCGCCGCGACGGCACGGTCTGGACGACGGAGAAGGACGGCATCGTCCTGACGCTGTTGGCGGCGGAGATCACCGCCCGCGCGGGGCGCGATCCCGGCGAGCTCTACCGCGACCTGACGCGCGAGCTGGGAGAACCGTTTTTCGATCGGATCGATGCGCCCGCCACCCCCGAGCAGAAGCGGCGCCTGGCGGCGCTCTCGCCGGAACAGCTGAGGGGAAGCCAGCTCGCCGGTGAGCCGATCCGGAGCATCCTAAGTCACGCCCCCGGAAACGAGGAGCCGATCGGCGGGGTGAAAGTCGTCGCGGACGGCGGCTGGTTCGCCGCGCGCCCTTCGGGCACGGAAGACATTTACAAGGTTTATGCGGAAAGCTTTCGCGGGCCGGATCACCTGTGCCGCATCCTTGAGGAAGCGCAGACGATCGTGGACTCCGCGCTGGCGGGCGACGACGGCGGAGCTGAGGCGAAGCACTGACTTTGAGAGAAGGGGCGGCTTCCGAAAGCTATGAACCCTTCAAATCTTTCCGCCGGGCCGACCGTTCCTCGGGCTTGAGGATCACCGTGATCCGGCCGTCGGTTTCGAGCCGGGCGGCGGAGATTTCCTGAAGGTCGGGTTCGTCGATGCCGACCTCCCGCAGGTGCGAATACAGCTCGTCCCGATTCATCCTCTGCGCCCTGAGGCTGGCCTCTTGAATGATGCCGTCCTTCACCAGAAGTGTGGGTTTGCCGCCGACGATTCGATCCCAGAAGGGGATGTGGTACGAGAGCGTCGCGTTGGCGAAATGGGCGAGAGCCAGGGTTCCCGCGGCGACGGCTCCTTCGACAAGCGTCGCATCGTTGAAGATGACATCTCCGGCGAGGTCTCCGAGCACCAGGGCGACGACGAAGTCGATCGGCGAAAACGTTCCGATCTCGCGTTTGCCGAGGACTCGCACCAGGAAGGCAAAATAGGCGTAGACGAAGACCACCCGAATTACGATGTGGAGCAGCATTTTTGTCCCTTCGGTTAGACGTGCGAATAGCTACAGGCTCAGCGCGCGCAACGCTTCGGCGCGGATCGTCTGGCGGGTTTTCCAGAATCCTTCCCAGGGGTCCTTCTTGAGCTTGGCGAGGCGGGCCGGGAGGGTGGCGACGGTAAAGTCTCCCGGCGAGACCTTCTTCAGGTCTTTCCAGGAGAGCGGCGTCGCGACCGTTGCGCCTTCGCGCGCCCGGCTGGAGTAGGGGACGATCGCCGTCGCGCCGCGCGCGTTGCGCAGCCAATCGATGAAGATCTTTCCCGTCCGGGCGGCTTTCGAAGCCTTGCTGACGAAGCGGTCGGGGGCGATGCCCACCAGCCGCTCCGCGAAGGCCTGAGCGAAATCCTTCACCTCCGCCCACGGCCGGCTGCGCTGGAGCGGCGCCACGACGTGCAGACCCTTGCCGCCGGTGGTCTGAACGAAGGTTTCGAGCCCGAGGTCCGAGAGCCCGCCGCGCACCAGCTCCGCCGTTTCGATCACCTGCGCCCAAGCAACCGTTGGGTCGGGGTCGAGATCGAAGACCAGGCGGTCCGGACGCTCGACGTCGTCGATCAGCGCGCCCCAGCCGTGCAGCTCCAGGACGCCGAATTGAACCAGGCCGACGAGGCCGGCCAGGTCATCGACGTGGAGGTAGGGCTCCTGGTTGCCTCCCTCTTCGTGGATCGGCACCGAATGGATTGAGCTCGGCATCCCGTCGCGGAAATGCTTTTGATAGAAGCACGCCTTCTTCCGTCCTTCCGGGCAGCGCACGAGCGTCAGCGGGCGCTTCGCGAGGTGAGGAAGAATCCAATCCTCGACCGCCTGGTAATAGCGGGCGAGGTCGAGCTTGGTCACCCCTTGCTCCGGATAGAGCACGCGATCGGGATGGCTCAAGCGGACTCCCGCCAGCTCCGCGTCGCCTTTCGCCAAGGCGGGAGCCTTCGCGGTGGACGAGGCCGTCTTCGGGGCGCTTTCTTTGCTCTTCGCTGAAGGCGTCTTCACTGAAACCGCCGGGGCGGACGGTTTCTTGGCTCTCGTCGCGGCCTTTTTCGTAGCGCTGCCCGCGGAAGGCGCCGGTGCCTTCTCCTCGCGCTTGACCTCGGCGGCCGTCTTGTCCTCTCGCAGCCCCTGGAACGAGGGATGGCGCATCCGCCCGTCGTCGGTCCATTCGGTGAACGCCACCTCGGCCACCAGTTTCGGATCGACCCAGGTGACGTCGCGCGCCTCCGCGCCCCGCGGGGGATCGACGAAAGGCGACGTTTTGCGGACCAGCGGTTTCAGGCGGCGGGCCAGATCGGCGAGCGCTTCGTCGTCGAAACCGGTACCCACCTTGCCGGCGAATTGGAGATCGTCTCCCCGGTAGGTGCCGACCAGGAGCGCCCCCAGATCGGATCGCGAGCCTTTGGGGGCGGTAAATCCGCCGATCACCACCTCTTGGCGGCCGAGGCATTTGATCTTGAGCCAGCTCGTGCCGCGCCCGGCGCGATACGGCGCGTCGGCCTGTTTCGCCACGATGCCCTCGATCCCGAGGTCGCACGCCTGCCGGAAGAACGCGGCCCCTTTCTCTTCGACGTGATCGTTGAAGCGGAGCCTCTCCTCGCCGGCCGCATCGAGCAGCTCGCGCAACGCCTCCTTCCGCTCGGTGAGCGGCAGACCGGTCAAGTCTTTGCCGTTCAGGTGGAGGAGGTCGAAGACGAAATAGGCGAGATTCGCCGGACGGTCGGCGCGCAGCGCGTTCTGCAGCCGCTGAAACGACGAGCGCCCTTGGTCGTCGAGGGCCACCACCTCGCCGTCGAGCAGGGCGGACTCGACGTCCAGCCGCCCGACCGCTTCGGCGATCTGGGGGAAGCGGTCGGTCCAGTCCTTGCCGTTGCGCGAGGTCAGTTGCACCTTCCCGCCGCCGGCCGCGCCCAGGATGCGATACCCGTCGAGCTTGATCTCGAACAGCCACGCCTCGCCCTCGGGCGGTTCGCCGACGAGCGTCGCGAGCTGCGGCGCCATAGCCGAAGGGAGCTTGCCGCGCCGAGCGCGCTCCTTTGAAGTTTTCTTCTCGGCCTTCGCCTTGGGCGCCGCTTTGACCGGCTCGGCCTTGCCCTTAGAGGTCCAGACCTTCTTCGGATCCTTCTCGATCTGTTCGAGCGTCCGGCCGCTCGCCACGCTCTCCGGCCGCTCGTCCAGGATGTCGCCTTGGGCCAAGGGCCGCGCCGTCGCGTCGTTCTCTTTGATCAACAGCCAGTTCGGTTTCTTCTCGTCGCCTTTCAAGCGGACCAGGTTCCAGCCGCCTTGCAGCTTCTCGCCGTCGAGCTGGAACTTGAGATGCCCTTTGCGAAACCCCTCGGCCGCGTCTCCGTTCGGTTGCCAGCGGCCCTCGTCCCAGACCTCGACCGTGCCGCCGCCGTATTCCCCTTGGGGGATGATGCCTTCGAACGAGCCGTATTCGAGCGGATGATCTTCGACCTCGACCGCCAGCCGCTTCTCCGCGGGATCGAGAGAAGGTCCTTTGGGGACCGCCCAGCTCTTGAGCACGCCGTCGCTTTCGAGGCGGAAGTCGTAATGCAGACGCGTGGCGTCGTGCTTCTGGATCACGAAGCGACCCGCGTGCCCCTTGGTTTTCGCGCCGACCTTCCCGCCGGGCTCCGGCGTGCGATCGAATCGACGCTTGCGGCGATACTCCTCCAGTGCCATGCGTGCCCCTCCTTACCGATCGATCGTTGCACCCTTCATGCCTCTGCGGAGGGGAGTTTCAGGCCGTCGGCGCACCGCCTTGGGTCTGGAACTTCCTGCCGAGGCCCTCGCTCGGCGTCGCATTATCTTCCGGCGAAAAAAGCCCGGCGGCAGGCTGCCGCGGGTGGCACTGTTCTTGCCGTTTCCACAGGGTGAATCGGTGGCTCGCAGAGCCTGTCGTTGACCGATCGAAAAGGAGTCCTCCATGCCCAATCTTCAAGCCAAGGAAGATCCCAAAGTCGAAGTAGGAGACCGCGGCAGCCTGATCGGTTCCAAAGAAGGCAACGTCCCGGGCCAGAGCGTCACCCTGCCGAACGGCGACGATCCTCCGGCCCGGGCCGGCAAAGGGAGCCGCAAGCACGACGATCATCCTCCGGGGGCCGAGCCGCAATAGAACGGCCGAGTCCTCGTGCAGTCCAAAGCAGGTCGAGACGCCCTGGGGCGAAACCGTACTCCCCGGGAAAGCCTTTAGGGCGTCTCGTTTTTTTCGCCGTCGCACCCTTCTCTCCTGAAGCTTCCTTTCTTCTCCCGAGACTCTCTTGGATCTAACCTCACCCCACGCCTTCTGGCTGCTGAAGAACGGCATCGGCGAAGTTCCGCCCTCGCTCCCGGGAGACGCCGGTTGCGACGTCTTGATTCTCGGGGCCGGAATTACCGGCGCCTTGATCGCCGACGCGATGACCGCTGCGGGACTTTCGGTTCTGGTCATCGACCGGCGCCACCCGGGCCACGGCTCGACCTCCGCCTCCACCGCGCTGCTGCAATACGAGATCGACCGCCACCTCGCGGATCTGATCGAGACGATCGGCCGTCCGCGCGCGGAAGCGGCGTACCGCGCCTGCCTCGACGGCGTCGAGGCGGTCGCCCGCCTGGCGGAGGAGTTGGGAGCCGAGCATCTCCAATTCAAGCGCCGCCCGAGCCTGTATCTGGCCTCTCGACGCCGGCACGTTCGCGGGCTTCAGAAAGAAGCCGAGGCCCGCCGCGACGCCGGTTTGCCGTGCGAATTCCTGAACGGCAAAGAGGTCCGGAACTTAGGCTTCGACGCCCCGGCGGCGCTCTGGAGCTCCGCCGCGGCGGAGGTCGATCCCTGGCGCCTCGCTCAAGCGCTCCTGGCCCGCAGCGCCGGCCGCGATTTCGCTCTCTACGGCCGCACGGAGGCTTTGGGGGTGATCGCCCGAAAAGGCGTCCTGGAAGTCGCCACGAATCGCGGACGCATCCGGACGAAGCATCTGATCGTGGCGACCGGCTACGAGGCGGACCGCTTCCTGCCGGAGAAGGTCTCCCGGCTCCACAGCACCTACGCCCTGGTGACCGAGCCGGTCGCGTCGTTTTCCGGCTGGCCCGAGCGCTGCCTGATCTGGGAATCGGCGCGCCCCTACCTCTATCTGCGGACGACCGCGGACGATCGGGTTCTCGTCGGAGGAATGGATCGCCGCTTCCGCAACCCGGCGCTCCGCGACGCCCTGGTGCCGAAAACCGCGGCGAGGTTATTCGCCCAGGCGCGCAAGATGTTCCCGCGCATACCGATGAAGCCCGCGTATGCTTGGGCCGGCACCTTCGGGGAGACCGAAGACGGCCTGGCCTACATCGGCGCCCATCCGAAAGCCGATCCGCGCATCCACTTCGCGCTTGGTTTCGGCGGCAATGGAATCACCTACAGCGCGCTCGCCGCGGAGATCCTCGCGGCGAAGGTGGTCGGAAAGGATCATCCGTACGCCGAGACGTTCTCTTTCGACCGCTAGGCCCGCCCTTCCTCTCTCGGGCTTTTTCCACGCGCGGCGCGAGCTGTGGGCGAGCCTGCTGATCGGGCTTCTCTGCCTGGGGGTCTACAACGCCAACTGGCGGGCGATCAGCGCCGGAGACACCTACCCGGCGCGCTACCTGCCGTTCTCGATCTGGCGGCATCACAGCGTCCTTCTCGATCCGATCGCGCGGCTCACCGCCCAGGGCCGGGGCGACAGGGCGTTCTGGATGGTGCCGGTGCCCGGCGTCATACGATCTCGCTCTATCCCGTGGTGCAGCCGGTGCTGATTGCGCCGCTCTATCTTCCCGCGGTCGGCTACCTGCACTTTTCGGGTTGGACGGATGCGCGGCTGGACCACGTGGCGAGGGTCATGGAGAAGCTCTGCGCCTCGGTTCTAGCGGCGCTTTCCGCGTCGCTCCTCTACCTGCTGCTGCGGCGCCGGGCCTCAGGTCAGATCGCCCTGCTGCTCACCTTGGCCTATGCCTTCGGCACCACCACCTGGATGATCGGCAGCCAAGCTCTCTGGCAGCATGGGATGGCCGAGCTTCTGGTGGTCGGCACGCTGCTGCTTCTCACCGCGCGATGTAGCTGGCCGCGGGCGCTGGCGGTGGGTCTGCTGTGCGGGCGCCCTCTACTCCCTGCCGCGATTCAATGGGAAGGGCAAGCCGCTCTTGAGTTCGGCGGCCCATCTGACCGGCGGCGCACTCCATTTTCTGCTCGGATACTCCCTAGGAGGGACGATCGACCGTCGCGGTCTCGCGATAGCGGCCTTCTTTGGCCTGACCTTCGCCGCCGGCCACTTGACCCAGGAGATCCGCGACCACCAGGGCGACGTCCTCAACGCCGTAAGAACCCACGCGGTGATCTTCGGCCGGCGCCGCACCTTCGCCGCCAGCTTGGCCCTCTTCACCCTGGCCTACGCCCTCCTCGCCGTCCTGGCCTTCGAGGGCATCCTTCCTCGCCCCCTGGTTGCCCTCATCGCCCTGTATCCCTTCCACCTGCGCTGGTCGCTCCAGGCACTGGACGAGGGCCTCACCTACGCGAGCACCTGCCGTCTCCAGGTCCGTTACCGGGCGCTTTACGCCATCATTGGCGTGGCGATGGTGGCGGCCCTCTGGGTGACACGCTCTTAGAGCGGCGCGCAGATTAGGTTTTAGCCGACGACGCAGGCTTCGGAGCCAGAAGGCGCGGGCGCCAAACGCGCTTCGTCGAGTCCGGAGGCGACTTGGCGAAAAATCCGGTTGCCGCGCACCTTGAGCCGTCGGTAGGCGCGGGCGATGTCGAGGATCAACAGCACCCGGACGCTCTCGCAGGCCAGCTCGCCGCGGCGGTGAGTTCCGATCCGTTCGAAGCCGAGCACCCGGGTATGGAAGCCGAGCGGCGAGTGCGGATCGCTTTCGAAGACGTCGGTGAGAAAGTGGGTATAGCCCCGCTCGACCACCTCGGCGATCGCCGCCTGCATCAGCTGGAGGGCGATCCGGACGTTCCTCCGATGGCGCGGCACGATCATGAACCGGCCGATGTCGACGAACCGGCCGGCCGCGCGCAGCCGGTCGAGATCGATTCCCGGTTCGAGCGTCACGCCGTAATCGGCCGGCAGCGCAAGGTCGGGGTCGTACGCCAGGCGGATCGCTCCGGCCGGCTCGCCACCGATCGTCGCGACATACCAGGACCGGGGAGCGAGCTCGTCGAACACGGTAGGGATCTCGCTCTCGACGTCCCGGATCCAACGCTTTTCTTGGAGGTAGACCTGTTCGAGCACCGCGAGCGCGGCGGTTCGGGAGACGGGATCGAGGACCTTGTCGATGGCAACGGGGTTTCTCATGCGGAGTCCCTCCCGGGATGAAGTGGGGAATCGAAACTCGGTGTACGGACTTTCCGCGCGGCCGCGGAACGAGGGCCCTGGGCGCGGCGCTCGCGGGAGTCGGCCACGCGCTTTTCCGCCAGCTCGGCGAGTGCCGCGAGAGTCCGGGAGACCACGACGCGCGAAAGCGCACGCCGGGCCGATCGCTCGAATCCCGCGACGCGGAGCTGTTCCCGTTCGGCGGCGAGGTCGATCGGCTCCCCGACGCGAAGGATCGTCCGGCCGATCCGGGGAATCCGCCCGAGCCGCGCGGCCGCCGGGTAGTGGAGCCCGATCGGCACGATCGCCGAGGTGGAACGAAGGGCCAGCTCGCCCAGCCCCAAGCGCCCCGGTCGGAGGCGGTCGGGATCGTCGTTGCGCGTCCCTTCGGGGAAAATCCCGACGCTCTCGCCGCGCGCGAGCAGCGCAAGGGCTTTTCCAAGCGGCGGCTCGTCCCGCCCCGCCCGCCGGACCTCTTCCCGCCAACGCCAGCGCGCCGGCTTGCCGAACACCGGGATCGGCTCGGAGAGACGGAGCACGCGCCCGACCAGCGGCAGCTCCAGATACATCCAATCGGCGAGGAAATGGACCGACCGTCCACCAGTAAGCCAGATCAGCGCGGCCGTCGCAAGCAGCGCCTCCAGGGCATTGCCATGGTTGAGCGCGAAGATGACCGGCGCGGCCGAGGCGGAGAGCCGTTCGGCCCCCTCGACTTCGAGCATCCGCCCGAACGCGGCGAGCAGAGCGCGCAAAGAGCCGTCGCGCGCCCAGCCGCCTGGGATGGCCAGGGGAGCTAAGAGCGCTTCGGAAAGCCGGGCCACCGGGCGGCGGTGATGGTGGGGTGCAACGCGATCCTCTGGCACAGCCGCGATTGTGCGCACCGGGCGCGGAGGGCGGGTGGCGCGTGGGTTGCGGTCGGGTTACGCCGGACTCGGCCTGTTTGCTCGTTTGGAGTGTCTACAGCAGATTCCACTCAGCCGCAAGGAGCGGACGGTTGAGGATTTCTTCCACCTGCTGGATCAGCATGCGCAGTTGAGGGACGGAGTACTCGGCATTGGAAGGGACGGTCAGGCGGTGGTTCTGGAAAACCAGAAACTGATGCCGGGTCCCCGAGTACGGACCCTCAAAGCCCAAGGAGCGCAACCTGCGGACAAACTCCCGCCGTTTACAGGGCGTCCATCGAAGCATAAGCGGCCGGCTGATTAAGGTCGATCCCCGTGATGACCGGAAGAGGATGATCGAGCTTGAGACCCACGAGGATCCAATCTTCCAGGGTCGACCGCAGCTCGTCCTCACACTGCCGCAGCGTCAGGCCGAATGCGACGACCCCCTTGCAGAGCAGAATGCGACCGGCGTAGGTATCATCTTCGAGCTTGTCGTAGGTGGCTTCGGCCATCGCCCCATCGACGTAATCGCTGAGAATAAAGCGAGCTTCCATGAGTCGTTCTCCGTAGATGGAGTGTACACGATGCCGACTAGCTGTTGGAGGGGGCGGGCGGCTTCGCGCCGGAACGGCGAGATTGTGGGCGGGGCCGGCGGGGTAAAGCCGCGACGCGCACCTTCCTCGGCGCCGAACCCAAGAGGTGGCAGGCCAGACGGTTGCGTTGCACACATGGACCTTCGCGAGGATCGATGTCGGGCATCGATTTTCAGACCGTCGAGCCTGAAAAGCTGACCGCCGAATTCGCTTTTCCGGCCGCGCGCCGCGATTTCCTGACCGCCGAATTCGGTTTTCTCAGTGAGCCAAGCCCTTCTCCGGCCGCCGAATTCGCTTTCGCGGTTCCCAACGACGCTTCGCGACCGGCAAAGCCATTTGCTGGTTCCCGCGACCCCTTTTCTCGCCCAGAAAACCCCTTGGCTGATTCCCGAATTCGATTTTCTGACCGCCGAAATCCCTTTCGGGGCTCAGAACGTGAATTCTTGGCCCGCAAATCGAATTCGGCACTCAGAAAATCGCTCCGCTCTCCCAGAAAACCCCTCGCGGGACTCCGGAAATCGAATTCGGCGCACGTTGCGGTTGTCCCAACGGTCGCCCGACGGTTTCTCCGGGTCACATGGCGCGTCCAGGCATTCACAAAAGGAGTTTCGCCAGGAAAGGCAAAAACACCTAAGCAGAGGAATGGCGCGAGGCGAGCTTCGCCGGGTCGAGTCTTGGAACCTGCCGTCGCACTCGCTGGGCTACAATACGGACCGATGAGTCCACCGGCCGCAAACGGCGGCGTTGCCCAATCCCGCGACACTCCTCTGGAAGTGGAGGAAAATCCTCCTGGCCGGCTATCGGCGTATGACGCCGGCCGAAAAGCTTGAACGGGTCGCTGATCTCAATCGGGCGGTCCAGCAGATGGCGCTGGCGCGGATCCGGGCGCAATATGGACCGAACCTCAGCGAGCGCGAGGAACGCCTACGCCTTGGCGCCCTCTGGCTCGACCGCGAGACCATCATCGCCGTTTTCGGATGGGACCCCGAGGTCGAGGGCTACTGAGTTGGAGTTCGCGGGAGCGCTCCAAGTTGCACGAGAGGTCGCCGAGATTTTTGAGCGCTTAGGGGTGCCCTACCTGGTGGCTCGCTAGCCAGCTCGCTTCACCTGGAGGTGGCCGACCTGCTCGACCGTGCCTTGTCCGAGGCCGGTATCCCCTCGGACTGAGGGGTCAACATCCGATTGCGGAGATGGTTGCGGTTTAGTGATGGTGCGCCCGAGAGGATTCGAACCTCTGACCTACGGCTTCGGAGGCCGTCGCTCTATCCAGCTGAGCTACGGGCGCTTTTGTTGAGAACGGCGGGGTGAGAGGCATCGCTCACCTTGGACGTTCAGCTTTGAAGAACCGTGCCACGTGAAGCATGGCCTGCCTGGAGGGATTCGAACC
>DATMZU010000308.1:0-11099 GCA_035607435.1 Thermoanaerobaculia bacterium | reverse complement strand
TGAGCCGCAGCATCCGGCCTTCCTCGTCGACCACAACGATCACGGCATCGATCGCGTCGAACGTCACGGCCCACTGCCGCGCGGCCTCGATCAGGCGTTCTTCGAGCACCCGCTCGGTGGCTTCTTCCTTTTGCAGTTGGTCGGTGACCTTGGCGATCTCGTCGTGCGCCGCGGTCAACCCCCCCGTGGCGGTCGTCAACCAACGCACGACGATGAGCGTCGCGGAGACCCCGAACGCGACCGCCAACAAAACACCGATCTGCAGATGCCACAGCTCGCGCAACGCCCCGGGCGAAGCGTCGGACTCCAGGAGCAGGTTCAGCTCGGTGACCGACCACACCAAAAGCGACATCGCGAGCAATGCCGAAACCGCGACCAACCCTAAGAGTATCCGGGGGCCAGCCTTCATTCTTCCTCGGCGGGCGCCGAGGGTTTTTTCTTCGCTCATGTTGAGAAACTCACTGGAACTCCTAATTGCCGGACCATAGCACCATCGTCGCGTTCCCTTACATCGCGGCATCGTGCCGCCCCCCAGGGCTCCCTGCCGGGCACTCTTCCTTGCGCGCCGCCCTCCCGAGCGCCTAGAATCCGCGCAACACGACGGGCACCGCCCTCTTCCCCGGTTCCTCCGCCTCGCGCACGTTTCGCGCGGACGCTGGGGATTCTCCCGGGGTCTCGGTGCGCGCCCGGCCCGCGATCCACCACAGGCAATCAATGACCGACTCGGGCGTCCTTCGAGGCTTCCGAGTGAGGGGGAACTTCATGGCTGCAACGATCAAACGCCGAACCGCGGTTTGGAGGCTGCTCGGCCTCTTCGCGATCACGGCGCTCCTTGGGCTCGCCCACGCCGCGCCCGCCGCCGCGAGCGAAGCCGAGCTCGTCCTGCCCGACCTGGGCTCTCAGACGTTTCTCGGCGTCAACGGCCACAACCTGCTGCTCGGCGGTTTGGTCATCTGCGTGCTCGGCATCGGCTTCGGCCTGGCGATGTACAGCCAGCTCAAGAACCTGCCCGTCCATCGCTCGATGCGCGAGATCTCCGAGCTGATCTTCACCACCTGCAAGACGTACCTGATCACCCAGGGCAAGTTCATCCTGCGGCTCGAAGTCTTCATCGGCGCGGTGATGGTCTTCTACTTCGGCTGGCTGCGGCACTATCCGGCGGTCAAGGTGATCGTCATCCTGCTGTTCAGCTTGGTCGGCATCGCCGGCAGCTACCTGGTCGCCTGGTTCGGCATCCGGGTCAACACCTTCGCCAACTCGCGCTCGGCGTTCGCCTCGCTGCGCGGCAAGCCGTTCCCGACCTACGCCATCCCGCTCAAGGCCGGCATGTCGATCGGCATGCTGCTGATCTCGACCGAGCTGGTGCTGATGCTGCTGATCCTGCTGTTCGTGCCGAAGGACTACGCGGGCCCCTGCTTCATCGGCTTCGCGATCGGCGAGTCGCTCGGCGCCGCGGCGCTGCGCATCGCGGGCGGCATCTTCACCAAGATCGCCGACATCGGCTCCGACCTGATGAAGATCGTCTTCAACATCAAGGAAGACGACGTCCGTAACCCGGGCGTGATCGCGGACTGCGTCGGCGACAACGCGGGCGACTCGGTCGGCCCGACGGCGGACGGCTTCGAGACCTACGGCGTCACCGGCGTCGCGCTCATCACCTTCATCCTCCTCGCGATCAACGAGGCGGTCGCCGGACCGAACTACCAGAGCATCCAAATCCAGCTGCTGGTCTGGATCTTCGTCATGCGCGTCCTGATGATCATCACCTCCGGCGCCTCCTACTTCATCAACGAGG
Source organism: Thermoanaerobaculia bacterium (assembly GCA_035607435.1). Lineage (GTDB taxonomy): Bacteria > Acidobacteriota > Thermoanaerobaculia > Multivoradales > UBA5704 > DASYKS01. The sequence goes on along the minus strand of DATMZU010000308.1, from coordinate 9,304 downwards.
CGATGGCGAAGGCCCGGTATGGCAACGCCGAAACGATGAACTTCGAAGCGCCGCTCACCTCGCTGGTCTGGCTGACCTCGATCCTCTCGGTCGGCGTCACCTACCTCGCCTCCTGGCTGATGATCCCGAACCTGGGCGGCGATCCGACCCTCTGGTGGAAGCTTTCGACGATCATCACCTGCGGTACGCTCGCGGGCGCCGTCATCCCCGAGCTGGTGAAGGTGTTCACCTCGACCGAGTCGGCCCACGTAAAGGAAGTGGTCACCGCCTCGCGCGAAGGCGGCGCCTCGCTCAACATCCTCGCCGGCCTGATCGCCGGCAACTTCTCCGCCTACTGGATGGGCCTCGCGATCGCCGCGCTGATGGGCATCGCCTCCTACGTGGCCTCCATGGGCCTCGCCTCGCTGATGATCGCCCCGGCGGTCTTCGCGTTCGGCCTCGTCGCGTTCGGCTTCCTCGGCATGGGTCCGGTGACCATCGCGGTCGATTCCTACGGCCCGGTCACGGACAACGCCCAGTCGGTGTTCGAGCTATCGACCATCGAGACGCTGCCGAACATCAAGGACGAGGTGAAGAAGGAGTTCGGCTTCACCCCCGACTTCGACCGCGCCAAGCACAACCTGGAAGCCAACGACGGCGCGGGCAACACGTTCAAGGCGACCGCGAAGCCGGTGCTCATCGGCACCGCGGTGGTTGGCTCGACGACGCTGATCTTCTCGATCATCGTCGTGCTCACCAAGGGGCTCACCGAGAACCTCGACAAGCTCTCGCTGCTCCACCCGCCGTTCCTGCTCGGCTTGGTGACCGGCGGCGCGATCATCTACTGGTTCACGGGCGCCTCGATGCAGGCGGTCTCGACCGGCGCCTACCGCGCGGTCGAGTTCATCAAAAAGAACATCAAGCTGGACAACGCGGCCGGCAAGGCCTCAATCGAGGACTCGAAGAAGGTGGTCGAGATCTGCACCACCTACGCCCAGAAGGGGATGTTCAACATCTTCCTCACGGTCTTCTTCTCGACCCTGGCGTTCGCCTGTCTGGAGCCGTTCTTCTTCATCGGCTACCTGATCTCGATCGCGCTCTTCGGCCTCTACCAGGCAATCTTCATGGCCAACGCGGGCGGGGCCTGGGACAACGCCAAGAAGATCGTCGAAGTGGAGCTGAAGGAAAAAGGCACGCCGCTCCACGACGCCACCGTCGTCGGCGACACCGTGGGCGATCCGTTCAAGGACACCTCCTCGGTCGCGATGAACCCGGTCATCAAGTTCACCACCCTCTTCGGCCTCCTCGCCGTCGAGCTGGCGATCGAGCTGCCGAATTCCACCACGAACATCCTCGCGGCCGTCTTCTTCGCCGTCTCCGTCATCTTCGTCTGGCGCTCGTTCTACGCCATGCGGATCAAGGACGCGGCGTAGTCGCGACGCGAAACATTGAGTTGAAATGAAACGGCGCCCGGGGGCAACCCCGGGCGCCGTTTTTGTTGAGTTGTAATTGCGAGTGGGACCGCCGACAAGCAGCTCATGATGGCAAAAGAGCCCGCTCACTAACTTCGAGTTGTCTCCGCCCGAAGCGACGCCCCCGCCGCCTGAATCATCGCTACGGTCGCCTGTTCGCCCCGCGCGGCTTCTTGGAGGAGCAGCAACCCGGCTAGCGCCTCGCGGCGGACTTTCAGTGCCTGGAACGTCGAGACCGCTTCGTCGACGCCGCAGGCGACTTCGCGGAACTTGCCACGGCGAATCCAGACCGCGCAGAGGTCGAGGGTGACCAGGCTGGCTTCGTAGAAAAGGTTCTGGTCTTCGAAATCTACGCGAACAGCTCGAAGGTAGGTATCGGCACAGGAGAGGTTGCCGAGGCCGGCCTGGATCTGTGCTTCGACCCAGCGGCGGCGGATGAAGTCCGTCACATCCCCAAATTCTGCATACATCGGTGCGCAGCGTTCGAGCCAAGCGAGGGCGGTTTCAAAATGGCCGAGGCGGGCGGTGCTGTCGATCGTGTTGTGGAAAGCGGCAAGAGCGAGGTCCGGGTGATTGGTAAGATCCAGGAGTTGCAAACTTTGTAGAAACAGGTGAAGCGCCGCCGAATCGTCCTGGCGAAGTTGTGCGACGATTCCGCGCTCTAAGCAGATCCGGCCCGCCGCATGCCGTTCGCCTCGTCCTTCCTGAACCCTTTGGAGGAAGGAAAGCAGATCTTCCGCTTCCGTGAGGCGGCGCAAGGCCAAAAGGAAATGTGCCGCCGATTCGGCCGATTCGAGCAGCGGCGCCATCTCGGTCGCCACGCCAGCCGCTCGGTGGAAAGCTGCTTCGGCGCTCTCGAAGTCGCCCGTCAATCGTCGAGCGTTCGCCACCTCGGTCCAGGTTTCAGTCCGGAGGTTTGCCACTTCTCCTTCCGGATGGTCCTCTGGCTTCACCGAGCCGGCGAAGCCGGCGGCGAGCACCGCCGCGAACAAGCAGCGCTCCGGGTCTTCGCGGCGCTCGCCGCGCGCTTCGGCCAACCACCCCTTGGCCCGGGCAAAAAGAAGCATCTGGGTAGGGGGGGAAGGAAGTTCATCCAGCTCGACCAAGCCCTCGACCTCATCCTTGGCCTGGTCCTGGGCCTCGGCGAGTTCAAGGCCCAAAGCGAGGGTCTTCTTCATCCGGCTGCGCAGGCGGAAGTCGAGCATATTTTCGAGGCTCGCCGCGCGTTCGCCATCATTGGCTGCCGGGCGTCTTAGGATTTCCAATGGCCAAGGGAGTTGGCCTGCCAGGCCACAGCAGTCCGGGCAGCCGCCGGCCAAGTGCTCTACGAATTCGCGAAACCCGGCGTCCTCGAGATCCAAGGCCCAGAAGTTGGCGATTTCCACGGGAGTCAGGTGCGGGGTGTCCGACATGGAGTCTCCCAAATGTCCCTGCGCGACCGCTTCGCGTCCCATTGTGTCAATTTCGATAGCGGATTGTGGCACGAAAGCCCCGCCGTCGAAAACCACGGAAGCGAGAAATTCAGGGCGCCGCCATAGTCGGCAGAGCCTTTGCCGTCCCGCCCTCACCCACTGCCCCTTTCCCGAAAAACGGGAAAGCGAGAACAGCAAAGTTTCCCTCGCCTTGCTCCCCTCTCTCCTTGGGAGAGGGGCCGGGGGTGAGGGCTGGCGTAGGGGGGAACGAAAAAACAGAGGTCCTACTGCAGGACCCGCGAGTTGATTTCGGCCCCCGTATTGTTCAACACCGGAGCCGGCTCACCCCAAGGACTGATTGAACTCCCGGTTTCCGCCCAGAGCCACCGCGGCACGCCCGGGGAGGCGATTCCGCCGGCCGCGGGAGCCGTCCTGCCCCAGGTATTGATGTCGGTCCCCTCTTCGGCCCAGAGGTGGCGAATCCAATCGAGCGGCGAAAACGTGGCGATCAGGCTCCAGCCGGCGGCGGGAGCAGCGGCGGCGGGCACAGCGCCGATCCATAGCGCGGCGAGGGTGGCGACGGCGAGCAAGCGAGGCGTGCGTAACATGCGAGGCTCCTTCCCTACCGCGGTGCGAACCGGCGGCCGGGATGGCCCCCGCGCCCGCGGGGGCAACGCGTGTGCGTTGCGTGTTGCTGGCGCGAGAGCATGGCAAATTTTCGGGGCTCGCGAACGGATTTGCGTCATGTTTCTTGCGCGAATCTCGCCGCGAAAACCCTGGATTCTTAAGGCTTTCAGAGCGTAGTGACTTGGGGCTTACGAAAGCAAATTCGCGGCATGCGGCGCCTAAATTTACCGCTCCAATGTCATGAAGAGATCGGTGCGACAGGGGCTCCGCCGGGACAACGTGCACACCGTGCACGGGAAGGCGCCGAATGCCTTGACTCCCTGGCATCTCCGGACCCACAATTCCGACATGATCCAGTCCAAGAAGCGTTCGCCTTCCTCTCCGAAGAACGGCCGAGGCATACCCGCCGAACCCGCAGCTCCCTTCCCCGAAGGCGCAGCGAACGCCGAGTCCAGCGGAGCCGGAAAGGTCGGCGCGGCCAAACCGAAGAAACAAAAGAAAGCGGCGCCAGAGGTCCGGACCGAGGCGCCGAAGCGGCGCGGCCGGCCGCGGAAGGATGACGAGTTGCGCCAGACGGAGGCTCGTCCGGAGGAGCTCAAGCGCGCGATCTCGCTGCTCGATGAACTGGTCCAAGCGTTCGGCGGCTCCCGCCGACACGTCGACAAAATGCTCGGCACCGGCCGCAGCCGCACCAGCCAACTCCTTTCCGGGCGGCTGGAGCTGAAGTTCCAGCACATCTTGGACGTCCTCGACGTGTTGGGCATCGAGTCCCGCGCCTTCTTCGAGGTGCTGTATGGCGAAGAAGAGCACGCCCCCTTCCCCGCACCGCTCGCCGTGGTCTATCGCCAGAAGCTCCGGGCGATGGGCGTACCCGCCGCTCTCGAAGCCGCCGCGCCTATGCTTCCCGAGCCTCCCGCCATCCCCCGGTTTCTCACCGAGGAAGAGGTCCGCCAGCTGATCGACCATCGCCTGTTCGAAGCGTTCAGCCAAGTGATGCCGAAGAAGCCCGCCAAGGGCGGCGCCCTAGGCGACCCGCCGGTTTCCGAGTAGCCCCCTCTGTCCCCATGCCGGAATCGAAACATCCGCCGCCGGAGGCCAACCCGGCAACACTTCATCCCCGTCTTCGCGTGATGAAGGGAACCGAGATCGCGTTCGGACCGGGCAAGGCGGAGTTGCTCGCCGCGGTGGCGGAGACTGGAACGCTCGCCGAGGCGGCGCGCCAGGTCGGCATGTCGTACATGCGCGCCTGGAAACTGCTCCAGACCATGAATGCCAGCTTTCGCGCTCCGCTCACCGTCGCTTCGCGCGGGGGTGCCGAGCGCGGCCGGGTTCAGCTGACCGAGACCGGCCGGCGGGTTCTCGCGCTCTATCAGGAGATGGACGCCGCCTGCAGGCAGGCCGCGGAGCCGGCCTGGCGCGAACTGGTGGCGCTTCTCGCCGAATGACTCGCGAAAAGACGCCCCGAACTACTTGACGGGATATATCGGGATTGCTAGGGTCCGCCTGCTCTTTTCAACCAAGGAGGTTCGAGTGCGGCGCCCTCTTCTCGGAATCACCCTCGCGGTGATCGTAGGTATTTCTCCGTCCGCAGCCCAGCAGAGCCCGACCGCCGTGGCCCGACCGGCGGGACGCGAGCCGATCCTCACGATCGGCGGACTGATTCAGGCCCAGGCCGACTTCGGCGATCGCGGCGATTCCCGCTTCACCAACGACAACGACCGCTTCTACCTTCGGCGGGCGCGTCTAAACGCCACGGGCAAGTTCCTGGAAGAATTCGATTTCCGCTTGGAGCTCGATCTGGCCGGCAGCCTGACCAATACGTCGGCACTGCGCGCGCAGGCCACCGACGCCTACATCACCTGGAACCGCTACCACGCGGCGATCGTTCGGGTCGGGCAATTCAAGACGCCGTTCGGCTTCGAGCAGCTCTATGGCGATCCCCGGCTGGCGACGCTGGAGCGCAGCCTGGTGAACGACCGCCTGACCCTCTCCCGCCAGATCGGCGTCCAGGTGAGCGGCGACCTCGCGGACAAGCGGCTCACCTACGCCGTGGGAGCTTTCAACGGCAACGGCACGAACAACAACTTCAACGACGACGACCGTTTTCTGATCGCCGCCCGAGGCGCCGGGGTGCCCTGGAGGGGCGGTCTGAACGGCATTCCCGCGAGCTGGACGGTCGGCGCCAACGGCTATCAGTCGCACGACGCGAACGTTCCCCAGGGGCCGGAATTCGGCTTCGATTCGACCCCGGCGACACCCGACCGGGACGCCATCTTTTCGGGCGACCGCCGCGGCTGGGGAATCGACAGTCAACTGGTGTTCGGCCGTTTCGATCTCTGGGGGGAATACCTGAGCACCCGCTGGGAACCGGAGTCTCGCCGGCCGAGCGCGGTCGTCGAATCCTCCGGCTGGTACGCCCAGGCGGGTCTGTACGTCGTGCCGGAACGTCTTCAGGTGGTGCTCAAGGAAGAAACGTTCGATCCCCGCACCGACCATTCGGGCGACACGACGACGACCGACACGGCGGGCATCAACTACTTTTTCAAAGGGCACGATCTCAAGCTGATGGTGGACTACCTGCGCGTCCAAGCCAACCGCGACCCGGATCAAAATAAAGTGCTGGCCCGCCTGCAGGTCATCTTCTGAGCCGTCGGACCGAAAGGAGCTTCCTGATGATGAAACGTCTACTCCTCCCGCTCTTCCTCGGCGCGAACTGCTGCCTGCTCGCCCCAGCGGCGATCGCCGTAGAGCTCAACGTTTCCGCCGCCGCGAGCCTTTCCGATGCGATGCAGGACATCGCCCACGCTTACGAGGCGACCTCGGCGGATCGGATCCTGCTCAATCTCGCGGGATCGAATCTCCTCGCGCGCCAGATCGAAGAGGGGGCGCCGACGGATCTGTTCCTTTCCGCCGACGAGGAAAAGATGGATTCGCTCCAAAAGCAGCGGCTGATTCTCGCCGGTACCCGGCAGAGCGTGCTCGGAAATACGCTGGTCGTGGTCGTTCCGGTCGAATCGCGCCTGAAGATTTCGGGCCCGGCGGATCTCGAATCGCCGTTGGTCCGCGCGATCGCCCTGGCCGAGCCCCAGACCGTTCCCGCCGGGATCTACGCCAAGGAGTACCTGAAGAAATTGGGCGTCTGGAGCAAAGTCATCGATCGCGTCGTGCCGACCGAAAACGTCCGTACCGCCCTCTCCGCGGTCGAGTCGGGCAACGTCGACGTGGGCATCGTCTACAAAACCGATGCCGAGATCTCGAAGAACGTGCGCGTGGCGTACGAGGTCGCTCTCGACGTCGGACCCAAGATCTCCTACCCGTTCGCCGTCGTCGCGGCGACCAAGCACGCGGCCGAAGCGCGCCGATTTCTCGCGTACCTCACCTCGCCACCCGCGCTCGACGTCTTTCGCCGCTACGGTTTCCTCGTGATCATCGGCCCGGCCCCCGCTCCCGGTCATTGACTGCCGCGCCGGGGCGTTCGCGCGACTTCGGCGCCTTGAGCATCCCTGCCCGTTCCGAGAACGGGCAGGGAGGTCGAATCGCTAATCACACCACCAGCAGCGGAACTTGACGTAGCCGTCCACCTGGAATTGACCGGTGAAGGCATCCCAATGGCAACCGGCGGTCGTGACGTTCTGGCGGCCGCAGGTCGAGGGAATGTCCTCGCAGACGATATACGGCTCGGCTTGCGCCCAGAGGTTGGCGGCGGCCTGGGAGCAGTCGGAGCCGTAGCCCCAGTCCTGAGGGGTCTGTTCAAAGCCTCCGCAGAAACAACCCGGAGGGGCGGCCGCGGCAGGGGCGGGAACCAAGGTCAAAGCCGCAACGAGGACCGCGAGCAGGCAAAGGACGGACGAGTATGGCTTCACAGGAACCTCCTTCTTGAAACGTGCGGGCGCGTTGTCGCGCCGCCACGCTGACCGAAGAGGAAGGTACTCCCTGGGTTCCATCCTTGTAAATCAGTAACTTTGATTGTCAATCGATCCGCGGCTACCGATTCGGCGCCAGGACCCGGGCGAAAATGTCGGTCCGGCCCGTTGGGGACGAGCGATTGGGTCCAGACGACGATGGCCGGGCCGTTGCGGGGAGCGGCGATGACGAAATGTCCCCCGGCTTGCAGCGCGGCCACCGGGTCGTCTTCTTTTTGGCGATGTGATTTTACAATGACGGGTGGATCGAGAGGCGGACATGAACCCACTGCTGCTGCTCTTCACCCTCGCCACAACTCCGCCCGGCCCGGCGCCGTTGTCGGGCCTGGAATATCGCCAGCTGTATTTCCCCCGCGGCGGGCGCTCGACGGCGGTCACCGGCGTCGCGGCCGATCCCTTCACGTTCTACTTCGGCGGCATCGGCGGCGGCGTGTGGAAATCGACCGACGCCGGCACGACCTGGCGCAACGTGTCCGATCGGACCTTCGAGGCCGGATCGGTCGGCGCGATCGCGGTGTCCGATTCCAATCCGAGCATCGTGTACGCCGGCACCGGCACCGCGTGCCCGCGCACGAACGTCTCGCCCGGCGTCGGCGTGTACAGGTCCGACGACGGCGGCGAAACCTGGGTGCACGCGGGACTTAGCGACGCGGGGCAGATCGGCCGCATCCGGATCCATCCGAAGAATCCCGATCTCGTGTATGCCGCCGTGCTCGGCCATGCCTCGGAACCGAACGCGACGCGCGGTGTGTTCCGTTCGAGAGACGGCGGTCGCTCGTGGCAGAAAGTCCTCTTTCTCAGCGAGGGCACCGGCATCGCCGATCTCACGATGGACCCCGCCGATCCGCGCGTCCTGTATGCCGCCTCGTGGTCCTTCGAGCGGAAGCCTTGGGCGTTCGAGAACGGCAGCACGGACGGCGGTATCTTCAAATCCGCAGACGGCGGAGATACCTGGACACGCCTTGCCGGCGGCCTGCCGTCGGGCGTGCTGGGGCGCACCGCCGTCGCCGTCTCTCCGGCGCGTCCGTCGCGCGTCTGGGCGCTGATCGAAGCGCCGCCCGGAGTTGGCGGACTCTTCCGCTCGGACGACGCGGGTGCCACCTGGTCGCGCGTGAACGGCGCCTCGGTGCTGACGCAGCGCGCCTCTTATCACGGGCATCTGACGGCCCATCCGGTGCTGCCGGACGTGATTTACGTGTTGAGCACGCAGCTGCTCAAATCGACTGACGGCGGTACAACCTTCGGGATCGCCCCCGACTCGCACGAGGACCATCACGATCTGTGGATCAACCCGCGCGACCCGCGCATCTTGATCAACGGCAACGACGGCGGCGCCACGGTTTCGTTCAACGGCGGCGCCACCTGGTCGACGCAGATGAATCAGCCGACCGGCGAGATGTATCGCCTCGCGGTCGACACGGCGTATCCGTACCGCGTCTACTCCGCGCAGCAGGATTCCGGCACGGTGTCGGTGCCGACGGCCAGCCGCAACGTGCCGTTGCAGCTCGTGGATGCCTACGGCGTCGGCGGCGGCGAGGCGAGCAGCATCGCGGTCGATCCGCGCCATCCGTCGATCGTGTACGCCACGATCAACGGCCAGGTCGCTAGGACCGACACAGCCCGAAAGACCTCCGAGCTGCTGCAGGTCTACCCCGAGCCACGCCCAGGGCGGCCGGCGATCTTGAAATACCGGACCGCCTGGAACATGCCGCTTCGTCTCTCGCCGCACGACCCGGACGTCCTTTACGTCGGCTCGCAGTACGTTCATCGCTCACGCGATGGCGGCCATTCCTGGGAGGTGATCAGCGGCGACCTGACGCGCAACGACAAAACCAAGCAGGAGCGGACGGGCAGCCGGGGCCTGAAGCAAAGGAAGTCCGGCGGCGAGATC
>DATMZU010000306.1:0-30217 GCA_035607435.1 Thermoanaerobaculia bacterium | reverse complement strand
CGAAGAACCGGTTCGACTGCACCAGACGCTCCGCCATCTTGAGGCGTGCTTTTTCCGCGGCGTCGACTTCCGCGAGCTCGATCAAGCGGACGTCGGCAAATCCCGCGGCGGCGATCAGCTCGGGGTAGCGTCGGCGGTTGCCCGGGGCGCGGAGCGGCAGGTGCTTCTCGAAGCTGCCGTCGTAGCCACGGCGCAGACGGCGGCGGGCGGCCCAAGGGTTGCGGCGGGTGGCGAGCAGGGTCATGACGCTGCCGAGGAAGCGCCGAACACGGTAGGACGGCGGATCGTCGAACCAGTCGCCATCGACGACGACCAACGACCCTCCGGGCTTTAGCACCCGGTACCAATCGGCGAGCGCGCGCTCCGGCTCGGGGAGCGTCCAGAGCACGTTGCGGTTGATCAGCCGGTCGTAGGTTCCTTCCGGTTCCGGCAGGCCCTCGGCGTCGGCGACCGCGAAGGTCGCCTTCAGTCCGCGCTCCCCGGCCAGTTCCTGGGCGCGCTCGACCATGCCGGGCGACAGATCGAGCCCTTTGACCTCGTGACCCAGCTCGGCCGCCAGCAGGGCGAGAAATCCGGTGCCCGTGCCCACGTCCAAGATTTTCTGCGGCGGGTTCCCCAGCGCCTCGTCGAGAAACGCCAGCCATGCCGCGCGCTGGCGCTCGACCGCGATGCCCTGGGCGCGCTCGAACCCCGCGCTCCGCTCGTTCCAGTACTGCGCCAGGGACCGTTTCAGCTCCGGGATCGACGGCTCTCCGGCCGGCTTGGACTCAAGATGGACGCGCTCGGTCACTCCAAGTGGATTCATGTTTTCCTTTAGCGGGACTACGTTTTCAATGTGCGAGGTGAAGCTCTTGTCCGGCGAGCACGTCGAGGTGCGCGGTGACCAGGGAGTCGATCTCCTCCCCGCCCAGACGCTGCTGAACCTGGGGAATCCCCACCAGCCGATCGACCAGACCGCGCTGCTTCTTGTCCAGACGCAACGCCTCGGCGTAGGGAACCTGAGAAAAGGAGATCAACGAGTAAAGCGAGCGGTAGCGCTCCGGGTGCGCGTCTTCGAGCCAACGCTCGATCTCCTTGCGCAGCAGAAACTCCGGGGCGTCGAGCAGATCTTGCAGCTCGTGGAAATGATCGAGAGCCAGCTGGGCGATGGCGTCGGCATTCGGCTTGCGCAGACGCTGGTATCGCGCCAGCGCCCGCCGCCAATCGCCTTTCGCTTCGCCGACACAGTCGGCAAGCACCGAGCAGTCCTCGAAGCCGCAGTTGGCGCCCTGGCCGTACGACGGCACGATTGCGTGCGCGGAATCCCCCACCAGGGCGACCTTGTCGCGCCAGATCCAGGGCGTGCAACGGACCGTGACCATCGTCGTCTCGCCGCGGGAAAAAAAGTCCTCGACCAGATTCGGCACCATCGGCACGACGTCGGGAAAATAGGTTTCGAACAACCGGACGAGATCGCCCGGGGTGCGGAGCGCGGCGAACGAGGTCTCGCCTTCGAACGGCAGGTGGAGCGAGAGCGTGAAGCTGCCGTCGCGATTGGGAAAACCGATCAGCATGAATCGGCCGCGCGGCCAGACGTGGATCGCATGCCCCTCGATCCGCCAGCCGCCGTGCGGGTCGGCGGGCATCCGAAGCTCGCGATAGCCCTGGTCGATGTACTCCTGCCGATAATCGAAGCGCGGCACCATCTGCATGCGCAGCCGAACCGTGGAGCGAGCGCCGTCGGCGCCGAGCAGCCGATCGCCGGTGCGCCGCACGACCTCGCCGTCGGCGCGCTCGAACGTCGCGGCCGGGGCGTCAAGATCGACTTCGAGGCAACGTTCCTCGAACCGCGCGACGACGTTGCTCCGGGCGAGCATCCGATCGACCAGCACCGCATTCAGCTCGTTGCGCGAAACCGACCAGATCGCGCTGCCCTGGTTGTCGTAAGGCTGGCTCACGGTGCGGCCGTCGGATTGATGGATGATTCGGCCGCGGCAGGGCACGGCGACCGCGCGCACCGCTTCGGCCGCGCCGATCCGTTCGAGGGCGGCGAATCCGCGATCGCAGATGGTCAGGTTGATCGACCGCCCTCCGGCGGCACGGGCGCTGCGCGGATCGGGATGACGATCGCAAACTTCGACGTCATGCCCGAGATCCGCCATCAAGGCGGAGATGACCGATCCCACCAAGCCGGAACCGACGACCAATACTTTGTCCAAGGGGTCAGCCTCCTTTCCCTGATAGTGCGTCGAGCAGCGCAAAAACGTCCGCCAATCGTCGATCCGGTTGCGCGCACCCTTGATGGATGACCGCCGCCAGCTCCTGGAGCAGCAGGTTTCCTTCCTCGGCCGTGAGCAGATCGGCGCCATATCCCAAATCCAGCCGGAGCCCCGCCGGGGACTCGCGGGCGTAGAGGGTCAAATCGAAATCGGTCCCCAGCTCCACCGTGGCGAGCGGCTCGAACGCCACCCCCGCCGCGGTGATCGGCTCGGCGTGCCCCGCGCCGCCGGACGGCAGGTTGATCATCACGCTCACCCAGGGGGTTCGCCACGGCTCGGCCTGGGGTGCGATCTCGCGCGCCAGCAGCTCGAACGGCACCTCGGCGTGAGCGAACGCCCCGAGCGCCGCCTCGCGGGCGCGCACCACCGCCTCGCGAAACGTCACCTCCTCGTCGAGCGGCACGTGCAACACGACCAGGTTCAGCAATAGACCGACCTGGTCCGCCAGCTCCGGCCGGGCGCGCAAGGAAAACGGCGTCGCGACCGCCGCCTCCCCCGCTCCGCGACGGAGCAGAATCGCCTGGAGCGCGGCAAGCAGCACCTGGAACAGCGTCACCCGTTCGCTCTGGACGAACGAGCGCACCTCGGCGGCCGTGATCGGTCCGAGCGTGAACGCCGAATTGCCTCCCGGCAGCCCCGCTCGGATCGGCAGCACGCGGCCGTCTACCGGCACTCCCGCGAGCCGGCGCCGCCACCAGCCGACCTCCGCCGCGAAACTCTCGGCCCCCTCTTGGGCGGCGCGACCTCGCTCCCAAGAGGCGTAATCCGCCATCTGGCGCAGGGGAGCCGCGAGATCCGGCCGCCGGCCCTCCGCGAGCGCGCCGTAGAGCGCTGAAAGATCGCGCGCGCAGAGCGCGAGCGACCAGCCGTCAATGCCGATGTGGTGGGCGCCGAGCAGCAGGACGTGCTCCCCGGCCGAACGAGAGAGCAGGGCAGCGCGCACGATCGGTCCCCGTTCGAGGTCGAACGGCGGCGCACCGAACGCCCGGCCGGCGCGCCCCCCTTCGTCCTCGGCGAGCGCCGCGGGGAGTGCCGACAGGTCGATTCGCGGCAACCGGCGCGCGACCCGCGATGCCGGTTCGACGAGCGCCGCCAGCTCGCCGTCGATCTCGGGGAAGCGCGTGCGGAGAACCTCGTGGCGCTCGACCAGCGCGACGAACGCGGCGGCGAGCACCGGCGGGCGTAGCGGCCCGAACAGGCCGAGAGAATGAAGGACGTTATAGGCGCGCCGATCCGGAAACTCCCGGGCGTGGTGCCAGAGCCGCTCCTGGGCGAACGAGAGCGGCGCCGGGCCGCCTCCTTCGCGCCGAGGAACGGCGGGGAGGGCTTGCTCCTCGGCGCCGCCGGACGACGCGGCGGAAAGACGCTTCGCGAGCAGCGCCCGCTGCGCGGGCGAGAGGCGATCGCGGCGGGCGGCGAGATCGGAGGTCATGGCCGGAAGGAATCGCTGTCGGATAGATCGGCGCGCGCGATCATCACGTCCACGCCGAGCGTCCAGGCGGCCGTCCCCTCGGGGGTGAAGGTGGCGAAATCGGCGAAGCCCGAAGCCAGCAGCTCGCGTCCCCAATCGGCGGCGGGAAGCAGCGGATGGAGCGGCCGCAGTTTGGCGTCTTCGAAGCTGTCGAAGCCGGGCAGAAAACCCATCGAGAAGTGGTACTTGCGCTGGAAGCGGACCTCTTCGAGCAGCAGCAGGACGCCGCCCGGCGCGAGCAGCCGGCGCACCCGGCGGAGGGTGTCCTCCACCTGGCGGGTCGCATGCAGCACGTGCGCGGCGATCAACCAATCGAAGCCGCCGGCCGGGTACCCTTGCTCGTCCGGCTCCCGCTCCAGGTCGAGCTCCCGGGCGGCGACGAAGCCGAGATCCCCGTACTTCTTCCGCCCCAGGTCGGTGAAGAACTTCGACACGTCGGTGAACAGGAACAGGCTCCGCTCCGCCGGCAATAGGGGAAGGAGCGAGGAGGTCGTCCCCCCCGTGCCCGCGCCGACTTCCACCAGGCGCACGCGGCTCTCGGCCGGAACCGCCGCGGCCTGCTCGGCCAGCACGGCGCTCGCGATGCCGTTGCAGTAGCGGAAGATCGGCAGCTCGCGGTAGCTCGTTTCGACCGATTGCGACGAGCCGCCCGGAAGATAAAACTCCAGCGGGTGGGTCCGGCCGTCGAGCACCTTGGCGAGATTCTCGGCGTAATAGGTCCGGTGCTCGGGGGCCACGCAGGCGACGATCTCGGGGGTTGGGATCGGAGCCTTCGCCACGAAGGACTCGCCCTGCCGTTCGAGCATGCCCGCTTCGGCGAGCGTGGCGAGCCAGCGGTGGAGCACCTTCCGATGCTTCGGGAGCACGCCGTGATCGCGGATCAGCTCGTCCACCGTGTGCGCCTCGCCCGGGGACTGGAACAGGCCGAGCCCCGCCAGTCCGCAGGCGACGATCGCGGCGGCCTGGGCGTCCAAAGATCCTTCGCGCGCGGCATCGGCGATCAGGTCGGGCAGTTCGGCGAGCTCGCCCGCGGCCCGCTGCCCCGCGGCGACCAGTCGCTGCCAGAGCTGGCCGGAGATCGGCGCCACCCCGGCAGGACCGCCGAACAAAACCTGCCGGAGATCGGGCAGATCTTCGATCTCCGCCGGAGGCGCGGGGGTCGGCACCGTCTCGGCTTCGACGGTGAGGCCGCGCAGGCGCCGCTCCAAGAGCGCCCGCTTCTCAGGGCTGAGGCGCGAGCGGCGGTCTTCGAGATCGGCGCTCACAGCTGCTCCTCGACTTCCTGCTCGGACATCGCCTCGATCTCGGCGAGCAGCAGATCCTCGACCGCCTCGGCCAGCTCGGCGACGTTCGGGCGCTCGAAGAAGACCCGCACCGGCAGCTCGACACCGACCGCCTTGCGGATGCGGAACACCGCGCGGATCGCCATCAGCGAGTCACCGCCCAAGGCGAAGAAATCGTCGTGGACGCCTAGCTTTTCCACCCCCAGCGCCTCGCTGCAAATGGTGGCGAGGGCCGCTTCGACCTCCGTGCGCGGCGCCTCGTAGGGCCGGACCTCGCGTTCCGCGGCCGGCGCCGCGAGCGCGGGAAGGGCCTTGCGATCGACCTTGCCGTTACTCGACAGCGGGAAGGCGTCCAGTACGTGGAACGAGGCCGGCACCATGTACTCCGGCAGCTGGGCGCGCAGGTGACCGCGCAGGTCGCCGACATCGGGAGGCGAAGCGCCCGGTTCGGCGAGCAGATAGGCGACCAGCCGTTTCTCGCCCGGCACGCCGCCGCCTTCTCGCCCGGGGCTCGCCGTCAACGCGATCACCACCGCTTCGCGCACGGCGGAATGGCGGGCGAGCGCGGTTTCGATCTCGCCCAGCTCCACGCGGAAGCCGCGGATCTTCACCTGGAAGTCCTCGCGGCCGAGGAACTCGATCTCGCCGCTCGGCAGCCAGCGGCCGAGATCGCCGGTGCGGTAGAGGCGCTCCCCCGTCCGCGGATGGACGATGAAGCTCGCTTCCGTCTTTTCCGGATCGCGCCAGTAGCCGACGCTCAAGCCGATACCGCCGATCGCGAGCTGGCCCGGCACCCAGGTCGGCCGCGGGCGCAGTTCGTCGTCGAGGACGTAGAACGTCTGGTTCGCCATCGCCCGGCCGTAGGGGATGCTGCGCCACTCCATCTCGACCTCTCCGACGTCGTAGAGGATCGACCAGATCGACGCCTCCGTGGCGCCGCCCATGCTGATCACATGCAGCGCGCGGCGGGGGGAGATCTGCCGCGCGCGCTCGGGCAGCGACAGCGGAATCCAATCGCCCGAGAGCATCGCGAGACGGAGCGTCGCGGGAAACGAGCGATCCTCCTCCTCCAACCGCTCGACCATCATTTCGAACAGCGCCGGCACCGAGTTCCAAATCGAGACGCCTTCGGCACCGATCCGCTCGGCCCAATGCTCCGGATCGCGCGTTCGATCGGCGCCGGGCAGGACGATCGCGCCGCCCGCGGCGAGCGGCCCGAAGATGTCCCACACCGACAGGTCGAACGATAGCGCCGAGAGCGCGAGCACCCGATCGGCCGGACCGATGCCGAACCGCGAATTGACGTCGAGCACGGTGTTCACCGCACCGCGGTGATCGATCATCACGCCCTTCGGCTTGCCCGTCGAGCCCGAGGTGAAGATCACGTAGGCCAAGTCGGAAGGCGACTGAACCGGCGAAGCCGCGTCGGCGGCGATCTCGGCGACCGCCTCTTCCGCCTCGATCCGCACGACGGAGAGAGATCGCTCAGGCCACTCCCCCGCCGCGTCGATACGCTCCGCGATCCACGGTTGCGTAACCACGATCTCAACCTCGCCGTTGTCGAGCAGGTAACGCCTGCGTTCGGCCGGCAGGTCCGGATCGATCGGCAGATACGCCGCGCCGGACTCGTGAACGCCAAGCACCGCGACCACCTGCTCCCAGCCCTTCTCCATCACCACGCCGATCAGCCGGTTCGGCAGAGCCCCATGGGCTCGCAGCTCGGCGCCGAGGGCACGCGAACGGCGCCGCAGCTCGCCGTAGGTCACGGTCCGGCCGGGAGCGATCACCGCGGGCGTCTCGTCCGGCACCGGCGCGATCAGCCGGTGGAGCAGGCCGGCGCCGACGTCGAATCTCGCGGATGTCGCGTTCGCCCGCTGTTGGGCTTCCAGCTGATCGAGCGGGACCAGCACGAGCGAGGACCCCGCGCCCAGCTCGTCGTCACCGACGTCTTCCGCGCCCAGACGACCGACCAGGTCGCGATACGCCGTGAACATCTCCTGGATCATTCCGGGCGGGAACAGGCCGTCCACCACGTCCCAGTTGTAGGAAAGCTCGCCGCGCTCCTCCGCCACTTGATGGTCGATCCACACCTGCGGCGTCTGGCTGATGCCGTAGGCGTCCTCGCCCAGGCTCTCCTCTTCCCGCTCTTCGTCCCCTTCGGCCTCCCAGGGGCGCGCCAGGTTGAGCGTACTGGTGAAGACCACCGGCATGATCGCCCGGCCGCCTCCGGCGCGCGCCATCTCGCGCATCACCCGCACGCCGGAGACCGAGCGGTGGTCGAGATCCTGCCAGAGCCGCGCTTGGATGGCGCGCGCCCGCTCGAAGAACGGCGCGGGCTGGGACAGGTCGATCGCGAGCAGCGAGAGCGACGTGAAGTCGCCGACGATCTCACCCACCTGGGGGTGGAGCGGCAAACGGTTGAACAGCGTCAGGTTGATGGTGAATTTCGGGCTCTTGCTCCAGGTCCCGAGCACCTCGGCGAAAGCCGCGAGCAGCACCCCCGAGGGGGTGAGTCCGGCTCGGCTCGCCCGGGCCTTCACTCGCCGCCATTCGGATCGTGGCACGCGCGCGGCCAGGCGGAGGAAACTGGGCTTGGTGATCGTCGCCGGATTGCGCGCGAGAGGCAGCTCCGGAGCGGGCGGCAGCTCGGCGAGCCGCTCGCGCCAATAGGCGAGATCTCGGGCGAACGCCGGAGTCTCCTCGTAGCGCAGCGCGGTCAAGACGTAGTCGCGGAACGTCGCTTCAAGCGGCGACACCGCGAGATCCGGATCGACGTAGAACCGGACCAGGTCGCGGGTCATCAACTGCCAGCTCCAGGCGTCGCCGATCAGGAAGTCGTAGCTGATGTGGAACCGCACCCGCCCTCCGTCGCGCACCGTGGCGCGCACGTCGAACAGCGGCCAGCGGTCGGCCGGCAGCATCTGGTGCGACATCGCGGCGCGCACCTCCGCGACCCCCGCGGCCTGCGCCTGGGCGGTGCGGCCCGAGAGGTCGAAGGTGCGGATCGTAAACGGAGGCACGCTTTCGAGCACCCTCTGGAGCCCGGTGTCGTCGATCACCGCGCGCAGCATGTCGTGGCGGTCGATCAGCCGCCGCCAGGCGAGGTTCATCCGTTCGAGATCGACCGCCCCGGCGTCGATCTCCATGTACATGTGGGTGGCGACCCCGCCCAGCTCGAACGCCCCCTCGCGGCCGATCCAATACGCCTGCTGGACGTCGGTGAGCGGGAACGGCTCGTAGCGGTGCTCCGGGTCGGAGACCAGGGTGAGGCTCGCCGTATCGCCGGGCGCCTGCTCGTGCGTTGCGATCACCGCGGCCATGCCGGCGATCGTCGGCGTCACGAACAGCGTCCCGAGATCGGCCGAGACCGCGAACGCGCCCCGCACGTCGCTCGCGAGTTGGGTGGCGAGCAGCGAATGCCCCCCCAACTCGAAGAAGTCATCGTGGCGCCCAAGACCCGACAGGCCGAGAGCCCGCTGCCAGAGCGCGGCGACCGCCGCTTCGAGCCCTTCGGCCGGCGGCACGAAGGGCGTCGCGAGAGCGGGCCGCGGGTGGCCTGCGGTCGGGGAGGTGGGGGTGGGCGGGGCGGGGGCCGCAACATCGGTCCGATCCGACCGATCCGACCGATCGGTCCGATCCATTCGGTCGGAACGATCAACCCGGTCGATCCAATACCTTCGCCGCTCGAAGGGATAACTCGGCAGCTCGACCTTCTGCCGCCGCGCGCCCTGGCCGATTCCGTGGAGGCCGGCCCAGTCGATCCGCACTCCGCTGAGCCAGAGGCGCGCGAGCGGCTCGGCCAGCGGCGCGGCTTCGTCGCCGCCGGGGTTTTCCGGCAGTGACGAAATCACCGTCCGCTCGGCGTCGCCCGCGCGCACCAGGCTGGCGAGCGTCCGGCCCGGGCCGACTTCGAGCGGCAGGTAGGCGCCCTCGTTCGCGAGGAGCGTTACGCCGTCGCCGAAGCGGACCGTCTCGCGCAGCTGGCGCGCCCAGTAGGCGGGGTCGGTCGCCTGCTCCGGGGTGAGCCAGGCGCCGGTGACGTTCGAAACCACCGGAATCTTCGGTGCCGCCAAACGAACGCGCGCCACCGCGGCGGCGAACTCATCCAGGATCGGCTCCATCGCCGCCGAATGGAAGGCGTGCGAAGTGTGAAGCCGGCGCGCTTCGATCCCGTCCGCCGCGAGGCTCGCCGCGAAGGCGTCGATCTCGTCGGTCGGACCGGACACCGTGCAGAACGCCGGGGCGTTCACCGCCGCGAGCGCGAGAGCGCCGCCCGCGGCATCGAGCCGGGAACGGACCTCCGCCTCCGCGCGCGGCACGGAAAGCATCGCGCCGCCGGGCAGGACCGCCATCAGCTTTCCGCGGATGGCCACCAGCGAAAGGGCGTCCGCGAGCGAGAAAACCCCCGCAAGGCACGCCGCGACGTATTCGCCGATCGAATGGCCCAACAGGGCTGCGGGGGCGATCCCCCAGGCCTGCCATTGGCGGGCGAGTGCGTACTCGACGGCGAACAACGCGGGCTGGGCGAGGTCGGTCCGTTCGAGCCGCTCCGCCGCATCGGCTTCGCTCTCGGCGGCGGGATACAGGACCGTGCGCAGATCGAGCCCGAGGGCGGGAATCAGCTTCTCCGCACAGTCGTCGAGCACGGCGCGAAACACCCGTTCGGCGCGGTAGAGCGCGAGCCCCATGTTCGGCCGTTGCGCGCCCTGCCCGGGGAACAGAAAAGCCACCTGGCGCTCCCGCGCCTCTTGGGCGACCGTGAGCAGCCGCTGGGGGTCCCGGCCATGCAGCGCCGCGGCGGCATCCGCCGCATCGCGGGCGATCAGGGCGCGGCGATGGGCGAAGCGCTTCCGGCCGGCTTGGAGCGTCCAGGCGAGATCGGCCCACTCCGGCCCCGCCGGGGCGTTCTCCGCTAGATGACGCGCCAACCGGTCGGTCGCGGCTTCGAGCGCCGCTTCGCTCTTGGCGGAGAGGAGCAGCAGTTGCCACGGGCGTTCGGGCGCCGAGGACGCGTCTTGAGCAGGCGCCTGTTCGAGGATCACGTGCGCGTTGGTGCCGCCGATTCCGAACGAGCTGACTCCCGCGCGGCGCGGCGCCGCATCCCCTTCAGATCCCCAAGGGGCGAGCGCGGCGTTGACGTAGAACGGACCGGAGGAAAAATCGATCGCAGGGCTCGGCCGCTCGAAGTGAAGCGATGGCGGCAGCTCGCGAGCTTTCAGCGCGAGCACGGTCTTGATCAGCCCGGCCACCCCCGCCGCCGCGTCCAAGTGACCGAGGTTGCTCTTGAGCGAGCCGATCGCGCAGCTTCCCTGCGGCAACGAGCTCGACTCGGAAAACGCCTGACGGAGCGCCTCGATCTCGATCGGATCGCCGAGCGCCGTGCCGGTGCCGTGAGTCTCGACGTAGGAGAGCGACGACGCCTCGACCCCGGCCGCCGACAGCGCCTCCGAGATCACCGCGACCTGGCCCGCGACGCCCGGCGCGGTGAATCCCACTTTCGAAGCGCCGTCGTTGTTGATCGCCGAGCCGCGGATCACCGCGAGGATGGGATCGCCGGCTTCGAGCGCGTCGGCGAGCCGCCGCAGCACGACCACGCCGACGCCGCTGCCACTCACCGTGCCGGCGGCCTTCTCGTCGAACGGCCGGCAGTGGCCGTCGGGAGAGAAGATGCCGCCCTCCATGTAGCGGTAGCCGGCGTGCTGCGGCACCCGCACCGAAACGCCCCCGGCGAGCACCACGTCGGCCTGATGGTCGAGCAGGCTCTGCACGCCTAGGTGGACCGCCACCAGCGAGGTCGAGCAGGCGGTCTGCACGCTCACGCTCGGACCCCGAAGATCGAGCTTGTACGAAACCCGCGGCGCCAGATAATCCTTGTCGGCGCCGATCAGCAGCTGGAACGGTGCGACGCCGCGCGTCACCTCCGGGTTGGCAAGCACGTTGTAGAGAAAATAGGTGCTCATGCTCGACCCGGCGAAGACGCCGATCGACCCCGGGAAGGTCTCAGGGTCCACCCCCGCGCTTTCGAGCGCCTCCCAACAGCATTCGAGGAACAGGCGCTGCTGCGGATCGGTGATCTCCGCTTCGCGCGGGTTGAAATCGAAGAACGGCGCATCGAAACTCTCGACATCGTCGAGCGGCGCGCCGGCCGCTACGAAGCTCGGATCGGCAAGGTCCGCCGCCGACGCCGAGCCGGCCAGCTCGGCGGACGTAAACGGCCGGATCGACTCGACCCCGGCGCGCAAATTGGACCAAAAAGCAGCCAGATCGGCGGCACCCGGAAAACGTCCGGACATCCCCGTCACGGCGATGGAAAACTCGTTCGAATCTGACTCGTTCATGGGTTCCGCTCGACTCCAGGTTCTGTTTCTTTGCTTACCGTCCCACCCTCTTCGGACTTGCCGCCCCGCCGTCTTGCCGCCGCCTGGCGCCGCTCCAACCCGCGGTCGCGCCCGCGCACCGCCGCCTCGCCACCGGCCGCGCCACCGTCGCCCCCCGCCGCCGCGTCCGGTGCGGCGGGCGCAAGGTGGCGCGCGAGCGAACGGATCGTCGGGTGGGCGAACAGGGCAACCAGCGGAAACTCGCGCCCGAACTCCGTGCGCAGCCGCTGATGAACCTTCACCGCGAGCAGCGAGTGACCGCCGGAGTCGAAGAAATTGTCATCCACGCCCACCCGTTCGAGCCCGAGCGCCGCGCCCCAGATCGCGGCGACCCGGCGCTCCGTCTCGGTGCGCGGCTCCTCGAACGCCACGCCGCCGCTCCAGGCCGCCCGCTCCGGTACGGGCAGTGCACCCCGATCGACCTTGCCGTTGCGGTTGCGCGGCAGGGCGGCGAGCGGCACGAACGCCCAGGGCACCATGTGCGATGGGAGCTTGCCGCGCAAGTGATCGCGCAGCGCTTCGAGGCTCGGTTCGCCCGGCGTCGAGCCCACGGTGGCCACCCAATAGGCGATCAGGCGCAGATCGCCGTCCTCTCCCCCCGGTTGCGCGTCTCGCGGCGCGGACCGCGCAACCACCACCGCTTCGACCACCCCCGGGTGCGCTTCGAGCGCCGCTTCGATCTCCGCCAGCTCGATGCGGAAGCCGCGGATCTTCACTTGGAAGTCGCCGCGACCGAGATAGAGCAGCTCGCCGCTGGGCAGCGCGCGCACCCGATCGCCGCTGCGATAGGCCCGCGCCCCGGGGCGGCCGGAGAACGGATCGGGCACGAAGCGCTCGGCCGTGAGGTCCGGGCGACCGAGGTAGCCGCGGGCGACTCCCGAGCCGCCGATCAACAGCTCGCCCAGAGCGCCCGGCGGCGCCGGCTCGCCGAACCAGAAGCCAAGCGCCGCACCGGTCTCGGCGACCACCAGATCGGTGTTGCCGACCGGCCGGCCGATCGCGACCGCCTGAGATCGCACTCGCGCGAGCGAAGAGTAGATCGTCGTCTCGGTCGGACCGTAAAGATTCCAGACTCGCTCGGAGCGCGCCACCAGCTCCGCGGCGAGCGCGGGCGGCAGCGCCTCGCCGGTCGATCGGACGTCGAGCGGCGAAGATTCTCCCCCGCTCCAGCCGGCATCGATCAGCAGGCGCCAGGTGCCGGGGGTCGCCTGCATGACGGTGGCACCGCACTCGGTCAACCGCGCGAGCAGCCGCCCGCCGTCCGCCGCCTCCGCGCGATCCACCAGCTCCAGGCGCGCGCCGACCACGAGCGGCAGCAGCATCTCGACCGACGCGATGTCGAACCAGAGCCCGGTCACGCCGAGCAGGACGTCGCGCTCGGCAAGCCCCGGCCGCTCGCGGATCGTTTCGAGCAGGTTCGCCAGCGACCGGTGCCCGACCGCCACCCCTTTCGGTACCCCAGTGGAGCCGGAGGTATAGAGCACGTAACCGATGCGCTCGGGCAGGAAAACCTCGGCCGAGCGGGACGTCTCGGACTCGTCCGGCCATTCCTCGCGATCAAGATTGAGGACCCGTGTCCCGTCCACCGGCGCGGAAAGAAAACCGGTCTCGGTCACCAATACCTTCGCCCGAGCGTCCGAAAGCAGGAACGCCAAACGTTCGGCCGGCGTCGTCGGATCGAGCGGCAAATAAGCTCCCCCCGCCTCCAGGATCGCGAGCAGTCCGACCAGCTGGGAGGGAGTGCGCGGGAGGGAGATCGCGACGACCGAATCGTCTCCGACCGCGAAGTCGTGCCGTAGCTTCGCGCCGAGCCGGCGACCGCGCCGCACCAGCTCACCATACGAGAGATGCTCGCCGCCCGCGTGGATCGCCACCGCGTCGGGCTTCCGGGCCGCCGTCCGGGCGATCGTGGCGAAGACCGATATCGACTCGGGGCAGGGCCGTGCACTGTCGTTGGTCTCGATCAACACCTGCTGCCGTTCGCCCGGCGCGAGCAGCGAGAGCCGCGAGACGCTTGAGCGCCCGTCCGCGGCGGCGGCATCGAGCAGGCGCTCGAAGCGATCGAGCAGGCGCAGGGCGGTCGCCGGATCGAACAGATCGGCGTTCCATTCGAGGGTTGCGACCGTGGCGGCGCCGAAAGCTTGCAGCGCGAGCGTGAGATCGAACTTGGCACTCCCCACTTCCGCCGTGATCGGCGCCATCCGGAGCGTCGTGGCGGCCTGGATCGAGGCGCCTTCTTCCGCATGCCGCGGCGCACCGGCTTGAAACGACAGCAGCGTCTGGAACAGCGGCGAGCCGGCCAGGTCGCGCGCCGGAGCGAGCTGCTCGACCAGTTTCTCGAACGGCACCGCGGAATGGGCGAACGCTCCGAGCGACGCTGTGCGCACACACTCGACCAGCCCGGAAAACGGCGGATCGCCGGAGAGATCGACCGGCAGGGCCAAGGTGTTGGCGAAGAAGCCGATCAGCCGCTCCAGCTCCGGCCGCGGCCGGTTGGCGATCGGCGAGCCGACCACCACGACGGCTTGGCCGGCGGCACGGCCGAGCAACGCCCCCCAGGCCGCGAGCGCCACCATGTAGGGCGTGGCGGAAAGCTCGCGGGCGAGGCGGCGCAGAACCTCCGGCCGGGCGAGCGCGCGGCCTCGGCTGTCGCCGCGGAACGTCTGGAGCCGCGGCCGGGGATGGTCGGTCGGCAGGTCGAGCCGCGGCGGCGCGCCGGCAAGCAGCGTGCGCCACCAATCGACCTCGCGGTCGAGCGCCGCGCCGGAGAGCAGGCCACGCTGCCAGGCCGCGTAGTCGGCGTACTGGATCGGCAGTGGAGGGAGCGGCGACGGGCGCCCCGCGAGAGCCGCCGCGTAGAGCTGCGGCAGCTCGCGTTCGAGCAGGCTCATCGACGCGCCGTCGCTCGCCGCGTGGTGGAGCGTGAGGATCAGATCGTGCTCGGAAGCTCCCCGGCGCATCAAGAGCGCGCGCAACAGAGGGCCTTCTCCAAGATCGAACGGCCGGCGCACTTCCCCGTCGGCGAGCCGCCGCGCCGTGCGCGCGGCATGGCTCGCGGAGAGTCCCGTCAAGTCGCAGAACGGCAGAAGGATCGGCGCCGGATCGGCGATCGCCTGGAACGGCTCCTCGCCCTCGATGCGAAACGACGTGCGCAGCGCCTCGTGGCGCCGCACCAACTCGGTGAGCGCCGCGGCGAGCGCTGGAGACTCAAGCGCACCCGACAGGCGCAAGGCGGCCGGCAGGTTGTAGGCAGCGCGGCCGGCCGCATCGGGCTCCAGGCGATCGAGGAACCAGAGCCGGAGCTGGCCGAACGAGAGCGGCGGCCGGAAATTCTTACCGCGCGTCAGGGGCGCGATCGGCGGCAACGGCGGCGCGCCTTCACCCACCCGTCCAGCCGCTTCGATTCGCGTCGCGAGCCCCGCCACGGTCGGTGCCTCGAACAGCGCGCGGACGGGCAGCTCGACGCCGCACGCGTCTGCGAGCCGCGCGAGCGTCTGCGCCGCGAGCAGCGAATGGCCGCCGAGGGCGAAGAAGTCATCGTCCCGGCCGATCCTGTGCCCCACGGGCAGCTCCAGCACCTGCGCCCAGACAAGGCCCACCAGCTCTTCGAGCGGACCGAGCGCCGCCGCTCCAGCTGCGGCGGTCGAGGCGTCGGCCCCCTCGGCCGCGAGGACGGCCAGCGCGCGCCGATCGACTTTGCCGTTGATCGTCCGCGGCAGCGCCACGACCGACTGCCAGAGCGACGGAACGAAGTGGCCGGGCAGCTTGCCGCCAAGCGCCGCGCGCCATTCGTCGAAACGCGGCCCGGCAGCCTCTTGCGACGCGACGACGAACGCGACGAGCCGTGTTCGATCCGCTGTCGCGAGCACGGCGGCCTCGACGACTCCAGACAGCGAGCGCAACGCCTCCTCGACCTCGCCCAGCTCGATGCGGAAGCCGCGGATCTTCATCTGCCCATCGATCCGCCCGAGGTACTCCAGCTCGCCGTCGGCGCGGAAGCGAGCGAGATCGCCGGTGCGATAGATCCGGGTGCCCGCTTGCCCGAACGGATCGGGCACGAAGCGCTCCGCCGTGAGATCCGGACGGCCGTAGTAACCTCGGGCCAGTCCCGCGCCCGCGAGAGCCAACTCGTCCGGAACGCCGACCGGCAGCACCGCTCCTTGCCCGTCCAAGATCCGCGCCCGCGAACCGGCGAGCGGCCGGCCGATCGTAGGCGCGACGATGCCGGAGGGCACCCGGACGCCGGTTGAGTACGTCGTGTCCTCGGAAGGCCCGTACAGGTTCCAGACGTTGTCGCAACCCCAATGTCCTTGAACCGCATCAACGAGAGAACGGGGCAGCGGTTCGCCCGCGACACAGACTACTGAGAGGGAAGGAGGAGCTCCGCCGCGCACCAGCTCGGTGAGCGCCGAGGGGACCGTGTTGATCAGCGTGACTTCGCCGAACGCGGGAAGACCGCGCAGCGCCAGAGCGTCCTCCGCGAGGATCACGGCGCCGCCGAATGAGAGTGGCGCGAAGATCTCGAACACCGAAAGATCGAACGCGATCGACGTGGCCGCGAGCACGCCGGAGAGGTCCGCGGCGGAGAACGTCCGTCCCGCCCAATCGAGCAGCGCGCCCGCGCTTCGGTGCTCGATCGCCACCCCTTTCGGCCGGCCGGTGGAACCGGAGGTGTAGATCAGGTACGCGAGCTGCCTGGCATCCACCAAGACGTGCGGAAGACTCGGCGCCGGATCAACCGACTCCAGATCGAGCCGCCGCAAGTCGGGCGCCAGAGTCGCCATGCGCTCCGACGTGGCACCGTCCACCAGCGCGGCACGAGCCTGCGCGTCGGCGAGCATGAACGCGAGCCGTTCGTCGGGATAGGCGGGATCGAGCGGCAGATACACGGCACCCGCTTCGAGGATGCCGAGCAGGCCGGCGATCAGGTGCGGAGTCCGCCGGGCGGAGATGCCGACCACGTTTTCCGGCTCGACACCGCACTCCGTGCGCAGGCGATGCGCGATGCCGCGGGCTTTCGCGGCAAGATCCGCGTAGCTCCAGCGCTCGGCTCCCCAGATCAGCGCCACGGCGTCAGGCGTCCGCTCGGCTTGCCGGAAGAAGCGCTCCTGCATCGATCCCGCGCCGCCCGCGCCGACCTCCCCCTCCCATTCGGTGAGCAGTTGGTGTCGTTCCGGAGTGGAGAGGAGATCGAGATTGGCAAGCCGCCGCGCGGGCTCTCCATCTTCCGCCAGCGCCGATTCGAGCAGCCGCAACAGCTGGCCCGCAGTTCGCTGGATCCGCGTTCGATCGAACAGGTCGGTCGCGTATTCGAGCCCGCCTTGAAAGCGCGTGCCGGCGTCGTCGAGCGTGAGCGTCAGATCGAACATTGCCCGGCCGGCATCGAGAGCGAGCGGCTCCGCGGCGAGCGCGGCGGCAGCGCTCTCCGAGGAAACTTCGGCGCCCTCTCCCGCCGCGGCCTGGAAGGCGAACAGCACTTGGAACAACGGCGAGCGGGAGAGATCGCGCTCGGGCGAGAGGGCGGTGATCAACCGTTCGAACGGCAGGCTCGCCGAGGCGAACGCCGCGACCGACTCCGTCCGCACGCGGGCGAGCAGCTCGTCGAAGGTCGGATCGCCGGCAAGATCCAGCCGCAGGACGATCGTGTTGACGAACAGGCCGATCATCCCCTCGGTCTCCACCCGATCGCGGTTGCCGATCGGAGTGCCGAGCGCGAAATCGGTGCGCCCGGTGAGTCGCTCGATCAACGCGGCAAATGCCGCGAGCAGGAGCATGAACGGCGTCACCCCCGTGCGCCGGGCGGCGGCGCGCAGGGCCACGGTGAGCGCCCGGGGAATCCGCAACGGCTCCAACGCGCCGCGAAAGGTCTGGACGTCGGGGCGCGCGCGATCGCTCGGCAGGTCGAGCGGCGCGGGGAGAGGCGTCAGGCGTCGCGTCCGGTTTTCCAGCTCCGCCGCGAGCCGGCCGCCTTCCGCCATTTCGCTCCGCTCGCGCCGGGCGTACTCGCCGTACGAGAGCAGCAGAGCCGGCAGCGGCGAGGGCAGCCCCTGGGCGAACGCGGCGTAGAGCCGGCCCACCTCGTGCTGGATCACCCGCATCGAGCCGCCGTCGGAGACGATGTGATGGAGCGCGAAGGCGAGGATTCGTTCCATCCCCGAAAGCCGCAGCAGGAGGGCGCGGAAGACCGGTCCCCGTTCGAGATCGAACGGCAGGCGGCCAAACGCCAGCGCCTGAGCCAGGGCGCGAGAGGCGGCGAGCCCGGGCTCAAGCGCCGACAGGTCGAGGATCGGCAAGGAAACGGTCGCAAGAGGAGGCACCCGCTGCACCGGCCGCCCGCCCGCGCTCGGGAAAGTGGTCCGCAGCACGGCGTGCCGACGCACCAGCTCGGTGAGCGTTCCCGCGAGCACCCGCTCATCGAGCGCTCCGCCCAAGCGCACCGCTCCCGGCATGTTATAGGCGGCCTGTCCGGGCTCCAGCCGATCGATGAACCAGAGCCGTTCCTGGGCGAACGAGAGCGGAAAGTCACCGCCTTCGACTTGCGGTTCTGAATCGGCGGCAGCCGGACCGGCGGCGTCCATCGGTTGGATTCGAAGCGCCAGGCGCGCGATCGTCGGCGCCTCGAACAGCGCCGCGAGCGGCAGCTCGGCCGAGAGGTCGCGGCGGATGCGGGCGACCACCTGAAGCGCGAGCAGCGAATGCCCCCCCAGCTCGGTGAAGTCGTCGTGAACTCCTATCGGCCCGACACCCAGGACCTCCTGCCAGACCGCGGCGAGCGCCCGCTCCGTCGCGTCGCGCGGCGCCAGATACGGCGTGGCGAGCGCCGGCCGCTCGTGCGCGGCGGCTTGGTGGGGGGGCGCAGCCTCGCTCGAAACCGCGGCAGGCTCCGCCGCGGGGCGGAATCGCGCGCGCAACGCAGCAACATCGCGGGTCGAGACCACGACCCGCGCATGGCCGCTCGCCACCGCGCGATCGAACGCGGCGAGCCCTTCGGCGGTCGCCAGGCCGTCCGTTCCTTCCGGGTGGACGCGGGCGGCCATTCCCACCTCGCGCCAGGCGTCCCAATCGATCGAAAGCACCCGGTGCCCCGCCGCGCGCTCGGACTCGGCGAAGGCGTCGAGCACGGCGTTCCCCGCCGCGTAGTCGCTCTGCCCCGCACCGCCCAAAAGCGCAGCGAGGGAGGAACAGACGACGAACAGATCGAGCGCGGGCAGCACCGAAACCGCCGCCGCGAGAGCGAAAGTCCCCTCTACCTTGGGCGCGAGAACCGCCGCGGCCGCCGCGCGCTCGCGAAGCTGCACCACTCCGCCTCCCGCGACGCCCGCGGCGTGGATGACGCCGTGGAGCGCGCCGAACCGTTCGATCGCGCGCTCGACCGCCCAGCGCATCGCCGCCGGGTCGGCGACATCCACGGCAAGGGTGAGAACCTCCGGACCCTCGAGTGGTGTGGACTTGAGAGTCCGGCCGACCAGCACCAGCTTCGCGCCGCGAGTCCGCGCCAGATGGCCGGCGATCTCCAGCCCGAGGCCGCTCATGCCGCCGGTCACGAGCACGACCCCTCCCTCCCGCAAGCCCGCCGCCGCCGTGCCTCCCTCTTCGGTGAGCTTTTCAACCGCGCGGACGAACCGGCGTCCGCCGCGCAGCGCGACCAGAGAGAAATCGTGATCGGGATCGGCCGTCGTCGTTCGATCGAGCTCCGCGGGCAGGCTCGCCGTGAGCCGCTCGGGATCGCCGGCCAGGACGTCCAACGCGCGGCAGGTGGTTCCGGGAGATTCGAGTGGCAGCGCGCGGACCAGGCCGAGCAGCGCCGATTTCACCGGCTCAATCCGCCCCTCGCCCGCGATGTCGCACAGACCGTCGGCGACCACGGTGAGATCGAGCGGCCGGCCTTTTTCTCCATAAGCCCGCGCGAGCGCGGCCAGCTCGTGGAACGCTCGGTCGAGCGCAGCTTCGACCGAGTCGGCCGAACCGGCCGTGACGTTCGCGAGATGGATCACCCGCGGCGGCAAATCTTCGAGCGCACCGAGCGCCTCGCTTCCACTCACCAGAGTGGCCCGATCGCCGCGCGAGCGCAGCCGGTCCGCGAGACGCTCGGCGATCCCCAGCCGGTCGGCGACGAGCAGCCAGTCGCGCGTTTCCTCCTGCGCCGTCGGCGACGCCGTGACCTCGCGCCAGACCGGAGTCGTCATCCAATCCGATTCCGGCAGGCGGTCGAGATTCCTCCGCGCCACCGGGCTCAGCGCGGGCGCGGGATCGATCCAGTACCGCCGCCGCTCGAACGGGTAGGTCGGCAGCACGACGCTCCGGCGGACGGAACCCGTCGCCTCCTCGGCCGCCGTCTCAACCCCGGCGAGCCAGAGGCGGCCGAGCGCGCCGAGCATCGCTTCGGATTCCCCGGCCGCTCCCCCTTCGCCGTCTCCCAAGCTCGCGACGATGGGAGTCGCCGCGGTCGTCTGGCGCCGCGCCAGGCCTGAAAGCGACCGCCCCGGCCCGACTTCGAGCAGCGCGAGGTTGCGCTCGGCGAGCAACGCGGCGAGGCCGTCGCCGAAGCGGACCGGCTCCCGCAGATGGCGCAGCCAATAGCCCGGATCGGTCGCCTCGGCGGGCGAGATCCAGCCGCCGGTGAGGTTCGAAAGAAACGGCAGCCGCGGCGGCGAAAACTCGACCGAGCGGAGGATCTCACCGAACGGCGCGAGGATCGGTTCCATCGCGCGGGAATGAAACGCATGCGCGGTGCGCAGCCGCCGCCCTTCGAGACCTTGATCGGCGAGACGCTCCGAAAACGCCGCGATCTCCTCTTCGCTTCCCGAGACGACCGACAGCTCCGGCCCGTTCACCGCCGCGAGGTCGAGATCGGTCCCGGCCAACATCGCGCGCGTCGCCTCTTCGCCGAGCGGCACGCCGAGCATCGCGCCGGGCGCTCTGGAGGCCCCGGAAGCCCCGGAGGTTAGAGCGCTCATCAGCCGGCCGCGCAGCGCCACCACGCGCCCCGCGTCTTCGAGCGTGAACACGCCCGCCAGATGCGCCGCGGCGTACTCGCCGATCGAGTGGCCGAGCAGCGCCACGGGACGAACGCCCCAGGATTCCCAGAGCCTCGCGAGCGCCACTTCGAGTGCGAAGAGTGCCGGCTGCGCGAGCGCGGTGTCGCGCACTTCGCTCTCTCCGGCTTCGGCCTGCTCGCCCTGCGGGCGGCCCGAGAGTCCCAGCGCCGCGACCAGGCCCGCCGAGGACATCAAGTGCGGATCGATCGCCACGGCGCACTCTTCGAACGCGGCACGGAAGACCGGTTCGGCGGCATACAGCCCCGCGCCCATCGCGAAGCGCTGCGCCCCTTGGCCGGGGAGCAGGAACGCCACCGAACGACGGATCTCGTCGCCGCCGTCCGCTCCGAACAACAGGCGTTCCGGGTCGCGCTCGGCCAGTGCCGCCGCGGCATCGGCCGACGAGCGCGCGACCAGCGCGGCGCGGCGGGCGAACCGCTTGCGCCCGGCGGCGAGCGTGTAGGCGACCGCCGGGAGGTCGAGGTCCGGATGCGCGGCCCAATGAGCCGCCAGCCGGCCGGTCGCCGAGTCGAGCGCGGCCTCGCTCCGGGCGGACCAGAGCAGCAATTGCGCCGCGCGGGGAGCCGCGGGCGACGGTTCTTCGACTCGGACCGGCGCCTCTTCGAGCACGACGTGGACGTTCGTGCCGCCGATGCCGAACGAGCTGACTCCCGCGAACCGAGGGGTTTCTTCGCGCGGCCAGGGGGTCCGTTCGGCGGCCACCCGGAACGGCGTCTCGGCCAAGTCGATGCGCGGATTGGGGCGCTCGAAATGGAGCGACGGCGGAATCTCCTCCCGTTCGAGCGCGAGCGCCGCTTTGATCAAACCCGCCACGCCGGCCGCGGCGTCGAGATGGCCGATGTTGCTCTTGATCGAACCGATCGGGATCGAGCCCGGCGCGATCTCTCCTTCGAACGAGCCGTACGCGCGGCCGAGCGCCGCGATCTCGATCGGATCGCCCAAGGGGGTCGCGGTGCCGTGCGCTTCGACGTAGCCGATTCGGCCCGGCTCGACGTCCGCGTCGACGAGCGCCGCCGCGATGGCCGAGGCTTGACCTTCGATGCCCGGCGCGGTGTACCCCACCTTCGCCGCGCCGTCGTTGTTGATCGCGCTGCCGCGGATCACGGCGACAATGGGGCTGCCGTTCGCCAGCGCATCGGCGAGGCGCGCGAGCACCACGAAGCCGACGCCGCTGCCCGAGACCGTCCCGGCCGCCGCGGCGTCGAACGGCCGGCAGCGGCCGTCGGGCGACAGGATGCCCCCCTCCTGGTAGACGTATCCTTCGACCTGCGGCACGGCGATCGACACCCCGCCCGCGAGCGCCAGATCGCACTCCCCGTCGCGAAGGCTACGGCAGGCGAGATGCACGGCGACCAACGAGGTCGAACAGGCCGTCTGCACCGCGAGGCTCGGCCCTTTGAGGTCGAGCAGGTAGGAGGCGCGGGTGGCGAGAAAATCCTTGTCCGCCCCCAGGTGCGCCTGCGCGAGGCCGCCACCGCGCAGCGCTTGGGGATTGGCGAGAACATTGCGCAGCAGATAGGTGCTCACGCTGGTGCCCGCGAACACTCCTATCGGACCGCCGCGGCCGGGATCGCGGCCGGCCCGTTCGAGCGCCTCCCAGGCGATCTCCAGGAACAGCCGATGCTGCGGATCGAGCATTTCGGCCTCGCGCGCGCCGAGGCCGAAGAACCCGGCATCGAACAGATCGACGTCGTCGATCGAGCCGCGCGCGCGGACGTAGTCCGGCCGGTCGATCAGCGCTTGGGTGTGCCCGGCGGCAAGCAGCTCCTCGGCGGAGAACGAGCGGATCGAATCGCGCCCTTCGAGCAGGTTTTGCCAGAGCTGCTCGACGTCGGCGGCGCCCGGGAACCGGCCGGCGACCGCGACGATCGCGATCGCATCGGATGCTTCCGAGCCGTCGGCCGAACGCGAGAGGGGGCGCGGCGGCCGCGACGATCTCCGCGCCTCCCCGCCCGCGGGTTCGGCGACTCCCCCGGCGGGCGGACTCAACGGGCTCAACGGGCTCAAATGGCCCGCGAGCGCCGCCACGGTCGGATGGGCGAACAGATCGACGATTGGCACCTCGCGTCCGAGCAGCTTCTTCAACCGGCCATGGACGCGCACCAGCAGCAGCGAGTGGCCGCCGAGATCGAAGAAGTTGTCATCGACCCCCACCTGCTCGCGGCCGAGCACCTCGCGCCAGATCTCTGCGATCGAAGATTCGAGCCCGCCACCCGGCGGGCGGAACGGCCGCGCATCGAGGCTCATGGCGCTCGGTTCGGGGAGAAGCCGCGCGTCCACCTTGCCGCTCGCGTTCCTCGGCAGCGCACCGAGCGCCGCGAGCGCCGCCGGCACCAGATGCTCGGGGAGTCCGGCCACCAGGTAGGCGCGCACTTCGGCCACCGCGCCCGGCCAGTCGGGAGCGAACCAGGCCGCCAGCTCCGTCTCGCCGCCGCGCTCGCGCGCCGCGGCGTGCGCCTCGCGCACCTGCGGGTGACCCGCGATCGCCGCCTCCACCTCGCCGAGCTCGATCCGGAAGCCGCGCACCTTGACCTGGCGATCGACCCGGCCGAGGAACTCGGCCACGCCGTCGGCGAGCAGACGGACGAGATCGCCGGTGCGATAGAGGCGCGAGCCCGGCACGTCGTCCTCCGACCCCTGCTCCGATGGGTGGCTCAGTTTGTCCCGCAGCGACTGGCTGCTGCCGAAGGCGCCCGAAGGAGGGAGGAGACAAACTGAGCCACCCATCGACGCGAACGGGTTCGGCACGAAGCGCTCGGCGGTGAGGTCGGGGCTGCCGAGATAGCCGCGCGCGAGGCCGCCGCCCCCGCCCGAGATCGCCGGCAGACAGCCGACGTACAGCTCGCCCGGCACGCCGATCGGCACCGGCTGGAGCCGCGCGTCGAGCACGAACAGTCTTTTGCCCGCGGCAGGCCGGCCGATCGGAACGACGGTGGCCCCCGGCCGCGGCGCGGCCTCCCAAGTCGCGGCGTCGATCGCCACCTCGGTCGGACCGTAGATGTTGTAGAGGGCGGCTCGCGGAAACTGCGCGTTGAACCGCGCGGCGAGGTCGGGGGGAAGCGCCATGCCGCCTGCGAACAACAGGCGCAGATCGCGGCATTCGTCGAGCCCGTCCTGGTCGAGGAAGGCGCGCAACATCGACGGGGCGAGATCGGTGATCGTCCCCCGCTCCGCGGCCAACCGGCGGGCGATCGCCGCGAAGTCCTGCCGCTCTTCGGGCGGCAGAAGGGCGAGCCGCGCGCCCGACAGCAGGGCGCCGAAGATCTGCCAGACCGAAGGATCGAACGTGGTCGAAATGTTTTGCAGCATCACGTCGCCCGGCCGCGGCGAATAGCGCGCGAGACGCCAGAGCAGCGTGGCGCACGCCGCGCGGTGCGACACCATCACGCCCTTCGGCCTGCCCGTGGAGCCGGAGGTGTAGATCACGTACGCCAGCCGATCGGAGAGCCCGTCGGACAGCCCGGTCGGATGACCCGAATCCTCGGCGTCTCCCTCGGACAGCACCAGAACGCGATCTGCACCGCCTTCGCCGAGCAGGGCGGCAAATCGATCGCGCTCCTCCACGTCCACCAGCACGAGCGCCGCCTGCGAATCCTCGATCGTCCAGGCGAGCCGCTCGTCCGGCGCTTCCGGATCGAGCGGCAGATAGGCCGCGTCCGCGGCGAGCGTGCCGAGGATCGACGCGATCAGCAGCGGCGACCGGCGCAGCGCGAGAGCGATCGTCCGCTCCGGAGCGCCAGCGCTCCGCGCCACGATCCGCCGCCGCACGCGCTCAGCCTCGGCGGCCAGCTCGGCGTAGGTCCAGACGGTTCCCGCGCAGGAAACCGCAAGCCGTTCCGGCCCGGCGGCAACCGCCGCCGCGAACAGCCGATCGAGACGCGGCTCCTCGACCGAAAACCCTTCGGCCCACGGTCCGGCGTTCCATTCGATCAGCGTCTGATGGCGCTCCGCCGCGGGCAGCAGCGGCAGGCGGGAGATCGCCGCCTCGGGGGTCGCGACGGCCGCCTCGGCAAGCGCCGCGAGCCGGCCGAGCCAACGCCGGGCGGTGGTGCCGTCGAACAGGTCGGCCGCGTATTCGAGCGCCATGCGGAACGCCCCCTCGCCGACAGTCGCGGCGAGGGTCAGCTCGAAGCGCGCCGAACCGCCCGGCACGGCGAGCGGCACGAGCGCGGGCGCGCCTCCCGAAGGCTGGGCGGCGGACGCTCCGGCAGACGTTCCGGTGGACGGGGCGTGATCGACCACCAGCATCGCCTGGAAGATCGGCGTCCGGTCGAGCGTCCGCTCCGGATGGAGCGCTTCGACCAGCCGCTCGAACGGCAGATCCTGCTGGCCTTGAGCGGCGAGCGCCGCAGCGCGCACTTTCGCGAGCAGCTCGGCAAACGTCGGATCGCCGCTCAGCTCCACCCGCATCACCAGGGTGTTGGCGAAGAAGCCGATCAGGTTGGCGACCTCGGGCCGTTGGCGGTTCGCGATCGGCGTGCCGAGCAAGACGTCTTCGAGCGCGCCACCCGGATCGGCGTGGCGCCGCAAGGTGAGGCCGAACAGCGCGAGCAGCAGCATGAAGGGCGTCGCCTCGGCCCGCCGCGCGAGGGCCGAGAGGTCCGCCGCGAGCGAACCGGAGAGCGCCGCGGCGGCGAGCCCGCCGCGAAAGGTCGGCACGGCGGGCCGCGGCCGGTCGGTCGGCAGATCGAGCACCAGCGGCGCGCCGGCCAGGCGCTCGCGCCAGGCGGACAGCTCGCCGTCGAGCGCGCCGGCCGCCGCGCGCTCGCGCTGCCAGGCCGCGTAATCGACGTAGCGGATCGGCAGCGTCGAGAGGGGCGGTTGCGCCGTGGCCTCGCCCGTCATCTCGGCTCGGTAGAGCGCGGCCAGCTCGCGCACCAGCAGGTCCATCGACCAGCCGTCGGCCGCGATGTGGTGGACCGCGATCACCAGGGCCTGGGATTCCGCGGCGAGCCGGACCCGGGCGACGCGCAGCAGCGGCCCCCGTTCAAGATCGAACGGCCGGGACGCTTCGCGCGCGGCGAGTCGCCGCAGGGTCCGCTCGCGGAGCGCGGGCGGCAGGGCGGAAAGATCGGCCAGCAGCGGCGCGCGGAGGCCGCCGGCAGAGTGCGCCGGCACGAGACTTTGCACCGGCGTCTCTTCGCCATGCTCGCCTTCGACCGTGGTGAAAATCGTGGCGAGCGCGCTCTGGCGCGCGACCAACGCCGCCAACGCCCGTTCGAGCGCCGCCGGATCGAGCGCGCCGTCCAGGCGCACCGCAGCCCGTAGGTTGTACGCGGCGGCGCCGGGGTTCAGGCGATCGAGAAACCAGAGCCGCTCCTGGCCGAACGAGAGCGGATAGGTCTCGCCCTCCTCCCGGCGCGGAATCGCCTGACGCGTGCCTTCCCCCAGCCCCTTTTCGCTCCGGAGAGCCCGCAGCAGGGCGAGCCGATCGGTCGAGAGCTGGAACCGGCTGCTTCGATCGCCGCTCAAGCCGCTTCCCCCGAACGCGCCGGTTCCTCGGCATCCGCTGCGACCGGCGCCCGGCGCTCGTATTCGACCAGAAGGGCGGCCACCTCCTCGTCCGACATCTGGGCCAGGTCGAGCGCCAGGGCGGCCGAATGTTCGAGCTCGCCCGGTTCCGCCGATTCGGCGACCAGCGCCGCCGCGAGCGCGCCGATGCTCGGCCGTTCGAACAGCCGCGCGAGCGGCACTTCGATCGCCAGCGCCTCGGACAGCCGCGCCGCCGCGCGGGTGGCGAGCAGCGAGTGCCCGCCGACGTCGAAAAAGCTCTCCTTGACCCCCAGGCGATCGACCCCGAGCAGCTCGCAATAGATCGCCGCGATCAGCTCTTCGAGCGCGCTGCTCGGCGGCACGTACTCGACCCCCGCGCCCGCGCGCCGGCCGGCTCCCGCCGCAACGTCCGGCAGCGCGCGCCGATCGACCTTGCCGCTTGGGGAAAGCGGCAGCTCGTCGAGCCAGACGAAGACGGCGGGGACCAGCGCCTCGGGCAGGCGGCGGGCAAGCGCCGCGCGAAGGGCGGGCGCCTCCGGCCGGGCGGTTTCCGGGCTACCCGCGGCCACCAAGTAAGCAATCAGCCGGCTCTCGGCGCGCTCCAACAGCACGACCGCCTGGGCGACCTCCGGCAGCGCGTCGAGCGCGGATTCGATCTCCCCCAGCTCGATCCGCACGCCGCGGATCTTCACCTGATGGTCGATCCGGCCCAGGTATTCGATCGCGCCGTCCGCCCGATGACGGGCAAGGTCACCGGTGCGGTAGAGCCGCGCGCCGGGCACGTCACCGAACATATCGGGCACGAAGCGCTCGGGCGTGAGATCGGGCCGATGGAGATACCCGCGGCCAAGTCCGACGCCGCCGATCAGCAGCTCGCCCGGACTCCCGGCCGGCACCGAGAGGCCATGGGCATCGACCAGGTGGATCGCCAGGTGGGCGATCGGCCGGCCGATCGGCACCGACGCCTCGCCCGGCCGGCAGGGGTGAAACGTCACGTCCACCGCCGCTTCGGTCGGGCCGTAGAGGTTGTGCAGCTCGGTCGCCTGACGTCTTGCCGAACCGCCGAGCCGCTCGTGGAACCGGCGCGCGAGGTCGGGCGAGAGCGCCTCGCCGCTCGCGATCACCCGGCGCAGACTGCCGACTCGTGTTTCGACGCCGGTCTCGTCGAGGAACGCGCGCAGCATGGAGGGGACGAAATGGATCGTCGTCACGTCCTCCTCGGCGATCCAGCGGGCGAGGCCCGTCGCGTCGCGGTGCAGGCCCGGGGGAGCGAGCGCCATGCGCGCGCCCAGCCGCAGCGGCCAGAACAGCTCCCAAACCGACACGTCGAAGCTCGCCGGGGTCTTCTGGGCGACCACGTCGGCGGAGGTGAGCCCGTACGCCTCCTGCATCCAGTCGAGCCGGTTGACGATCGCGCGATGCGAATTCATCGCCCCTTTCGGCCGTCCGGTCGAGCCCGAGGTGAAGATCGTGTACGCCAGGCTTTCCGGGCCGGAGGCCGGCTCGGCCGAAGGCGCCTCGAAGGTCACTTCCGTCATCTCCTCCGCCCACACCGGCGTCGCTCCCCCGAGCGGCAGCGTGGCGGCGAGCGCACGGGTCGTCACCACCGCGATCGGCCGTGCGTCTTCGAGCATCCAGGCCTGCCGTTCGGCCGGATACTCCGGGTCGATCGGCACGTAGGCCGCGCCGGCCCGCACCGCCGCGACCAGCGCCACCGGCAATTCGATCGAGCGTTCCAGGGCGACCGCAACGAGCGGCTCTCCGAGCGGCCGGTCGGCCGCCCCATCGGCCGCAAGACCGCGGAGCCGGGCGGCGAGCCCTGCCGAGCGCCGGTCGAGCGCGCCGTACGAGAGGTGCACCTGCCCGCACGAGAGCGCCACCGCATCGGGCCGCAGCTTCGCCTGCTCGACGATCGGATCCGCGAGCGGTCGGAACGGCGCCGGGGCGGACGCGATGTCGGTCGCCGTCGCGTTCCATTCGACGCTCGTCTGCTGGCGCTCCGCCGCCGACAGCAGCGGCAGGTCGTAGATCGATCGCCCGGGCGCGGCGACCGCCTCCGCGATCAGCGCCGAGAACCGCTCGGCGAGCCGAAGCACGGTCGGCGGATCGAACAGCTCGGGGTCGTACTCGAACAGGCCGGAAACGTTGGAGGCCGTCTCGCCGAGCGAGAGGATCAGATCGAAGCGCGCCGGGCCGCGGCCGACCTCGATCGGCGCCATCGACAGCGCTCCCGTGACCGGGCCGCGCGGCATGGCGCCCATCACCTGCATCTGGAACATCACCTGAAACAGCGGATGGACCGCGAGATCGCGCTCAGGCCGCAGCTCTTCGACCAGGCGCTCGAACGGCAGATCTTGATGATCGTAGGCGTCGAGCGCCGTCGAGCGCGCGCGGCCCAGCAACTCGGTAAAGCTCGGCTCTCGGCCAAGCTCCGCGCGCAGCACCAGGGTGTTGGCGAAGAAGCCGATCATCGGTTCGAGATCGCGCCGCGAGCGCCCGGCGATCGGCGTGCCGAGCGCGAAATCGCCCTGGCCGGTGACCCGCGCGAGCAACGCGGCAAAGCCGGCGAAGAGCGCCATGAACGGCGTCGCCCC
This sequence comes from Thermoanaerobaculia bacterium, assembly GCA_035607435.1. Classification (GTDB taxonomy): domain Bacteria; phylum Acidobacteriota; class Thermoanaerobaculia; order Multivoradales; family UBA5704; genus DASYKS01. The sequence goes on along the minus strand of DATMZU010000306.1, from coordinate 1,682 downwards.
TTGGCGCCGCGCGAGGTCGCGCAACGCGGCGGTCGAGGCGGCGCCGAGCGCCACGCGCGCCGCGCCGGCCGGAAGGTGGCGCGCCGCGCTCCGGCGCTGCCGATCGACCGGCAGCGCGAGCGCCGTCGGCAGCCTCGCCAGGCGCTCCCGCCAATGCGCGAGCAGAGCCTGGAGCAATTCGCCGTCGAGCGCCTCGCGCTGCCAGACCGCGAAATCGGCGTAGCGGATCGGCAGCGGCGCCAGCCGCGGCGCCTCGCCGGCCGACAAAGCGCGCGCGATCTCGGCTAGATCGGAGAGGGCGAGATTCATCGACCAGCCGTCCGCCACCGTGTGGTGAAGGACCAACAGGAGCGCCTGCTCTTCCGTACCCAGGCGCACCGCGAGCGCCCGGCAGAGGGGGCCGCGCGACAGGTCGAAAGGCGCGCGCGCCACGAGCGATAGCAGGCGCCGAGATTCCGTCGCGCGCACCCGTTCGGGCAGGCCGATGAGATCGGCCTCTACGAGCGGTTGTTTGAGGTGTGGTGCCACCTCCTGCCAGGCCTCGCCCAGGGCGCTGGGGAACGACGTGCGCAACACCTCGTGGCGGTCGGCGAGCGCGGCGATTGCGGCGCGGAGCAGACCGGCCGACAGCGGCCCGGAAAGCCGCGTCGCTACGGGTAAGTTGTAGCCCGCCCCGGCGAGTCCGAGCCGGTCGAGCAGCCAGATGCGCTGCTGGGCAAACGACAGCGGCGGCCGTTCCCCCGCGCTTCCGGGGACCAGGGGAGGAATCGTTACGCCGAGCCCGGCGCCGCGCAGCTCGGCGACGACCTCGGCAAGGCCCGCCGCGGTCGGCCACTCGAACATACGGACCAGCGGCACCTCGACCCCGAACGCTTCGGCGATCCGCACCATCGCGCGGGTCGCGAGCAGCGAGTGGCCGCCGAGATCGAAGAAGCTATCCAGGGCGCCCACCCGCTCGCGGCCGAGCGTTTCGGCGAAGATCGCCGCGATCACCTCTTCGACGGCCGAGCGCGGCGCGGAGGAGTCGAAATCCGCCGTCGCCGCTTGCGGAGCGGGTAGCGCGCGCCGATCGACCTTGCCGTTCGGGGTAAGGGGAAACGCGTCGAGCCCGACGAACGACGTGGGGATCATCGAATCGGGCAGCGTGCGCGCGAGCCGGGCGCGGAGTGCCACGGCGCCCTCGGCCGCCGCGGCGCTCGGCACGAAGTAGCCGACGAGGATTTTCGCCTCCCCTTCGCCGCGCACCGCGGCCACGCCTTGGGCGACTCCGGGGAGCGCCTCCAAAGCGGCCTCGACCTCTCCCAGCTCGATCCGGTAGCCCCGCACCTTCACCTGGGCGTCGATCCGACCGAGGAACTCGACCGTGCCGTCGGCTCGCCAGCGCGCGAGATCGCCGGTACGGTAGGCGCGCGCACCGCCGGCACCGTGGGCGTACTGGTCGGGCACGAAGCGCTCGGCGGTGAGGTCCGGCCGGCCGAGATAGCCGCGCGCCACGCCGAGGCCGCCGATCCACAGCTCCCCCGCCACCCCGACCGCCGCGGGCTCGCCCGCCCGGTCGAGAATCGCCAGCCCGGTATTCCTGATCGGCCGGCCGATCGAACCGCCGGCTCCGCCGACTTCCGACACCGCCGACCAGCACCCGGACCGGTTCGCTCTCTCCCCCGGACCAGCCGGCGTCGATC
>DATMZU010000305.1:0-10263 GCA_035607435.1 Thermoanaerobaculia bacterium | reverse complement strand
CGTAGCGATCGAGCACCACGGCGGCGCGGCGCTCCAAGACCAGCCCGGCGAGTCCCACGCCGGAAGGCATCTCCCGGCCCAGCTCGGCGGGCGGCATGCGATAGATCGCCTCGGTGCGGAAGATCTCCCGCCCCTCGTCATAGAGGCCGATCGAGCCGTCCCGGGCGTCGAGCAGCTCGCAGGCGTGGCGGACGATCGAGGTGAGCAGCGGGCGCAACTCCAGCTCGCTCGAAATCTCCTCGATCACCTGGCGCAGGCCGTCGTACTGGCGGACCAGCCGCTCGAACCGCTCGGCGTCCGGGGGGCTCGAATCCAGCGGCCGGCCGGCCGGGCCGGGCTTCATGGCGCGTCGGGCGTGGGCGGCACGATCGGGGCGGGCTGACCGTGGGCATCGACGTGGACGAAGACCACCTCCGCCTCCGTGACCTTCACTCGGACGTGCGCCTGTTCCCCCCGCTGGCGCTCCGCCTCGACCACCACGCGCACGGTGATCGAAGTGCGGCCGAGCCGCTCGGTCGCGGTGAAGAAGGACACCAGGTCGCCGACGAACACCGGCTGATGGAACACCACCTCGCGCATCGCGACGGTGACCAGGCGGCCGGCGCCGTGGCGATACGCTTCGACCGCCCCCGCCTGGTCGATGTAGGAGAGGATGATGCCGCCGAAAATCGTTCCCAGGGCGTTGGTATCCTTGGGCATCATCAGGACGCGGATCGCCGGCTGCCGCACCGTGTCGTCGCTCGCTTCGCTCATCGTCTTCCTCTTCCTCGCTCTCGCGGCAGGTTCGGAGGGCATGCTATCCTAGACCCTCCAATCGTCCGGACCCGATCGATTTTTGCCGAAATGCCACCCCTAGCGACCCCCGAGATCCCCATGACGCCCGTGTCCGACGCCGTGTTGATGCGACGCATCGGCGAGCGTCAGCCCGAGGCGCTGCAGGAGCTGTATCGGCGCCACGCGTCGAACCTCCTCGCGTTGGGCAAGCGGATCCTGGACACCCTCGAAGACGCCGAAGAGGTGTTGCAGGAGGTCTTCCTGCGGGTCTGGCAAGAGCATCTGCGGTACGACTCGGACCGCTCGTCGGTCTCGACCTGGCTGGTGCTGATCATGCGCAGCCGGGCGATCGACCGGCTGCGCAACCGGCGGGTGGTCGAGCGGGTCCACGGGGCGGCCTACCAAGAAGGGGGCGAATCCTATACATCTCCCGAAGGGGCGGTGAACGTATTAGATCGTCAGAGAGAGGGACGGGTGCGTTCCGAGCTTCAGGAGCTGCCGGCTGAACAACGGCAAGCCTTGGAGATGGCCTTCTTCGAAGGTCTGACTCAGAGCGAGATCTCCGAACGGACGGGCATTCCCCTGGGAACGGTGAAGACCCGAACGCTGCTCGCGATGAAAAAGCTGCGCAAAAACCTTCGCCAAGAGATTCGAGAGCTGCTGTGACCACCGAAACCGACACCATGGCGCCCGATTCGGCCGATCCCGAGGACCAGGCTATCCTGGAAGCCCTCGATGCCTTGGCGTCGGGTGAGGCGCCCGCGGCGGGATCCGGCGACAACGAGGCGCTGCGCCGGCTCTACGTCGAAGTGCTCGGCCTGCTGCCGGCGAGCCTCGAACCGGTGATTCCGGACGATCGCGTCTGGCAGCGGCTGGCGGCCCAACTGGATTTCCCGGCTCTCGCCCAAGCGGTGCCGCAACAGGAGCCGGCGCAGGCCGCTCCGATGGCTCCGATCCCTCCGCTCGCCGCGGTCACCCCGCTCGTTCCCCCCGCGGCTCGGGAGACGGCCCGGGATACGTCGTTCGGAACCGGCCCGGTCGTGACCCGGACCGCGATGCGGCGGCATTCCCGTTGGCCCCTGGCGCTCGCGGCGACCCTCGCCTTCGCTCTCGCCGGCCTGTCGCTCTACCTGCTGCGGAACCTCAACGAACAGTCCGAGCTGGTGGCGTCGCTCTACGTCAAGCTCGCCGCGGCGGAACGGCAGACGGCGGACGCGCGCCTGACGCAGGGAAAACTGGCCGACATCGAAGAGAAGTATTCCCTGGTGACCGACCCGGGCGCGTCGATCAACCGGCTCGCGCCGGCCGCCGAGAAGGTTCAGCCGGAGGCCCGCGGCGTCCTGTTCGTCGCGTCCGATCACAGCCACTGGGTCCTCTCGCTGCAAAATCTCCATCCGACGGAGGCCGGCCAGGGATATCAGCTCTGGTTCATGGGCGAGGGCACGGCGGTCTCGGGCGGCACCTTCACGGCCCGCCCGGGCGAAGTGGTGAAGCTCTCGGCCGAGTCGATGCCCGCCGGCACCAAAGCGATCCTGATCACCCTGGAGCCCGCGGCGGGATCGCCGTTGCCGTCCGGCCCCAAGGTGCTGACGACCGTCGGCTGAGCCGGTCGCCACCCCCTCCGAAACTTGTCGTTCCCTCGCGGATCGAGCCGGCCGGCGGTACCATGCTCCGCATCCTCCGGGCTTCCCCGCAGGCGGCATTGAGGAGCGGCTCGTGGATTGGCAAGAGCGCTACGCTGAGAAAGTCGCGTCGCCGGCCGAGGCGATCGCCCTGCTCGCCCCCCGCCAACGCATCCTGATCGGCTCCGGAGCCGCCGAGCCGGGCCGGTTGGTCGAGGCGATGGTCGCCTTCGGGCACCATCTCGAAGGGAACGAAATCGTCCATCTGATGACGTTGGGCCGGGCGCCCTACGTGGCCCCCGGACTGGAGAAGCGCTTTCGCCATACGGCGTTCTTCATCGGCGCGAACGTCCGGGCGGCGGTGCAGGAAGGCCGGGCCGATTTCATGCCGGTCTTTCTCTCGGACATTCCCATCCTGATCCGCTCCGGCCGGGTGAAGATCGACGCGGCGCTGATTCAGGTCTCGCCTCCCGACCGCCACGGCTTCGTGAGCCTCGGCGTCTCGGTGGACGTCGTCCGGGCCGCGGTCGATACCGCGGACCTGATCCTCGCCGAAGTGAATCCGAACATGCCGCGCACGCTCGGCGACTCGTTTCTCGCGGTGGAAAGGATCGCCCGGCTGGTGCCGGTGGACGATCCGCTTCCCGAGCTTCATGCCGAACCGCTCGACGAGATCTGCCGCGAGATCGGCCGGAACGTCGCGAGCCTGATTCCGGACGGTGCGACGCTCCAGATGGGGATCGGGCGAATGCCCGACGCGGTGCTCGCGTCGCTCGACGACCGGGTCGATCTCGGCGTCCACACCGAGATGTTCTCCGACGGCGTGATGCGCCTCGCCGAGGCGGGCGTGATCACCGGGCGGCAGAAATCGCTGCTGCCGGGCAAGATCGTCACCTCGTTCGTCATGGGCTCGCGCGCCCTTTACGATTGGGTGGACGGCCATCCGTCGGTCGAGATGCGGCCGAGCGGCTTTACCAACGATCCGGTCCAGATCGCCCGGAACGACCGGATGATCGCGATCAACTCGGCGCTGGCGGTCGATCTGACCGGCCAGGTCGCGGCCGACACGGTGCGCGGCAAGTTCTTCTCGGGCATCGGCGGCCAGGTCGATTTCATCCGCGGCGCGGCGCGCAGCCGAGACGGCCGGCCGATCATCGCGCTCCCCGCGACCGCCAAGAGGGGCACGGTGTCGCGCATCCAGGCCGCGTTCGAAGAGGGAACGGGCGTGGTCACGAGCCGCGGCGACGTTCACTACGCGGTGACCGAGTATGGAATCGCCGACCTATGGGGCAAGAACATCCGCGACCGGGCCGAGGCGCTGATCGGCATCGCCCACCCGGATTTTCGCGCCGAGCTGCGGGCGGCGGCCCGGGGGCGGAAGTATTTGACCTGAGCTTCCGGGCCTGAGCGGCTGCTACGATCGGTCCGGTGTCCGCGACCGATTCGAAGGAAGTCATCGCCGCCCTCCGCGCGCTTCTCTCCGGCGTCCAGGTTCTGGACGATCCGGAAACGCGCGCCATCTACGGCACCGATTGGACGCGGGTCTTCCCGCCCGATCCGCTCGCGGTCGTCTTCCCCCGCTCGGTCGAAGAGGTCGCGCAGCTTGTCCGGTTCGCCAACGAGCACCGCATCCCGCTGGTCCCCTCCGGCGGCCGGACGGGGCTCTCCGGCGGCGCGGTGGCGGCTCAGGGCGAGATCGTGGTCTCGCTACGCGATCTGAACCGGATTCTCGACTTCTCGGCCGTAGATCGCACCGTCCGGGTCGAGGCGGGAGTGGTCACCGCCGCGGTGCAGGCTTACGCGCGGGATCGCGATCTGTTTTTCCCCATCGATTTCGCCGCCGCCGGCTCGGCGCAGATCGGCGGAAACGTCGCCACCAACGCGGGGGGAGTGCGGGTCGTTCGCCATGGCTCGATGCGCGAATGGGTGGCGGGCTTGAAAGTCGTCACCGGAGCGGGCGAGATCCTGGATCTGAACCGCGGCCTGGTGAAAAACGCCACCGGCTACGACCTTCGCCACCTGTTCATCGGCAGCGAAGGGACGCTCGGAATCGTCGTCGAGGCGACATTGCGGCTCACCGATCCCCCCAAGCCGCGAGCCGTCCTCTTGGCAGGGGTGCGCGACTTTCGCGATCTCGTCGGTCTGTTCGTCGAAATGCGGCGCTCGGTGACGCTCGGCGCCTACGAGTTTTTCTCCCAGTTGGCCCTCTCCACTGTGCTCGCGGCGAAACACCTCGGCTCGCCGTTCGCCGAGACCTATCCGTTCTACGCCCTCGCGGAAGTCGAGGCGGGCGACGAGGCGACGCTCGCTCCGGCCCTCGCGGTTTTGGAGCGGTCGATCGCCTCGGGCCGGGCGGCCGACATCGTCGTGGCGCGCGAGGAAAGCGAAATTCGGCAGATCTGGCAGCTGCGCGAATCGATCTCGGAGACGATCGCACCCCGCCTGCCGTACAAGAACGACCTTTCGGTCGTGGTCTCCGCCCTCCCTGAGTTCTTGGCCGCGGCGGACGCTCTGGTGGCGACCAGCTATCCGGGGTGGGAGATCCTCTGGTACGGCCACATCGGCGACGGCAATCTCCACCTGAACATCCTGCGCCCTGAGAACGTCTCGCGGGAGGATTTTCTGGCCCATTGCGACCAGATGACGGAGCGCGTTTCGGCGCTCGTCGCCCGCTTCGGCGGCAGCGTCTCGGCGGAGCATGGCGTCGGTCTGCTCAAGAAGAAGGTGCTCCACCACAGCCGGAGCGCCGAGGAGATTGCGGCGATGCTGGGGGTGAAGCGGGTCTTCGATCCGAACGGCATCTTGAACCCGGGAAAGATCTTCGATCTCGAAGAGGAGCGTGTTTGAGTCGCCGCGACCCCGCCGTGTGGCTCTCGGGGCTGGTCGCCAAGGGAATGGTCACCGCCGCGTCGGCGGTGGTCGCGACCCCTTCGGGGCTCGTATGGAGCGGCACCGCCGGAGAGGAACGACCGGGCGTGCCGGCGACGATCGAGACCCGGTTCGACCTCGCGTCAGAGACCAAGGTCTTCGCCGCGACGCTCGCGCTGGTGCTCGATGCCTCAAGGGAGCTGCCGCTCCAAACGCCGGTCGGCGAGATCTTCCCCGCGGCGGTCCCGGCTCTCGCGCGTCGGCCGCTCGAAGATCTCCTCCGCCATCGGTCCGGCCTGGCCGCCTGGACGCCTCTTTCGCTCTTCTGTCGATCGCGGAACGACGTGCTCGATCTCCTGCTTTCGGAACGCTTCCGCGGCCCCCAACGGGAGGTGTACAGCGATCTCGGCAACATCCTCTGGGCGTTCGCGGCGGAGGCGGCGATCGGCCGGTCGTATGCCGACCTGCTCGCGGAACGAGTGCTCCGGCCGCTGGATCTCGCGAGCGTCGTGCCCTCGCCGGGGGATCTGCCGGGGGTCGCGGCTTCCGAAATGGATGGCGCCAAAGAGGTGGAGCTCGCCCGCGATCTCGGGTTCGAGCTGCCTCTTCCGCCGGCTCCCGCGCCGGGCGAGCCGCAGGACGGCAATGCGCGGTTTCTCCGATCTCTCGGAATTTCACTTCCCGGGCATGCCGGGCTGTTCGGATGTGTTACCGATGTCGTGAGGTTCGGGCTCGAATGGCTGGCGCCCGGCCGCCTGCTGGCGCCTGACCAGGTGGCGAAAGCGCTTTCCGGCGGCCGAGGGTACGGCCTGGGTTGGACTCGGCGCTCGGTGCGCGGCAGCTCCGGCCCCGCGCTTTCCCGCGCCGCGTTCGGCCTCACCGGTTTTGCCGGGGCGAGCCTGTGGATCGACCCGGCAAAGCAGGCGGTGTTCCTGCTGCTTTCTCACCGGCGGCACGGGCTGGTCAACTTCAACCCCCACCGGCGGCGGTTTCACGCCTTGGGGGCCAAAACCCTCGTATAGGATCTTCGGTGAGCCGCCGATCGGCTCGTCAAGGGAGGAAGTTCTTCGCAATGGACGTCAAAAATCTTGTGCTCGTCGACGGGGTCCGCACCCCGATGCTTTCCTACAACGGCGATTTCGCCGAGATCACCGCGATCGACCTTGCGGCCCACGCTTCGCGGGCGCTGTTCGAGCGGACCGGCATCGCGCCGACCGAGATCGACCAGACCTTCGTGGGCAACGCGCTGCAGACCTCGTCCGACGCGATCTACGGCGCGCGCCACGTGGCGCTGAAGTCGGGGGTGCCGAAAGAGGTTCCGGCCCTCACGGTCAACCGCCTGTGCGGCTCGGGCATTCAGTCGGTGATCTCCGGCGCGCACGCGATCCTGGTGGGCGAGGCCGCGACCTGCCTGGTCGGAGGGATGGAGAACATGTCGCAGGCGCCGCACGTAATCCGCGGCGCGAGGAAAGGCTTTCGGCTCGGCCAGGGCGCCCTTGAAGACCTGTTGATGTCCTCGCTCAACGACCCGTTCTGCGGCTGCTACATGGCGCAGACCAGCAACAATCTGGCGCGGGATTACTCGATCTCGCGCGAGGAGCAGGACGCCTTCGCGATCCGCTCGCAGCAGCGCGCGGGAGCCGGCTGGAGCAGCGGCAAACTGGCCGAAGAGGTGGCGCCGATCGAGGTGGGGAAGGGCAAGCGGGCGAAAAAAATCGAGCGCGATGACCACCTGCGCCCCGAGACCACGATGGAAGATCTCGCGGGCCTCGCGACCGCGTTCGACAAGGACGGTTTCGTCACGGCGGGCAACGCCTCGGGGATCGTGGACGGCGCGGCGATGATGATCCTTTCGACCGAGAGCCAAGCGGCGGAGCGCGGCTGGAAGCCGATGGCGCGCATCCTCTCCTGGAGCGTCGTGGGCGTCGAGCCGTCGCGCATGGGAATCGGTCCGGCGCCCGCCATCCGCGCCGCTCTGAAGAAAGCCGGGATGGAGCTGTCCGACCTCGACCTGATCGAGATCAACGAGGCGTTCGCCGGCCAGATTCTCGCGGTGGCCAAAGACCTTGAGCTCGACATGGAGAAGCTGAACGTCAACGGCGGAGCGATCGCCCTCGGCCATCCGCTCGGGGCGTCCGGAACGCGGCTGCTGATCACCCTGTCCAAGGAGCTGGCGCGCCGCGGCGGCGGCACCGGAGTGGCTTCGGCCTGCATCGGCGGCGGCCAGGGAATCGCGATGATCGTCGAGTCGATCGCGTAACCCCCGATGGGATACGGCCTCGGCCTCGAAGGGAAGCGGGTGCTGATCACCGGCGGAAGCCGGGGAATCGGCGCCGCCTGCGCCAGGGCGTTCGCCGAGGCCGGGGCCGCCGTTCTGGTCCAATACCGGGACCACGCAGAGGCGGCCGAAAGCCTCCTTGGGCTACTGCCCGCCCCGGCCGCCCTCGGCCATCTCGCCTGGGGCGTCGATCTCGCGAAGCCCGACGAGATTCCCGCGCTGTTCGAGTTCGTCGGCGAGCGCTGGGGTGGGCTCGACGTGCTGGTCAACAACGCCGGAATCTGGGTCGAAGGTTCTCTCGCGAAGCTCGACGGCGCGGCCTTGTCGAGGCATCTGGCCGCGACCCTCGCGCTCAATCTGGCGGCGCCGTTCCTGCTGGTCCGCGAAGCGCTGACCCTGTTTGCCGATTCGTCCGACCCGTCGGTCGTCAACATCAGTTCGACCGCCGGCCAGCGCGGCGAGTCGCACTACAGCGCCTACGCCGCCAGCAAAGGCGCGCTGATCGCGGCGACCAAGTCCTGGGCAGTGGAGCTGGCGCCCCGCATCCGGGTGAACGCCGTGGCCCCCGGCTGGGTGGTGACGGATATGACCGCCGAAGCGCTCGCCGGGGAAGAAGCCGCAAAGGCCGCGGCGGGCATCCCGTTGGGACGGATTGCCACGGCCGACGACATCGCGGGGCCGATTTTGTTTCTGGCTTCGCCGCTCGCGCGGCACGTCACGGGCGAGGTGCTGAATGTGAATGGGGGGAGCGTGCTTTGCGGGTGAGGCTGTTTGATACGGCCACCGGAGCTTGATCGAACACCTCTCGCCGATCGAAGCGTCCCTTCCCCCGGGGCGGGGGCGGGTTGGCGCCGGGGGAAGGACAGGATGGGGGTCGCTCCAACCGGCAATCTCGCGTCCCAGACGACCCCCCTCCTATCCTCCCCCCAATGGGGGGGAGGGACCCTTCGCCGAACCCGTTCGGTTGCCGTGCCCGCTCCTCTTTAAGAGAGTCCCCCCCTACAACCGCCCCTCCGCCCCCGCCTTCAAGTACCCCAGGCACTTGTACACCAGCTTCGCCGCCACGAAATCGCTCGCGGGCAGCGGGCCGAACGGCGCCAGCTCGACCACGTCCATCGCCACGACCTTCTTCGTCTTGAACAACTGGCGCAGCAATCGAAGCGTCGGCCACCAAGTGCCGCCGCCGGGCTCCGGCGTGCCGGTCGCGGGGACCAGCGAGGGGTCGAAGTAGTCGATGTCGAACGTCAGGTAGATGTGCTCCGGCAGGCTCGCCAGCATCTCGGGAAACATCTCCTCCGCGCGGTCGAGCTGGTGGCCCCAGATGACCGGCAGGTTCTTCGCCCGGATCAGCTCGGCCTCGGGGCTCGACAGCGAGCGGATGCCCACGGCGAGCGACGGGATGCCGTCCTCGTGAATCCGCCGCAGCACGCTCGCGTGGCTGTAGGGGGTGCCCTCGAACTCCTCGCGCAAGTCGGAGTGGGCGTCGAACTGGACGACGCCGATCTCCCCCTCGCCGGCCCAGGCCTTCCGGGTCGCTCGGACCGGACCGATCGACAGCGAATGCTCGCCGCCGAGCACGGTCAGGAATTTCTTCCGCTCGACGTGGGGAAAGCAGGTCGCCTCGATGTCGGCCATCGCCTCGGCCATTTCGAACGCCTCCGGATGAAACGGCGGCAGCGTCGCGATGCCTTGGGTGAACGGCTCGTCACCGAGCTCTTCGTCCCATAGCTCCATCGACTGCGAAGCTCGGATGATCGCGGCCGGGCCGTGGACGGTCCCTTTGCCGTACGACGTGGTGCGCTCGAACGGCACGGGAAGGACGACCGCTCGGGCGGTCTCGTAACGGCTGTGCTCTTCGTCGAGCAGGCCGAAATTCTGCGAGGCGTGGGACATGGGGGTGCGCTCCTTTCGATCGAGTCGGCGATTTCTAGCAGAAATTTGCCCAAACCATCGGGATCGAAGACCCCGTTTTACGTCCTGGGAGGATATGAAACAGAATCCCGAACTTTTTCATTCTCCCTCCGCCCCTCAGCCCTCCGCCCGGCCTTCCGGCGGCCTGCCCATGCGGGAAGTCCCGGAAGCCGATCGGCCGCGCGAACGCCTGCTCGAACAGGGGGCGCGCGCCCTGGCCGACGCCGAGCTGCTCGCCGTGCTGCTGCGCACCGGCCGGTCCGGCGCCTCGGCGCTCGACGTGGCGCGCGAGCTGCTGGCGGCGCACGGCGGTCTCGCCGGTCTCGAAAGCGTTGGCCCGCGCGAGATCCGGCGCCTCGGGATCGGACCGGCGAAGGCCGCGAGCCTGCTCGCCGCGTTAGAGATCGGCCGGCGCCTGGCCCGCGAGCAGTTGCCGGAAGAGCCGCTCACCCGGCCGGCCGAGGTGGTCCGCTACCTCCAGCTGCGCTACGGCGAGCGCGACCAGGAGGTGATGGGCGCCTTGTTCTTGAACCTGCGCAACCGGCTGATCGGCGAGCGGGAGATCTACCGCGGCACGATCGATCGGGCCTCGGTCGAGCCGCGCGAGGTGCTTAAAGAAGCGCTGCTGCGCGGGGCGTCGGGGTTCGTCGTCTTTCACACCCACCCGAGCGGCGACCCGGCGCCGAGCCTGGAGGACTACGAGTTCACCCGGCGCCTGGTCCAGGCGGCCGACCTGCTCGGCCTGCGCCTGATCGACCACCTGATCCTCGGCGGCGGAGGGCGCTGGGCGTCGATCCGCGATCGGCGGCC
>DATMZU010000302.1:0-7198 GCA_035607435.1 Thermoanaerobaculia bacterium | reverse complement strand
ATGGAGGCTTGATCGGGGTGGTCAAATCGGGGATCGAGGGCATCCATCACGTCACGGCGATCGCGAGCGACGCCCAGGCGAACGTCGATTTCTACGTCGGCCTGCTTGGGTTACGGCTGGTCAAGCGGACGGTCAACTTCGACGACCCCGGCACCTATCACCTCTACTACGGCGACGAGGCGGGAACCCCGGGGAGTATCCTCACCTTCTTCCCCTGGGCGCATGCTGTGCGCGGCAGCCGGGGCGTCGGCCAGACCAGCGCCACGGCGTTCTCGGTGCCCGAGGGATCGCTCGGCTACTGGCGCGATCGGCTGGCGAGCCAACAGGTTCTCTCCGAGGAGCCGACGGACCGGCTCGACCGCGAAAGCGTGCTCACTCTGTTCGATCCCGACGGCATGAAGCTGGAGCTGATCGCCCACGCGGGAGCGGATGACCGCGCTCCTTGGGCGGGGAGCAGCATTCCGGAGCGCCACGCAATCCGCGGTTTTCATTCGGTGACGCTGACGGAAAAATCCCTTGGGGCGACAGTTGACCTACTGGCCGAGACGATGGGCTTCCACCAAGTCACGAGCGGCGGAGGGCGCTCGCGATTCGCCGTCGGCGCGGGCGGCGCGGGCGCTCAGATCGATCTGCTCGAAGATCCCGCCGGAGGCCACGGACGGGTGGCCGCGGGCTCCGTTCATCACGTCGCGTTCCGGGTCGAAGACGACGCGGCGCAGCGGGCCTGGCTCGCGGATCTCGCGGAGCGCGGCCTGCACGTCACGCCCGTCCAGGACCGGCAATACTTCCATTCGATCTACTACCGCGAGCCGGGGGGAGTCTTGTTCGAGCTGGCGACCGATCCGCCTGGCTTCACCTTCGACGAACCGCTCGCGGCGCTCGGCTCGGGGCTGAAGCTCCCTCCCTGGCTCGAAGCGGCCCGGCCGCGGATCGAGGCGGCGTTGCCCAAGCTTCAGGTTCCCGCCGCCGAAGGTGTGGCGTGAGCGATCGGACCGATCCGACCGATCCTCATCGGGGAGGAAGGGTCGCCATCGCCGGTGAGCCGCTTGCCTCGGCGCGCGCCGCGGTGATCCTGCTCCACGGCCGCTACGCCTCGGCCGAAAACATCCTCACCCTGGTGGATCGATTTACGGTCCCCGGCGTTGCTTACTTGGCACCCCACGCGCACGAATCGACCTGGTATCCGCTGACGTTTCTTTCGCCGCTCGAAAGCAACGAGCCGGGGCTCTCCTCTGCGCTCGGGGTGATCGACACCCTGGTCGAGCGCATTGCCGCGGCCGGAATTCCGAACGAGCGGACGCTGCTGCTCGGCTTCTCGCAGGGCGCCTGCCTGGCGACCGAATCCGCCGCGCGCACCCCACGCAACTACGGCGCCGTGGTGGGCTTCACCGGCGGCCTGCTCGGGCCGCCGGGAACACCGCGCGAATATCCCGGCTCGCTCGCCGGAGTGCCGGTCTTCCTCGGCGCAGGCGATCCCGATCCGCACGTCCCCTGGTGGCGGGTGGAAGAAGCCGCCGAAGTGCTCGGCCGCATGGGAGCGAAGGTCGATCTGCGCCGCTATCCCGGCATGCCGCACACGGTGAACGACGAAGAGATGGCGGTCGCGCGGGCGTTGCTCGAAGGGGTGGTTGCGGGGGAGTGAACCCGCCCGCGAATCCGGCTCCTCCGGAGTCGCGAGCGGGTCCCGTCCTCTCGACCCCTAGACGCAGGGGAGCGTGCTGCGGCTCGCGAAGGTCGAGCTGCCGCACATGTCGGTCACGGTGACCTGGAAGAGGTGGACCGACGAGCTGTTGCAGCCCGGCGGGTTGTAGCCGCAAAATCCCGTGTCGCCCACGGAGTACTTGTTCGGCGCCGTGCCGCCGATCGTCCAGGTGTGGGTATACGGCGGGCAGCCGTTGATCGGAGAGGCGGAGCAGGTCACCATGAGGCTGCCGGGGTAGTTGCCGTTGCAGAACCACATGATTTCAGGTGCAGCGATCACCCAACCCGCAACATAGATATCGACCGAATCGGCAGCGCCTCCCCCTTCGTTGCGATTGTCCGTGAAGCTCGCGACCAGTTGGTTGCCGACGACGTCGAGGCCGTTGTAATCGCCCCATTGGAAAGTATTTTCAATGTGGGGCGACAGGGTGGTGGTCAGCCGGAGGGGAGCGGACCAGGTGACCCCGCCGTTGGTCGAGACCTGCTGGACCAGATCGACGCCTCGGCGATCGGCCGCGCGCGAGGTGTCGTAGTAGACGAGGAAGACCCGGCCGTCCGGAGCGACTCCGATCCAGGGATGGAATCGATCGACACTCACCTGGTCGGCCGTCGTGTGGGGAGTGGCGACCGTCCAGCTCGTCCCTCCGTTGGCCGAATAAGCCACCCGGATGCGCGAGTGGTTTTGGATCGGATCGTTCGATTCGGGGATGATCGTGTCGGTCCAGGTGAGATAGATCCGATTGGCGAACGGCCCGCCGGAAAGGTCGGTATCGGCCGCGACGTACACGAACGCTTTGCGCGTCTCCGCCGCCGGGATGGGGAAATCGACGATCGCGTTCGTCGTCGCGACCGCCACGGTCGGTTCGAAACTGGCGCCGCCGTTGGTCGAGCGACGGACCAGGATGCGCGCGCTGTTGAACGCCGGCCAGGCATAAAAAACGTTGCCGTTCCGATCGCTCGTGATATCGCTGCCGACTCCGCTTTCCGCGGCTCCGGTCGAGAGGCTCACCGGCGCCGACCAGGTGTTGCCGAAGTCGGTCGAGCGGGAGAAGCGCATCACGGTGGCCTCTTGCCAGGTGAGATAGATGTTGTCGCGCCGCGGCGAGGTGGCGAATTTATCGACGTGGAGGAATTCCTTGTCGGCGCCGATCACGGTGGACACCTCGCGCCGAGGATCGCCGGGCGTCGGCACGTTCAGGTCGTCCCAGGTCTGGCCGCCGTTGCTGGAGCGATAGAACCAGACGCCGCCCGAAAATCCGAGCGTCGCCGTGTAGGCATAATTGCCGTTCGAGGACCAATCGACTGTCGGATCGCAGCAGGTGCCGCCGAGCGGCAGGGCGGTCGAGACCGTCCAGGTGCCGCCGCCGTTCGTCGATCGATGCATGACCTGTCCGCCGCCCGGACCGTTCGAACCCGCGATCACCCGGCTCGGGTCGAGCGGATGGATCTTGATCGCCGATTCGGCGCCGCCGTTCGGGGTCGAGAGTCGGATGTCGGAGTAAAGAATGCGCGGCGCGACCCCCTCCTCTTCCTCCTCCTCCGGCGCGCCGTCGTAGAGCAGGATGCGAAAGCCGCCGTTGCGCCAGACCGCCCGCCGATAGATCTTGCCGTCGATCAGATAGCCGCGGTAGAGGAGGAAGAACTTGGGCACCGCGCTGTGGGGATAGCGCAAAGATCCCGCGGCCGGAAAATCGGCGATCTTTTGCCGCAGCTCGATGCGGAAGAACGCAGGGATCGCGATGCGAAGGGTCTCCTCGTCTTTCGCCAGAAGGGCGACCTCTCTCTTCGTCAGCTTGTAGTTCCGGTCATCCCAAGGGCCGAAGCGCTGAAGCGCGGCATAATCCACCCGCCGATCGACGCCCCGCGCGGGATCGATCCTCTGCGCCGTGGCGATCTGCGCGAAGGCGGCGAGGGCAAAACAGAGAGCGGCCCGGCAAAGAAATCCAAAGGGACTTCGACGGCGCATGACAACCTCCTTCAAGCGAGGGTGAACCCACTACCCCTTGGTGTGAACGCGGCGCCCCGAACGGGACAAACGATCCGCGACCGCTTCCGATCCGAGCCCCGACAGGTGGTACGATTCACCCGATGGTCAAGATCGAAGACCTCTACGAGCCCGAGTGGGTCGATTGGTTCCGCCTGACTCCCCAGGAACGCTGGGAAGAGAGCGCAAAGCTCTGGCATCACTACGTGGCCATGGGAGGCTCCCTTGATCCCGAGCCCGATGTTCAAAGCCCTTTCTACGATCCGGAAACATCGGGTCGCCCACCTGTTGATGGGCGGCCAGGCGTGACGGTGACTCGGCGGAGCGGGATCTGAATCCCAGGATCGAACTAGTCGTGCCGAGAAAAGTTAGAGAGCTGGTCCGAGATCTTATGGCCGCCGGCTTTGCCGAGATCCCTGGGAAGGGTTCTCATCGGAAATTCACTCATGGCCGATACGCAGGTGCCGTCACTTTGAGCGGCGGTTCCGGAGATGATGCGAAGCCGTACCAGGAGAAGCAGGTCCGCCACGCGCTTGAGGAGGTCGAGGAATGAAACCTGGAGATCGCTATCATAAGTGGATCGAATGGAGTGACGAAGACGCGGCCTACCTCGGCAAGTGTCCTGATCTGATCACCGGAATTCACGGCGACGATCCAGTGAGGCTCTTTGGCGAGTTGCAGGACGTTGTCGACGACGTCATCCGTCACTTCGAGGGCATGGGGCGCTCACTCCCGCCGCCCCGCGTACGTCCCATGCAAGAGGTCGCCTGACGCTTTTGAGGGCCAAAGGCCCGCCTTCATACCAGCCCAGGCCAACGGCCTGGGTTCCCGGTCCGTCCAAGCCCCACAAGTGCTGAAAGCCCGCCCGATCTCTCACGAGGTCCTTATGGATCGGGCCTTCAGCCCTGTGCGTGGTTCATGGGTTCCGTAACCTGGGCCGTTGGCCCTGGCTGGTATTGATTGCGCCTTTGGCGCTCCTACCGCCGCACCTCCTCCAACGCCACCGACAACTCCCGCACCCCGCGCCGAATCTCCTTAGGATCCACCGCCGCAAACCCCAACTGCAACCCCTCCCGCACGACCTTGCCACGGGTATACCGGCTGAGGGGCGTTACCTCCACCCCGCGCTTTTCTGCCGTTTGGGCGGCGGCTTCTCCGTCGATTCCTTCTGCAAGCCATCCCGCGGTCTGCAAACCGGCTTCGAGGTCGGAGAGGTGGAGCAGACCGCCGAGTCGCTCGCGGGCGGCTGTGACCAGGGCGGCCGAGCGTTCGGCGTAGATTTCGCGCATTCGTCGAAGGTGGCGGCCGAAGTGGCCTTCGTTGAGGAAATCGCAGAGGACCGCCTGCTCCAGCAGTGGCGCGTGGCGGCTGCTAAGGGAGCGCATGGCGGAGACCGTATCCACCAGGTCTTCGGGGACGACGAGATATCCGAGGCGGAGCGAGGGAAATAAAACCTTGCTGAAGCTGCCGGTGAACAAGACCAATCCGTGCCGGTCGAGTCCTTGGAGGGCGGGGACCGGCCGGCCGGTGTAGCGAAATTCGCTGTCGTAGTCGTCTTCGAGAATCATCGCGCCCGTAGTGCGCGCCCATTCGAGCAGGGCGAGGCGGCGCGGCAGGCTCATGCTGATTCCCGTGGGGAATTGATGTCCCGGGGTGACGTAGACGAGCCGGGCGTCTTTCTCTCGCCGGCCGGGAATCGTCATCCCTGCTTCGTCGAGCGGCAGGGCGGAGATCTTGGCGCCGAGCGCTTCGAACGCCAGAGCCGCACCGGGGTATCCTGGATCTTCCATGCACACCCGGTCGTCCGGATCGAGGAACAGCCGGGCGGAAAGATCGATCGCCTCCTGCACGCCGGAAACGACCGCGATCTGTTGCGGCAAGCAGCGGACGCCGCGCGTGGCGAGGTAACCGCCGAGCGCCTCTTGGAGCGGCGGATAGCCCATGGGACCGCAACCGCGTAGGAGGCTCGCCGGGGCGTTCCGGTGGCGGCGCGCGACGAGCTGCGCCCAGAGGGTGACGGGGAAGAGGTCGAGGGCGGGAACGTTGGTGCGGAAGGCGCGGGCGGGGTGCGTTTCAAGCCCCGAAAACTCGCGGGCTTGGCGCCCGAAAGCCGAGAGGCGACGGTGTCTCGGGCGCTGGGCTTTGGGCTCGCGGCCGATCCGCCGGCCGACTTCGAGCAGGTCGTCGGGCAAGACCCGGTTGACGTAGGTGCCGGAGCCCGTCGTACCCTCGACGTAACCCTCCGCGGCGAGCGCTTCGAACGCGCTCACGATCGTGCCGCGCGAGAGGTTATATTGTGCGGCGAGATCTCGCGTGGCGGGCAGCCGCGCGCCGGGGCGCAGGCGACCTTCCAGGATCTCCGTTCGCAGCGCGGAAGAGAGCCAGAGGGCGGCCGGCTCGCCGGGGTCGCGGGGAGGCAGCGCGAGGATCGGAGCGGAGGTCGCCTTGGGCATCCGGGATTCTTCCAAGTGGTCCAGTCAATATACCGTAAATGGACCTTCGGAATGGGCCACCCACGGGCTATCGTGTCTCTCGTGCATGGAACCGAAATCCAACCGGAGAGAACGATGAAACCGCGCCTCAACTATGCCAAAGCCGCCCCCGGCCTGTACGAAGCGATGGATGCCCTGGACACCTATCTCGCCGCCTGCGGCTTGGACGAGCGGCTGCTCCACCTGGTTCGGCTGCGCGCCTCGCAGATCAACGGTTGCGCCTATTGCCTCGACATGCATTGGAAAGATCTGCGCGCCCTGGGCGAAACCGAACAGCGCCTCTATTCGCTCGACGCCTGGCGCGAGACGCCGTTTTATTCGGAGAAGGAGCGCGCGGCGCTCGGTTGGACCGAAGCGGTGACCCTCGTCGCCAACGGGCACGTGCCGGACGAGGTCCACGCCGCGGCGCGCGAGCAGCTGAACGAAAAGGAGCTTTCGAACCTGACCCTCGCGATCGCCACGATCAACGCCTGGAACCGCCTGTCGATCGCGGCCCGGCTGACCCCCGGCGGTTACCAGCCGGCCGCCCCGGCGGGCGCCTGAAAATGAACGCGCGCCAGATCGCCGCGCTGTTGTTCCTCTCCGCCGTCTGGGGCGCGTCGTTCCTGTTCATCCGGATCGCGGCCCCCGTGCTTGGGCCGTTCCCGCTGATGGCGGGCCGGGTGATCCTCGCGGCCGGCGCGCTCTGGCTCTACGCGGCGGCGCGTCGATCGCCGATCGTCTTCGCTCCCTATGGCAAGCGGCTCCTGGTGCTGGGACTCATTCATTCCGCCATTCCTTTCAGCCTGATCGCTGCGGCGGAAATCCACCTGACCGCCTCCATGGCGGCCGTTCTTCTCGCTGCGCAGCCGCTGTTCGCGGCTTTGATCGGCAGCTTCTGGCTGGGCGAGCCGATCTCCGCCCGGCGGTTGACGGGGTTGGGCCTGGGAATCGTCGGCGTCGCGGTCCTGATGGGATGGAGCCCCCTTTCCTTAGACGCCACCTCGGTCGCGAGCGTCGTCGCCGTGCTTGCCGCGTCGAT
>DATMZU010000295.1:0-10332 GCA_035607435.1 Thermoanaerobaculia bacterium | reverse complement strand
AAGCGCCGGCCGCGGCAGCCCTTGACGACGCCGCTTCGGCGCCGGTCGCAGCCAAGATGGCCGTACCACCGCCCGCACCTGCCGCCGACTACGCGTTGACCGATGCCGATGTCGATCGGATCGCCCGGCGGGTGATCGAGCTGATCGGCGACCGGCCGGTCCGGGACGTCGCCTGGGAAGTCATCCCCGATCTCGCCGAAGTCGTGATCCGCGACCGGATCCGCGAGCTCGAAGCCGCGGTCGACGCCTGAACCTGAAGAAACCTGGGCCCAAAAAAGTAAGGGCGGGGTTTCTCCCCGTCCTTACCGAGACGCCTATGGCAGCGAAGAGACCGAGATCATGAGCCCGACCGAACCGACCGCCCAAACTCCCGATTCCGCGTCCGAATCTCTCCAATCGGAGATGGACAAGCGCTTCGAGCCTTCGACCTACGAGCAGGCCTGGCAGCGCCGTTGGGCCGAGGCGGGGATCTTCGAGGTCGTGCCCGTCCCCGGCCGGCCGAGCTTCTGCATCATGATTCCGCCGCCGAACGTGACCGGCAAGCTGCACATCGGCCACGCGCTGCAATCGACCCTCCAGGATCTCCTGGTCCGATGGCATCGGATGCGCGGCGAAAACGCGCTCTGGCTCCCGGGCACCGACCACGCCGGGATCGCCACCCAGCTGATGGTCGAACGGCAGGTGGAAAAAGAGGGAACGTCGAGAAAAGCGCTCGGCCGCACGGCGTTTCTCGAACGGACCTGGGAGTGGAAGCGGGAGTACCACGGCAACATCCGGCAACAGCTCGATCTGCTCGGCGCCTCCTGCGATTGGACGCGCGAGCGGTTCACCCTCGACGAAGGGCTCAACCGCGCGGTGCGCGAGGCGTTCGTCCGGCTCTACCGCGAGGGGCTGATCACCCGCGGCGAGTACATGGTCAACTGGTCGCCGAAGCTCGAAACCGCGGTGTCGGATCTCGAAGTCGAGACCAAGACCGTACAGGGCAAGCTCTACCACGTCTCGTACTTGATCGAGGGAGAGCCGGAAGGGGGAGAGCGGATCGTCGTCGCCACCACCCGGCCCGAGACGATGCTCGGCGACACGGCCGTGGCGTTCCATCCGGAAGACGAGCGCTACGCGCACTTGGTGGGGAAGGCGGCGATCCTGCCACTGCTCGGCCGGCGCCTGCCGTTCGTGCCGGACGAGATGGTCGATCGCGAATTCGGCACCGGGCTGGTGAAGATCACGCCGTTCCACGATCCGAACGACTTCGAGGTCGCCAAACGCCACGGCCTGCCCGGCATTTCGGTGATCGACAAGACCGGCCACATGACCGCCGAAGCCGGACCCGATTTCGCCGGCCTCACCCGCGAAGAGGCACGCGCCCAAGTGGTCGAGCGGCTGCGCGCCGAAGGCCATTTGGTGAAGGTGGAGGAGCACACCCACAACGTCGGCCACAGCCAGCGCAGCGGCGAGGCGATTGAGCCCCTGGTTTCCACCCAATGGTTCTGCGACGTGTCCGGCATGGCGGCCCAAGCGCTCGCGGCGGTAGAGGACGGCCGGCTGCGCCTGATCCCCGACACGTGGGAAAAGACCTGGGAGCATTGGCTTTCGAACATCCGCCCCTGGTGCATCTCGCGTCAGCTCTGGTGGGGCCATCAGATTCCCGCCTGGTACACCGCAGACGGCAAGACGATCGTGGCGCACGACGAAGACGAGGCCGTGCGCCTCGCCGGGGTGGCGGGCGCCGCGGATCTCACCCGCGATCCCGACGTGCTGGACACCTGGTTTTCCTCCGCGCTCTGGCCGTTTTCGACCCTCGGCTGGCCGGAGCCGACCCCTGACCTCGCGACGTTTTATCCCACGTCGGTCTTGATCACCGGCCACGACATCCTGTTCTTCTGGGTCGCGCGGATGGTGATGTCCGGCCTGCATTTCACCGGCGAGGTGCCGTTTGCCGCCGTCCACCTGACCGGCCTGGTGCGCGACGCCGAAGGCGTCAAGATGTCGAAGACCAAGGGGAACGTGCTCGATCCGGCGGATCTGATCGCCGAATACGGCGCGGACGCCGTGCGTTTCACCCTCGCCTCGCTCGACAGCCCCGGGCGCGACATCCCGCTCAATCCCGAACAGATCGCCGGCTACCGGGCGTTCGGCAACAAGATCTGGAACGCCACGCGATTCGCGCTCGCCCGCATCCCGGAAGGGGCGCGGGTCCGAGCACGGCGCGAAGATCTTGCCATCGGCGATCTCGCCGCGCCGGAGCGCTGGATTCTCTCGCGCCTCTCCGCCACCGCGGCGGAGGTCCACGAGAAGTTCGAGACCTTTCGCTTCGACGAGGCGTGCAACCGGCTCTACCACTTCTTCTGGGGCGAGCTGTGCGACTGGTACATCGAGCTGGCCAAACCCGCGCTGCTCGGCTCGGACGCCGACCGCAAGCTTCGGCCGCGGATCGGCGACGTCCTGTTGACCGTGCTCGATCAGGCGCTCCGGATGCTCCATCCGGTGATGCCGTTCCTCACCGAAGAGGTCTGGCAGCGCCTGCCCGGCCGGGAAGAGATCCACCCCACGACGATCTGCCTCGCCCCCTATCCGCAGGCGATCCCCGCCTGGCGCGACGAGGCGGTGGAAACGCAGATGGACGCGATGATCGAAGCGGTGACCCGCGTCCGCGCCCTGCTCGCCGAAACCGGCCGCGAGCGGAAGGTGGGCTTGTGGACGGCTTCCCCCGTGCTCGAAGCGTTCCTCGCCGAGCAGCAGGGGCTGTTCGCCACGCTCTGCCGGCTCGAATCGCTGGAGGTCAGCTCGCGCGCCTGGTCCACCTCCGACGGCGGTCCGGAAGATCTGGTGGCGGGCATCGGGATCAAGATCCTCGGCGCCAAGAAAGGCGGCGACGAGGCGGCGGAGCGGGCGAAGCTCGAAAAAGAGATCGAGAAGCTCGACCTTGAGATCGAGCGGACCCACGCCCAATTGGCGGACGAGAGTTTCCTCGCCAAAGCCCCGGCCCCGGTGGTCGAAAAACGCCGCGCCGCGCTCGCCCAGATGGAAGACCGGCGTTCGAGCCTCCGTTCGAGCCTGGCGGGCTGAGGCGGTCTCAAGGAATCACGAGTGGACTTTTCGACTTTCGCCGCCGAGCTGTCGCGCTGGCATCCCTGCGGCGACGAGAACCTCATCGTGGTCGCCGACACCGACTCGACGAACCGTCTGGCGCGGAGAATCGCCGCCGAGTATGAAGACGAGCGCCAGAACCTGCCGCGCGCCTACCTTTTCGCCTGGACGCAGTCGGCGGGGCGCGGGCGCGAGAAACGACAGTGGGCGAGCCCCGAAGGGATGGGGATCTATGCGACGGTGCTGACCTGGGTCGCCAATCCGGCCCACTTGGCGACCCTGCCGCTCCTTGCCGGGGTGGCGATCTGCCGCGGTCTCGCGCCGCTCCTCCCCGCGAGCTCCCCCGCGGAAGACAAGGCGCCGCGCCTCAAATGGCCGAACGACGTCATGATCGCGGGCCGAAAGATCGGCGGCCTGCTGATCGAGGCGGCGCACCGAACGGACGAGGGGGCGATCGTGATGCTCGGCTTCGGCGTCAACCATTCCCACCGGCCGGAAGATCTCCCGATCGCCGCCGCGACTTCGCTGAAGCTCGAAGGGGGAAACGCCTCGCTCGCCGAGTTGGCGTCGAGCCTCGCCTGCGCGCTCGAAGACGAGCTGAAGCATCTGGGAGACGCCCCCTACGCGGCTGCCGCCTATCGCGAGCTGTCGGCGCACAGCGTGGGCGACCGCCTGGTCTGCCGGATGGGCGAGCGAACCGTCGCCGGCACGTTCCTCGGCTTCGACTCTTCGGGGGGCCTCCGCTTGGCGACATCGACGCTTCCCGGTGCGGTCATTCCCGGAGCGCAGCCGCTCGAAGAAATCACGATCTCGGCCGGAGAGGTGATCGCATGACCCGCAAGGGAAAAGCCACAGAGCGCATGACCGACGGCCTGCTGGTCCTGGTGGACGTCGGCAACACGAACACCGTCTTCGGCGTCTACCGCGGCGACGAGCTGATCGAAAGTTTCCGCCTCTCGACCGACGCCGAGCGCACCGCCGACGAATACGGAGCCCTCCTCCTGCCGCTCTTCGAGCGCGCGGGCATCGACCCCACGGCCTCCGAAGCGGTGGTCATCTCCTCCGTCGTGCCGCCGCTCCATTTCACCCTCGACCAGCTCGCCGAGCGCTATTTCGGCAAACGCCCCCTCTTCATCGAGCCGGGGGTCAAAACCGGCATGCCGATCCGCTACGACAATCCGGCCGAAGTGGGAGCCGACCGGATCGTCAACTCGGTCGCCGCAAGAGAGCTCTACGGAGCCCCGGTCGTGGTGGTCGATTTCGGCACCGCCACCACTTTCGACGTGGTGAACGCCAAAGGCGAATACGTCGGAGGCATCATCTGCCCCGGCATCACCATCTCCGCCGAAGCCCTCTTCGCCCACGCCTCCCGCCTCTACCGAGTAGACGTCAAGAAACCCGACCAACTCGTTGGCCGCAATACCGTGAACGCCATGCAAGCCGGCATCTACTACGGCTACGTCGGCCTCGTCGACGGAATCCTCGAACGCCTGATGGCCGAAATCCCCGGCCTCAAAAACGTAGTCGCCACCGGAGGCCAAGCCGAAATGATCGCCTCCGGCTCCCGCTACATCCAGAAGGTCGATCCCCTGCTCACGCTCGTGGGGTTGAAGCTGATCTACGAGAAGAATCGGGGTTAGGGTGGTGAAATCCCGCTACGTCACGACCTCCCTCCGGGACGTAATTCGCCGTCGTTCCGGAAGCGTTTCCTCCTCGGGTGTGCTGGTCCTGGGACAGCTGCCGTCTCGGCGGCGTTTTTGCCGAACGGCCCGGTAGTACGTCGTGTAGACTACCCATCGCCATGGCACACGCCCAATCGGTTCTAGAAGAAGCCCTGAAGCTTCCGGTCAAAGAGCGGGCCAGCGTTGCGGCCGAACTATTGTCGAGCCTCGACGAAGCCGAAGCCGACGATCCCGCCGAGGTCGAACTCCTTTGGGCCGAGGAAGTCGAACGCCGCGCCCGGCGGGTGCTCGCGGGCGAGTCCCAGGGAACTCCCTGGCCCGAAGTGCGACGAGACCTTCTGGCTCGCTTGACCTCCCGGTGATCAAGCCGCTCCTCACGGAGCCGGAAGCCAGCGCCGAACTGGAAGATTCGGCCTGGTGGTACGAAAGCCAGCAGCCGGGCCTCGGAGTAAAGTTTCTCGCCGCGGTCGATGCAAGCACGGAGCGGATTTCGCGATTCCCTCGCTCAGGCGCTCTTTTTCCCCAAACGCCCCCGGCTCTTGAGGTTCGTCGCGTTTCGGTCAAGCGATTTCCCTACCACGTGGTTTATTTCGAGACCGCCGAGGCGATACGGATCTTGGCGATCGCACACCACCGACGAAAGCCGGGCTATTGGCTCGCGCGCGTTGAGCGGTGAGGCGGCTGTGGCCTCTGGTCGCGAAGATCGGTCGCAAACGAATCCGGCGCGTTTCCCGCGGGCGCGGGACGAGAGACGGAGCGCACTCGCCAAAGTCCCTTCCCGGGCGTGCTCTTCCTGGGACCGCCGCCGTCTCGGGGCGTTAGGAACGGACGACAAGAATAACGTTCGCCCCCCGGAAGGCGTTGACTCTACCGAAGATCATTCGACGGCCTGAGGATCAGGCCGCCGCTTTTTCGAACCGAGGTCCGAAGCGGCGCGCGTATTGCGACCCAACTTGACGCATCCAGACTTCGGCGTCGGGCCGGCGTGCGAGAAGGGGATCCGATGCCGCGATCTCATCCTAGTCCACTTCGTAGTCGGCCGTCCGAACGTCGTGAGAACGAGCTTGCCCTGATCTTTTGGGTCGAGCTTCGGCAGGATCACACGCTCGTAAATCTCATCGCCACGATTGGCAATGTCTTCGCGAGGCGGCTGGGAGGTGAGTGTCACTGGGTGCTTCTCCGTTCGGTTCAGTGTAACCGAGGGATGCCCGAGAAAACGATAGCTTCCAGGGACTCTTCTTTTTTCTCCTCACCGGAGTCGTTCGAAGGACGGGGAAGGGCTCTCTCGGAAAAGACGAAAGTTTCCCAAAACGTATCGTTTTCTCGGGTACCTCTCGGATAAGGTAGCCCAACGCGAAGAAACCGAGGTCCCCCAGAAGCCTGTGGTGGTACGGCCCAGCCCACCGCCTGCGGGGCCGGGGGCCTGCGTCCCGTCGGAATCGCTGGTCGGGGGAGCCTTGGACACTTCAGCCGCCGATCCACACATTTCCGAGTCCGCCGGGTCGTCGGCAGCCGCAAAACCGCGAAAAGCAGCGACCGCCGAGGCCATTCCCGCCATCGACAGGCGATCGCCAGTGATCGCCGCGCGTTAGGAACGCATCGAAGTGTGCGATGCGATGAGCAACACGCACAAGGCGATCAACGACGCGTGCAAAGCGAAGTCCAAACGGAGAGCTGCGGAGGCAGAACTGTGTAAGAAATGGTCCGCCATGTACAAGGCGGCGGCAGAAATTCGATCGGCGGCGAGAGAAATCCCAAGAGTGATGGGAGATATCGGCCCGGCGACGGTCGCCGTGCCAATTTCCGCCAGGAATCGGTGCATTGGAACGGCCGCGTTACACAAGTCAATCGTCCACGCGCACAGGAATCCGAAGGAAAGGGACGAGTCCGGCACTGCGATTCGGCTCGAATCGGTCTCGCGCAAGGTGTCAGCCGAACTCACACCCTATCCCCCGGATGCAAAAACTTTGGAGTGCTGCGACGTGTCGCCGCTTTCCGTAGCGCCGACGCGTCGGCGCTCTCTCGATTGGAGAGAGTCTTTCGCCGCAGAGAATGGACGACAGGGAGAGCTTCCTCTACGCGCAGCAGCCAGCCACGACATTAGCGTCTGCCGCACCCCGAGGCGCGCGTCTAACGGTTCACGGCTGGGCTTGATTCCCTGGAGATTCCCACCTCTTGCGCCGAAGCTGCGGGCCAATCTCGAAAAGCTCCAAGCGATACTGCGCAAGCTACACAACGTTGACACAAGGCGAGAGCTTCCATAGTGTTCGCAAACAATTGGAGTCCAGACATAGGACTAACTTCGGCGTGTTTGGACGCCGGTCTATTGACGGCGCAGAACATAGATCTATCCGGTAAATAATGGGGTGGTGGCATGAAAAGTTTGCGCAAGGCCGCTCGTTCTGACACGACAAGTTCTAAGTTCGTTGCGCTCGCTATGGTTGTCGCCTGTGACCTTTGGTCGTGCGGTCCTTCCAAGGAAGCCAAGCAAGCCGCGACCAACCAGCTGTTCGAAGAAGTCAAGGTTTGCAACCTGCCGTCGGTTCGCGAGCAGGTTCGACTCGGGGCTGACGTGAATGGCCGCAGGGGCAATGGCGGCGAGACACCGTTGATGATCGCAGCACAGGGAGGGAGTCTTGAGTGTGTCAATTTCCTTCTGGAGAAGGGTGCCACTCCAGATGCAAAGACGGATTCGGGCTTCACTCCTCTCCTATTTGCGGCGCGCCAACAGAATGGGCTAGTCGCTGAGGCGCTACTTGCGAAGGGTGCTTACGTCGACATGCGGGATCTGAAAGAAGGCAGTACCGCGCTGATTACTGCTGCCTCAAAGGGCCACACAGAGGTGGTTCAAGCACTCCTGAAGAGAGGGGCCCGGACCGACATCGAAAAGGCAGGATCATCCGGGAAATCGGCAAGTGCCTTGAGCGAGGCCGCCTGCCAATACCACTTCGAGACAGCGCAGGCGCTGATCGCCGGAGGAGCAAAGACAGATACCAGGCCGGTGCTGGCCTGTTTGGAGAGAATTCGTAGCGAACTGCAAACGGATTCTTACTACCATGGCCCCGATCCGATGAGGCTCCAGAAATTCGTAGCATTGATTGGGCTTCTGGAGGGCAAGAAAGGTGCATGAGCCCTGCTCCGGGGGACCTTTCTTCGTGGAGCGCGAGGCCCGCTCCATCGCCGTTGCGGGCTCCCAGGGGAATTCGGTGTAAGGCAAGTTTCAACGGCTGTTCGGTGGCGTCACCGGCGCCCGAAGCTCCTCGACATGCGCCGCATCCTTCTCGGCATCCGGGTGGCCGACCTCCCGCTCGAAATCGACGCAGGCTTGCATGCAGTCAACGGCTCGGGCGATCTCTCCGAGCTTCTCGTAGGCCGCGCCCAGATTCCAGGAGGTGTTCGCCTCTCCTCGCCGGTCTCCGATCTCGCGGGCGACTTCGAGCCGTTGCTCGTAGAGCTCGATCGCCTGCCGGGTCTCGCCGAGGTCGGCGTAGGCGGTGCCCAGGTTGCCGAGGGCGTTGCCTTCGCCTCTCCGGTCGCTCAGCTCTCGGCGTATGGCGAGATCCCTGGACGTGCAGGTCGATCGCTTGCCGGGCCTCGCCGAGGTCGGCGTAGGCGTTGCCCAGATTGCCGAGGGCGTTGCCTTCGCCGCGCCGATCTCCGATCTCGCGGGCGATGGCCAGGTACTGTTCGAAGCATTCGATCGCCCGGTGAGTTTCACCGAGAGCGGCGTAGGCGATCCCCAGGTCGCCGAGGTGCGCGCCTTCGAGCGTTCGATCTCCCAGTCTTTTCGCTCCGGCGAGACCGGCCTCCACCCAAGCGATCTGCTCGAGAGGGGACAGGCGCAACTTCAGGAGATGAGCGCCGGCATGGGGGAATCGGCTGGCGGCTCGGGCGGCGTCCGTGGAGACTTCGGCTCGTTCCACGGCCCAGGCTTGGCCGGCGAGGATGTGGCCCCTCTCCCGATCGAAGAGAGTAAGCCCGCTGAGGACGTCCTCATGGCCTCGCAGGTAGAGATCGGCCGCCTCGGAAAGCAGCGCGAGGAAGTGGTTCGCATGCCGCGCCCGTGCCGCCTCCTCCTCTTCGTGCCCGAGGTTCACCCCGGCAAGGGCCCGAGCGAGATCGTGCAGCCGGTAGCGCCCTTCTTCTCCGTCGAGGAGGCTGCGGCGGACCAGTTCGCCGAGCGCGTCGTCCGTTTCCTCCTCCTTTCCGGTCAAGTCCCAGACGGCGGCGGCCGCTGCCGCATCAAAGCTCGCGGGGAAGACGGCCAGGGTGCGGAAACGCGTTGTCCTTCCACCCGCGGTCGCGGTGGCTGTAGGTGCTCGAACGGGAGGGCGCCCTCGATTAGCTCACGAAGACTTTGGGTTTCGGCATGTGAGGTGATTCTATGCCGGCGGGTCGCACCGACGCGTCGGCGCTGCGGAAAGCGGCGACACGTCGCCGCACTCCAAACTTGCATGTTGGAGGAGATCTTCGTCAGGTTGAAGCCTTGCCTGTCGCTTCGCGATTGCCCTGAATCAACCGGGGAGGATCCACGCCGCGGGGAGACGTTTGAAGTCTTCGTCGAAGGTGCAGACTGTTTCCCCGTGGCGATCCGCTTGTACGGCGAGAACCGCATCGGAGAAATCCACGTTCTTGTTTCGTGTCAGCTCGAGAGCCCGGATAAGGAGCTCCCTCTCCTGGGTTTCCACGCCGTCCGCGGACAGAAGCGGAACGAGCACTCGTACGATCTCTTCGTAGGAACGCCGGTAGAACGATTTCAGAGTCCAGACCACTTCGGCGACGACGAGAGGGGTGAGAATGAGGAGAGCTTCGCCTCGCTGCGCCTGGCGCATCAACCGAGCGGCCCGCTCGGCCATCGGCTCCGGCTCACCCGTCAGGAACCGAAGGAGCACATTGGCATCGACCCAGTACCTCTTCACGAACCAGAGCCTTTCGCTCTCTCCCCCAGCCACCGGCCGACCTCGTCACGCACCGCCTCCTTACCCGGAAAGGGCTGCGTGCTCCGCAGTGCACCATATAGATCGGAGAGCTGCTGGCGCTTGACCACCCGCAGCCGCGCCGTCTGGTCGGTCGCCACCTCGAAGAGAAGGTCGTCTCCCTGTGCGATCTGGAGCGCCTTCCGAACTTCGGAGGGGATGGTGACCTGACCCTTGCTGGTAACCCTGGAAATCGCCATCTCCTTACGTACCTCCAATTCCTTACCCTAGCATGATCAGGTCCGGCGGTGGGTGAAACAGGTTCGGGAGATGGGATGAATTCGATGATGGCACCGCGCGGGATATCATCCCTCCGATGAAGGAAACGAAACCTCCGATCGACCTTGCGCTCGCGCCCGAGGCCCAGGTTCCCGATCCCGACGCCGCGAAGAAGGCGGGGTTCTGGACCAAGCTGAAGCGCGGGCTGTTGATGACCCATACCGAGATCATTGAGCGGGTGGGCGCCGCCGTCGCCGGCCGCGCGGTGCTCGATGCGACGACGCTCGACTATCTGGAAGAGGCGTTGATCTCTGCGGATCTTGGGGTCGAAACCTCGCTGGAGCTCGTCGAGATGCTCCGGAAGACCA
>DATMZU010000283.1:0-10432 GCA_035607435.1 Thermoanaerobaculia bacterium | reverse complement strand
CCACGCGAACTTTCGGCAACACCAGGTCGAGATAGCGGCGATATTCGGTCTTCAACGCATCGAGGTAGACGAGATCGAACGGACCCTCGATCGCGCTGTCGCCGCCGAGCACGGCGAGCGCCTCGCCATGGATCAGCTCGACCCGTTCGAGCACGCCCCCCCTTTCGAGGTAGCCGCGCGCCTCGGCGAGGATCGCGGCGTCCGCGTCGATCGAGATCAGCCGTGCCTCGGTGGCGGCGCGCGCGAGGCAAAGCGCGCTGTAGCCGATCGAGGTTCCGACCTCCAAGATCCGCCGGGCGCCGATCGAGCGGGCGAGAATCCCGAGCAACCGGCCGACCTCCGGATCGGAGATCGGCAGATCGCGCTCGGCGGCCACCTGTTCCATCTCGCGGCGGAGCGGATCGCGGGGCGGCAGCAGGCGATCGAGGTAGCTCGCCTGCTCCGGCCGCAGGATCGCGTCGTCGCCGTGTTTCATCGCCTTACGCTTTGGGCGACCATGCGGCGTTTTCCAGAGCCAGAGAACGCTGGTGCGGCGAGCCGGTGACCTCGAGATGAAAGTCGGTGCGGAAACGGATCACGCACTGGCCGCCGGGTGGCAGGGTGTCGATGGTGATCGGCACCAGGTGGATGCCCGGGCCGGAGATGTTGGTCTCCGCGCCGCCGCAACTGTTGACGATCTGGGCCGAGGGGGGATGGGTGCCGGAAAGCACGAGCTTTTCGCCCGGGTTTTCGCCGGACGGAATGCGCACCGAGAGCCAAAGCTTGCCCGGCTTATTGATCGGCGCGAGGCGGATCGCGCCGTTGCCGGCAAGCCAGCGGCGGACGAGGGTCTGGCGATCGCCGCCGTCTTCCGCGGGGAGCCAGGTGCGGGTGAACTGAAGCTTCACGGCCAGCTTGTCGACCGGCGGCACGTCGATCTCGCCGACCACGTATTCCTTCTTGTTCAGCTCCTTGCCCGTCGTTTCCAGCGCCCAGCGATCGCTGCCCGGGACGTAGAGCCCGATCACCAACCGGTGCTTGCCTTCCGGCAGGGGGGTGGCGAGGGCGGTCTGGTAGAGGTAGACGTTGTAGGACTGCGGCGTGCCCGGCTTGAATTCCGCCGGGTAGGGATGATCGAACGTCCGCTCGATCTCGCCCTTGTCGTCGACGATGTGGACGAAGACGGTGGGGGAGGCGGCGATCGCGGTGATCGGCTCCCAGGTCAGCTTGACCGTGGCGAGCTCAGGATAAGGCAGGCGCAAGGTCGCGGGCTCGATGCGCAGCCGGGCAACCGGAGCTTCGGAGCGTCCGCAGCCGGCCAGAAGGGCCAGCGGGAGCAGAGCGAGGCAAGGGAGGGTGAGGAGAAAATTCTTCTTCATGGGGCAAAGACGGTAGCTAGGCGGGGGGGCGGTGTCAAGTTGCCGCCCGCCCCCCGGTTCGGCCCCCGTCGGCCGCCCGCCCGATCCGGCTATTTCGCGTCCAGCCCGACGATATCGACGGAGCTGTTGACCGTGCTGATCTCGATGTCCGGGCCGCCGCCGTTCAACGTGCCTTCCACCCGGGTCCGCTTCTTCGTGCCCGCGACGTCCAGCTCGCAGTTGACCCGGCCGTTGACGGTCGAAGCGGAGAGGTTCGCCCGGGCGGAGGCGGGCAGGCGCAGGGTGATCCCGCCGTTGACCGATTCGAGCGAGGTCTTGCCCGAACCGAGGTCGATCAGCTCGGCCTCCACGCGGCCGTTCACCGTCGAAGCTTCGAGCGAGCCGCGGGTGTGGTGGGCCTTGACGTTGCCGTTGGTCGATTCGAGCGTGACCGTGCCGTCGCTGTCGCTCGCGCTCACGGTGCCGTTCACGGTGGTGAGGCGCAGATCGCCCTTGCCGTTTTCGAGCGTGATGTCGCCGTTCACGGTGTCGATCCGCAGGTCCGCCTCGCGGGGGATGCGCACGATGAACTCCACTTTGGTCGATTCGACGCCGCGGCCGGACAGCCAGCTGAACAGGCCGTTGGTACCGCGCGGATACTGCGCTTCGACCTTCACCCGGTTCGGTTTGGCGTCGACGATCACCTTCAGCCGGGCGAGCGTCTTGTTCGCCTCGTCCTCGCTCGGCGACTTGACGATCTTGTCGGCGCTCACCTGGACCTCGGCGCGATCCCAGGTCTCGATCTTGATCGAACCGTTGACGTTGGACAGATCGAGCGTGCCGTTCGCCGCGAGGGGATAGATGCCGGAGACGGTTTTGTGGGCGGTCGCCGCCTGGGCGGGCAGGGTCGCGGCGCCGAACAGGGCGGCGCCGAGGAGAAGATTGCGGAATCGGAACGTTGCCATGACGAATCCCTCTTTGGTTTTTCAATCGCGGGTGCCGCCGCAGGGGACCGGACGGTCTGGCGTCGGCTGAGGTCTACAGAAAGCCTTACGTTCGAACCGGGCTCGAAGTTACAGTAGGACGGGGCACGGAGAGCGAACTTGAGCGAAGAGCACGTCACCGACGACCTGAAACTGTTGCTGGACATTCTGCCGGACGCGGTGCGTCAGGCTCTGGAGGCGCGGGAGGATCTCGATCGCCTGCTGGAGATCGTGCTCGATCTCGGCCGGCTGCCGGAGGCGCGGTTCCCCGCGCGCGGCGAGGATTTGGGGGGCGAACCGGTCTCGCGCGCCGATCTCGCCCACGTGGTCGGGCGGGTCGGGCGGTTCGGCGCCGACAACCGGGCCGGGATCGAGCGGACGCTCCACCGCATTTCGGCGCTGCGCAACCGGACCGGCGAGGTGGTCGGTCTGACCTGCCGGGTCGGCCGGGCGGTCTACGGCACGATCGACATCGTGCGCGACGTGATCGAGTCGGAGCGCTCCCTTTTGCTGCTCGGCCGCCCGGGGGTGGGCAAGACCACCCTGCTGCGCGAGGCGGCCCGGGTGCTCGCCGACCAGCTCGGCCGGCGGGTCGTGGTGGTGGACACCTCGAACGAGATCGCGGGCGACGGCGACATCCCGCATCCCGGCATCGGCCGCGCCCGGCGGATGCAGGTGCCGACCCCCGCCGAGCAGCACGCGGTGATGATCGAAGCGGTCGAGAACCACATGCCGCAGGTGATCGTGATCGACGAGATCGGCACCTCGGCCGAGGCGGCGGCGGCGCGCACGATCGCCGAGCGCGGCGTCCAGCTGGTGGCGACCGCCCACGGCAACGCTCTGGAAAACCTGCTCCAGAACCCGACGCTCGCCGATCTGGTGGGCGGCATCCAGGCGGTCACCCTGTCGGACGAAGAGGCGCGCCGCCGCGGCACCCAGAAGACCGTGCTCGAAAGGAAAGGCCCGCCGACCTTCGACGTGCTGGTCGAGATTCAGGACAAGGACCGGCTCGCGGTCCACCGCGACGTGGCGGAGGTCGTCGATCGCCTGCTGCGTCACATTCCGCCGGCCCCCGAGCTGCGGGTGCGCACGGCCGACGGGTTCGAGATCCAGGCGGCGCCGGCCGGGCGCGTAGGGGTCTCGGCGGCTCCCTCGGCCGGGTCGCCCCGGCCCAAGCCGGCCAAGCCCGGCGCCGACGAGCCGCGCGAAACCGCTCCGGCAGGTCCCGCGCCCTCCGTGCCGAGATTGGAATCGAACTGGCCGGGCCGGCCGGTGAAGAGCCGGACCCGCAAGCTGTTTCCGTACGCCGTGTCGCGAAGCAAGATCGAGCGCGCGCTCCGAAAGCTGCGGGTGCCGGTCCTCATCGTCGAAGACCTGGACGACGCCGATCTGGTGATCGCGCTCAAAGGCCAGGAGCGGCGCCAGCCGCGGAAGCTGCGCGAAGCCGCCGAGCGCGGCCTGCCGATCGGCGTCGTGCGCACCAATACTCAGGCGCAGATCGAGATCTTCCTGCGCGACGTCTTCGGGCTCGACGAAGAGGAAGGGACCGAGGACGCGGTGCTCCAAGAGGTCGAAGCGGGCATCGACGAAGTGCTCGAATCCGGCCGCTCGGTCGAGCTGGCTCCCCGGGCGAGCCACCAGCGCCGCCTGCAGCACGAGCTGATCGCCAGCTCCGGCCTCGCCTCGCGCAGCCAGGGCGAAGAGCCGTTCCGCCGGGTGGTGATCTACCCCTCGGCGCGCTTCGCCCCCGCGGCCGACGCCTGAGCGGGTTTCCGAGGGGCCGGATGGGCGGGCGACGCGGCCGGCGGGGCGTTCAGGCCGTCGAGCACGTCCTTGAACTCGACCGCGTAGATTTCGAGGACGGCGAGAAACAGGGCGGCGATCACCGGACCGACGATGAAGCCCATGGCGCCGAAGACCGCGATGCCGCCGAGGGTGGAGAAGAAGACCATCAGGTCGTGCATGCCCGCCTCGTGGCCGACCAACCGGGGGCGGATGAAGTTGTCGATGCCGCCGATCACCACGGTCGTGAGGACGATCATCAGGATTCCCTGCCAGACCTGCCCGGTGAGCAACAGGTACACCGCCGCGGGGTAGAGAACCAGCCAGGCGCCGACGACCGGCAGGACCGACATGAGGGTCGCCACCACGCCCCACAGGATCGCCCCGTCGAGGCCGAAGGCCCAGAGCGTGATGGCGGCGAGGCTCCCCTGGACGAGGGCGATCACCAGAGTGCCTTTCATCGTCGCCCGGGTGACCGACGAGAAACGGGTGATGATCGCGTCCAGGTGGCCTTCGGGCAGCGGGATCAGGTACTTGAGCCGAGGGATGATCTTCTCGCTGTCGCGGAAGAAATAGAACAGCGTAAACAGGGTGAGGAACAGGAGAATCACCACGTGGATCGTGCCCGACGACGTCGCCTTGATCACGTCGGCGAGAAAGGTGCCGGCGCTCTTTGCCGCGTCCTGGGCGCTCGCGCTCCAATCGAATTGATCGAGGTGCAGAGTGCGGAACCAGACCGAGCGCTTCATCGCGCCGAGCGGGCCGGCGTCGCCCTGTTCGAAGAATCTGCGGAGCTGCGCCTCGGACGAGTTGTAGAAGTCGAGCGCCTCGTGGGCGACCAGGTTCGCCACCCAATAAATCGGCACCACGAGTCCGATGATCACCAGGACGCAGCAGATCAGGGCGGAGAGTGCGCGGCGCCCCTTGGTCTTCTTCACCAGAACGTCGAACAACGGGGCCAGCAGCGTGCAGAACACGGCCGCGAGCAGCACCGGGATCAGGAATTCCCGGACCATGTAGAAAAACAGGGCGGTCGTCGCAATCAGGATGAAGAGGAAGAAATTGCGGGACACGCGTTGCTGGTTCATCGGCTCGTTCGATTTCTCGGTCATGAGGGACCTCGGGGTTGGCGGTGGTGCATTCTTCCATGCTCGGGCCAAGTCCGGAGGTGAGGGGTTGAACCGTTCCGGAACTCGGGTATGATCCGCGCCTCGCCGGAAAGATGTAGGCGACCCGATCGATATGCCCGAGAAGACGAATTTCATCTCGCCGAGAGGGATCTTGCGGCCCATTTTCGCCGCGGGCGTCGTCCTGTTCGCCCTCGCGGCAGGACCGCTGCGGAGCCAGGAGCCGCCCGCGGCCTCGGGCGATTCTCAGCCGGGCGGGGCGGTCGTCCTGCTGCCTGCGAGCGGCGATGCTTCGACCGACCCGAGCGTTCCCAGCGCGCGAAACCCCGAGCCCGCGGTCGGTCCGGAGTCGATTCCCGCCCCTCTTTCTCCGGAGCTCGTCGCACCGCCCGAATCGACCGGGCCGGCGCCTGCCGGTTTCGAGGGTTGTTTCCCGGATCTGCCGAACGAACCGGTGCTGGCGCGCAAGGCACTGCTGATCCCGGTCTTGGGGATCGTGCGCAGCCAGCTGCGGGATTCGTTCGTCCAGCGGCGGAGCGGCGGAAGGACCCATCACGCGATCGACATCATGGCGCCGCGCAACACGCCGATCCTCGCGATCGAAGACGGCACGATCGTCAAGCTCACCTACAACCGGCTCGGCGGCATCACCCTCTACCAGCTCGACCCCACCGGCACCTACGCCTATTACTACGCCCATCTGGAACGCTACGCCCCCGGCCTGGCCGCCGGCCAGGCGGTGCAGCGCGGCCAGGTGATCGGCTACGTCGGGACTTCGGGCAATGCGCCGAAGAACGCCCCGCACCTGCATTTCGCGATCTACCGGCTGCCCGAGGAGCGCTCCTCCTGGCTCGGCCAGCCGATCAATCCCTTCGAGATCCTCCATCCGAGCCACTGCGCCGGCCCGGAGGAGGGGAAGCTCGCAAAAGACACCCGGACGGCCGCCGAGCTGGCCGCCGCCACGCTGGCCCTCGTGGCGCACCCTTGATTTAGTGGTGGGGATCCCCGGCGAACTTCTTCTCGCCGGCCTCGACTCGCAGATCCAGCCGATTCTGCTTCGGCGGCAACGGGCAAGTGGCAAACGCGGTGAACGCGCAAGGCGGGTTGTACGCCTTGTTGAAGTCCACCACCACCTTGCCGTCCTTCGGCGGATCGGTATCCAGGAAGCGCCCGGCGCCGTACGTCTCGCCGCCGTTCGTGTCGTCGGCGAAGATCAGGAACAGTCCTTCGCCCGGCTCCCCGAGGCCGTCGAGCCGATAGGTCTTGCCGCCGAATTCGAACACCACCGCGCCGGCCGACGAGGTGTCGTCGATCTGCCCCAAGATGTTCGGCACCGGAACTTTCTTCACCGGCACATAGGGCTCGAACTTCGCCTCGAACCGCCAATCGGCCCGGGTCGGGTAGGTGTCGATCCCCGGGAAGTTCTTCACCAGGGCGCTGTTCGTATCCTTCACCCGCACGCCGAGCCGATCGCCGCGCCGGATGAGGTAGAACCGGAGCGAGCCGAGCTCCAGACGGGTCGGTCCCTTCGCGTCGGCGTCGATCGCGAGATCCATCCGACCCACCGGCTTGCCGTCGCTCGTGAGGCCTGAACCCGCCGCGGCTTCCACACTCACCTTGTCGCCATGGCGCACGAACTTGCCTGCGACCTCCGGAGCGCTACCCTCGGGGAAAATCACCCGATTCTCGGCGCCGCTGCCGAACCGGTTGTCCCCCTCCTGAAGCCAGAACAGCCCGACCAGCGAAAGCCACCCATCCGGCCTTTTGAGACCGTCGATCCGCTCCTGGCGGAAAGCATCGATCTCCTTTTTATAGGCCGCATCGGCGGCAGGCGCCGCATTCGGTTCCGGATCGGCGGCGCGGGCGGCGGTGGGAAGCAGAAGAGTTACGGCGGCCAGAAGAGCGAAGCGGGTTGGGAGCATGGAAACCTCCAGTCGTGCGGTCGGCGGAAAGCATAGCCCAGAGGCTACTCCGGGGGTTCGCAGAAGGTTTTTTCGACTTCGTTGCGGAAACCATCGGGAAATAGAAGGTGGTTCGCGTCCTAGGGGGTAGAAAAGGAGGGCACGAACCCTTATGATATCTCTCGTGACGAACCGATATCGCGCAGCACCCACCATCCGTACCCTGATCAGTCTGGAACCCGAGGACAAATCGTGGCTCGATCGCCGGGCCGAAGAAGAGGGGATCGCCATGACCGAAATCGTCCGCCGTGCGGTTCGCAGCTACCGGGAAGAGAGCGAGTCGAGCTCTTTCGAGCGTCTGCTCGCGGCGACGGCCGGAATCTGGCCGGGGGCCGACGGACTCGACTATCAGCGTGAGATCCGCGCCGAGTGGGAGGACGAAGGATGAACCTCCTGCTCGATTCGGTGATCCTGATCGACCACTTCCGCGGTGTGGCGGCCGCTTCAACGTACCTCGCCGGGGTGCAGCGGAGCGCCATGCTTTCGGTGATCACCCGCGCCGAGGTACTGGCCGGTTTCGGCGACGACGAAGTGCCCGTAGCGACGGCATTCCTCGATCGCTTTCCGACTCTGCCGATCGACACCCCGGTGGCCGATCTCGCGGCCCGGTTGCGCCGCGAGCATCGCTGGAAGATGCCGGACGCCCTCCAGGCCGCTCTCGCCCGGTACCACGCCCTCGCGCTGGTCACGCGCAACACCAAGGACTTTCCGCCCGAGCGGTTCGCCTGGGTGAGCGTCCCCTATTCCTTTTAGATAGGGCCGGACGGATATGGAGTGCGCCGACGCGTCGGCGCTTTGAACGGGATCGGCGCAGGAGATGCCGGTGAAAAGCGGCGACGCGTCGCCGCACTCCATATCGCTCGCAGGACCTTCAGTCGTAGTGCTTAACCCGCGGCCAGAGGTCCGCGATGTTTCCTTTGAGCCCATGGCAGACGTGGATGTTCAGATGGCTCTCGTAGGGCATGCAGTTTCGGCATTCGTAGATCGCGCCGAGGCGGACGTTTTCGAACAGCTGGCTCAGGGTCGCCTCGTCGTCTCCGATGACGATCATGCAGCTGCCGTCGGCGTCGCGGGGTCCCCAGAGGTAGTAGTTGTTGTGGCCGGAGATCGCATCGGGCAGACCGTAGCGGTCACCGAGGACTTCGATCGCTCCCGCCTCGCCGTAGTTCTGGCCGAAGACCGCGCAGCGGGCGCGCTCCGCTTCAGGGATCTGCTGCCAGACCTGGCCCACCGTCGCGGCCAGGCCCTCCCAGCCGAACATGTCCGCGAAATGCTGCGGCAGGCGGCCCATCTTGTGGGTTTCGGGGGAACTGGGGGCTTGGCCGAGCGCCGCTTGGTAGCTGACGAACGTCTCGATCGGCAGGATCGGCAGCGTGAGCGGTGCAACCAACGCGCCGCCGACCGCGAGGAGCGCGAGCGCAACGGGTTTCGGCCAGGCAAGCCGCCGGGCGGCGAGCCAGCCCGCGAAGGCGAACGCACCGAGCGCGAACAGCAGCGGGTAGATCGGCGCGAGGTAGTAGGGCTTGCCCCCTTGGGCCACGAGCAGCGCGAAGATCGCGACGTAGGCGACCGCGACCGCCCGGTAGCGGCGCCCTTCGCGCCCGAAGGTGCACCAGGCGAGGGCACCGAGCCAGAGCGGGAAGGTGAACGGATGCATCTGCATTACCTGTTCGACCAAGAACGCGAGGCCTGAGTAGTGGACGTTCTTGTGCGCCGATGCGTTCGCCGCGAATTCCAGGAGCGGCCAGCCGTTTTTCACCTGCCAGGCGAGGTGGGGAACGAACAGAACGACCGCGAGCGCGCCGCCGATCCAGGGCCAGCGGTTGGCGAGCAGGCGCCGCTCCGGCGTGAGCACCAACCCGACCACGACCCCCGCGCCGAGGAACGCCACGCTGACCTTGTTTTCAAGGCCCAGTCCCGCGATCGCGCCGAACGCCAGCCAGAGCCTCGGATTACCGCCGCGCAGGAGTTTCAGGAGGACCCAGCCGAGGAGCGTCCAGACCAGGGCGTCGATCACGTTCATCGACAGGTAGTGGAAGATGAACAGGTAGACCGGAGCGACCAGCGTCGCCAAGCTCGCGAGCGCCTCGGCAAACCGGCCGCCGCCCAAATCCTTGGCGATCCAGCCGGCCAGAAACACCACCAGCCCGCCCGCGAGGATCGGCATGACGCGCAAGCCCTCCGGCCGCGTCCCGAACAGCGCTTCGGAGATCCGCGCAAGCAGCGCCACCCCCGGTGGATGATCGACGTACCCCCACGCGAGCCGCCGGCCGCAGGCGACGTAGTACAGCTCGTCGCGGAAGATGCCGTACTTGCCGATCGTCGCGGCATGGAGGGCGACCCCCAAGGCGGCGATCCAGAACGCGGGGGAGAGGATCAGGCTGGAGCGGGGAGCGGGGGCTTCAGGTTCGGCCATGGGGCGGCATCATGCCATGAGGAACGACAAGGCCGCGCTCGTCATACTCTTGCCGCGCGAAAACTTTCGATGCGAAACCTCGGCGACCCGGAGAACCATGCTCTCGATCTGGCGGCGTAGCGCCCGGGCGGTCTTCCGTCGGCTTCCGGCCGTTCGGCCTTACTTGAGCCTGGCGATCCTGCTGCGGTTTCAGATCCTCTTGGGCGCGGTGTTCTTTCTGTTCCCGTTCTTCGCCCGCCGAGCGCCGGGGGACGCCCTGTTCGGCAACCTGTTCGTGCTCGGCTGGGTCGGTCAGGCGACGATCACGCTTTCCGCCCTCGTGGCGTCCTGGGTGTTTCTGGTCACCACGGCCCTCGTCGTCTGGCACGGCGGGGCGCGGATCGACCAGCCGTGCGAGCTGCCGTTCGCCTCGATCCTGCGCCATCCCCTGTTCCGAGCGCGGATGCTCGTGGCGCTCGCGCTCGCCGCGCCGAACCTCGCCGCGGTGTTCATCGCGTCCGGCGAAGGACTGGCGGGCGGCGGCTTGAGCGAGCACCTGCTGGATCTCGGTCGCCGGACCGGAGCGCTCGTCGCGGGTCTGCTCGCCGCCGTCGTGGTGTTTTACCTTTCGGGCCTGCTCGAAGCTTGGTTGACCCCGCCGGAGCGCCCCCGGTCGGGCCTATTTCCCGAGCTTCCGGCTTGGATTTCGCGCCTCCATTCGCTCCGTCCGCCGCGTTCCCCGCGCCGAGCCCTGGTGCTGCTGCGTGCCCTGCTGCGCTCGCCCGGGTTCGGCCCCGGCTACCTCGACGCGGACCGCGAGATCGGCCGCGGCCACGCGCTCGCCGTC
>DATMZU010000265.1:0-14032 GCA_035607435.1 Thermoanaerobaculia bacterium | reverse complement strand
ACCGAAACCCGTCCGAAGGCGATGACGAACGTCTCGACGCCGTATTTCTCGAACAGGATCCGCGCACCCTCGCAGGCCGGACCGAGCTCGCCGTCGCCGCCGCAGGTATCGAGGCCGTCGGTGAGGATCAGCAGGTATTTTCCCCGGCAGCCGAACAGCGAGTCGTCGGCCTGCGCGACGTCGGACCAGCCGGAGCCCGGGGTGCAGACCTCTTGGTCGTGGCAGCCGGCATACCAGTCGCGGAATTGGTTCATCGCATTGCCCAGCGGCGTGAAGCCCTGGGCGATCAGCGGGACTTGCGAAGCGGTCACCAGATCCGGATTCGGTACTGCGACGTCGCCGCTGGTCTGGACTTTGAAGTAGCGCGCCTGGCTGAAATCCGGAATGGTTTCCGAACCGCGCAGGTTCGGCGCCAGGCGGCGCAGGATCTCGTCCCGATTCGTGGACATCCAGTCGAAAGGCAGGAAATCGCCGCGATCGAATCTCGGATTCGCCGCATACGCGGCATTGATCGCGGTCGCCAGTTTGTAGCGGTCCGAAGCCGAATCGGTGTTCGGATCCATGCCCGCGCAGCTGTTGAGCACACCGAAACCCGCGCCGCTCGCGGGTCCGAGCGGCACGTCGGTCGAGCCGAACACTTGTCCCGAGGGCGACGTCCCCGAGATCATCGAGAGCGTCTGGCGCACCAGCGAGAACGCCACCGTCTTTTCTTCGGCCGGTGAGAACGTCTCCGCGGTGACCATGCCGGTGTCGGGATCGAGCGTGCAGGTGAGATTTCTCTCGCGCTTGACCTTTACGCTGATCGTGGCGTCGCCCAGGTTGCCACCGGCGATCGTCGTCGTCACGCGGTAGATCCGGCTGCTCTGGCGCAGGTAGATCACGCTCGCCAAGTTGCCTTTGTCGCCGGTGAGCGGATGCCAGCGGAGCTGGTTGGTGAACCCGCTCACCACCGAGGTGATCGACGCGTTGCACGATCCTTGAACCGTGATCCCCCCCTCATCTTCGCCGCCGAAGATGTAGGTCACGTCCAGCTGCGGATAAGAGAGGGCGCTGCCGCTCCAGCCGGCGTTGGCGTTCGCTTTGTAAATCCAGTGTTTGCGCCTGAGGATCGTATCGTCCTGGTTGAATGCGGCGAACCCGTAATGGACGTCCGGGTTGTTCAACAGCGCGGTATACAGCGACTGTTTCGCCTGATACATCTTCGAGGCCGGGTCGTCGGCGGAACCGATCGGCACGACCGAATCCTGCGGCTGCTCGTTCATCGAGCCCGAGGTGTCGAGGAGGATGAACATCAACGGATCGGCGGGCGACTGGCGCAAGAGCAACCGATCGTCGGCGCGCCCGAGGCCGAGGCCAAGACTACAAACCGCGACCAGGATCGTCGCCGCGACGCGCCGCGACCGTCCGGAGATTTTCTGCCATGGGTGCTTCATAACTCCTCCTGGCGGCACGAACCCGGCCGCCCGCTCCTCGGACGAAAACGTGCCTGAATCCATCAAGGTACGACCGGCAGCTGCGGCTTGTAAGGCTGAATGTCGATCATCGCGTTCAGCCGTTTTTCGGCCAACGGCGTCGAGCCTCCCGCGCTGCCCCTACGGATCGCGGTGACGTCGACGTAATAGGTGATGTCGCGATACGGCTCTTCGCCCGGCTGCTGGTTGACCTCGCACAGCGCGCAATACGGGGAGTTGAGCCGGGTGTAGGAATTGCGCTGGACTTCGATCCCCAGGCCCGCGGGCGACGGACCGGCATCCGGCGTGAACGAGCTCGAAGCCTGAAATTGCCCGAGGATCAGCGCGCGCGAGGTCGCTTCCGACACCGCGGAGTCGGCGGCATAGAAAACGCGGTTGATCATTTTTTCGTTGGCGCCGATCTGCAGCTCGTTTTGGGTCACCAGCGAAAGGGAGAGGCCGATCACCGTGAGCAGGAGGAGCAGCAGCAGCGCGACGATATAGGCGCTCCCCTGTTCCACTGGGAGACTCCCGGCGCGAAGGAGCTTGCGGGGTATTTTCATGACAGATTCCTCAGATCGACGATCGTCTGCAGCTGCCGGCGCCGGTACATCCGGTCGGTTCGACCGTTGGTCCGATCGGGAACGTCGAAGGCGTAGGAGTGGTCCTCGGAGCGATCGAGGACCGGCGCGACGTAGTCGGGATCTCGCCGCTCGGTGCGCGCGAGCGTACTGATGCGGAGGTACGCGAGCTTGCCGGCGATCGGGTTCTCCGGCGGAGCGTTGGCCGCGTTGGCGATCCGGGCGTTGCCCAGCCATTCGTCGTTCGGTCGATCGGCCACGGCCAGCCCCTCGATCACCTGCCCGTCGTTGTTGGTGTCGATGCCGTAGGAGGCCTGGAGATCGACGATGCCGGAC
This sequence comes from Thermoanaerobaculia bacterium, assembly GCA_035607435.1. Classification (GTDB taxonomy): domain Bacteria; phylum Acidobacteriota; class Thermoanaerobaculia; order Multivoradales; family UBA5704; genus DASYKS01. Next base: position 11,664 of record DATMZU010000265.1, on the reverse strand, counting down.
GCGATGTCCACGGTCAGGTTCGAGGCATTGTTCTGATAGGCGACCTCGGTCCCCGGATAAAAACGCGCACGGGTAAGAACCGGCACCAGGTCGCTCGCCGGATCGGTCGGATCGGCGCGGTCCTCCCGCACGTAGTAACGGTACTCTTCAATGATTCCGACGTAGATCGCGCTGGTCAGCTGCGGCGGCATGCGGAAAGCCCCGGGAGGCTGGAGCGCGCGATAGGCCACGGACCGCGCGTCGTCGTTGGTCAGGTATTTGATCGTCACGCCCTCGATTCCGATGGCGCAGGTGGTCGCGGTCTTGGTCGAATGGATCGGATCCATCTGGACCACGGTATAGAACGCCGGATCGAGCGGAGAGACCAGCACCAGGGCTTCGAGGCTCGCCCCCGACGGGTTCGTCGACGCGTCGTCGATCAGAGCCTGAAACGGCGCGAGCGGCTGGGCGATCCCCGCGGGCGAGACGGCACAGAGCTGGAACTCGCCGTTGGTGGTCGTGGCGGGATCGGCATCGCTCCCGCCGCCGGCAGGGTTCGCGCCATCGTCCCAACGGCGGAACGTCCGCTTGTCGAGCGAGTTGAGCTGAAAGATCTGGGTCGAGAAGGCGCCGCGCAGGGTGATGACGTCCGTGCCTTCGAGCAGCTTCGGCGTGCCGGCGTCGCCCGGGGTCAGGCGCGCACCCGTGCCGGAGACATTGCCGCGCACGGAGACTGCGATGCCCGAGGGCAAGGCCGTCCCCGCCTGGATGGAGGGCAACCCGCCGCGGCCGGCCATGCGGGCGAGCCGCACCATGTCGTACTGACCGATGCGTAGCGACTGCTGCATCTCGGAGACCCGGGTCTGAACCCGGGCGAGGCGGTCGCTCAGGTTGAACAGTTGGAGCATGATCAGAGTCAGGATCAAAGTCACGGCCAGCACGATCAACAGCTCGACGACCGTGAAGCCCGACCGTCGGCGATAGAAGGAACGACCTGTTTTCATCGGCCCATCTCCCTAAAAGACCTTGATCGAAGAGAGCGAGACCTTTTTGGTCAGGCCGAGAAGCGCCAAAGCGGTGCTGGTGCCGGTTCGGCCCGGAGACACGTCGATGTCGATCTGACGCAGCTGGGCGGGCGGAATGACCCCTCCCGGTTGCAGCGTCGCGCAGCGGCCGTTGACGAAACCGGTGAGATCGCATTGGCGGATCGTGACTCTCCGGTTCCAGACCGGCTCTTCCGATCCGAGCGTCGTCAAATCGACCCAGGTTTTGGCGGTTCCCGAGTAGTAGGTCGTGGTCACCCGCTCGTTGACGCCGTTCGGAACCACGACTTCCGCGTTGTCGATCGGCAGGTCGATCAACCGTTCGAGCTCCGATTTCGCGGCATTGGTCAGCTGGGTGTATTGATTGCCCGAAGAATTGCTCATCGCGGCCTGGGTGAAGATCGGCAGCAGGCCGAGCAGGATGAACAGCAGAATCGCGGCGGCGATCAGCACTTCGACCACGGAGAAACCGCGTTCTTTTTGCGGTCGCCTCCCGCGGAAGCTCCAGATTCCTTGCACGGCGGACCCTCCCCTCGATGCGGACACCGATACTTTCTGGCGTGGCAAGGAAGCAAGGCCGGGGCCACTCCGGGGCGCATTTGTTTCCAGAGGGTTACGGACGTTCCGGGCGCTCGGCCTTCCCTCGCCCGCTACCGTCGGTAACGATTCTGCCTCAGCTGCGGTACTTCGGCACCCCTTCGAGATCCAGCTCCTGAATCTTCCGCTGGAGCGTGCGGTAGCTGATCCCGAGCGCTTCGGCGGACCGCTGTTTGTCTCCGTCGGCGGCGATCAAGGCGCGCTCGATGCGCTCGCGCTCGGAGCGCGGCGGACGGACCAGGGGCCGGAGATCGGCGGCGCGCAGGATCGGACCGGAGGCGAGGATCGCCGCCCGTTCGAGGACGTTCCCCAGCTCCCGGACGTTGCCCGGCCAGGGCTCCTCCGAAAGAAGCTCCAAAGCGTCCGCGGCCAAGCCGAGCGGCGCGCTCCGATGGCGCTCCGAAAGCCGATCCAGCAGGTGCCGGGCCAAAAGAGGAATGTCGCTCGCCCGCTCGCGCAAGGGAGGCAGCTCGAGCGGAAAGACGGCAAGGCGGTAAAAGAGGTCGGAGCGGAACGAGCCCGCCGCCGCCATCGCTTCCAGATCGCGGTTGGTCGCCGCGACCAGCCGAACGTCGGCGCGCAGCGTGGCGCCGCCCCCCACGCGCTCGAACGAGCGCTCCTCCAGGACGCGCAGCACTTTGCCCTGGACTTCCGGCCGGAGTTCGCCGATCTCGTCGAGAAACAGGGTGCCGGAGGCGGCGAGTTCGAAACGTCCGCTCTGGCGCCGATCGGCGCCGGTGAACGCCCCGCGCTCATGGCCGAACAGCTCGTTTTCGATCAAAGTCTCGGGAATCGCGGCGCAGTTGACCGCGACGAACGGTCCGGCGCGCCGGGGCGAAAGCGCGTGAAGCGCCTGGGCGAACAGCTCTTTGCCGGTGCCGCTCTCGCCCGTGAGCAGGACCGTGCTCTCGGTCGGAGCCACCCGTTCGAGCAGGCGCAGCGCGGCGCGGAGCCGCGGGTGCCGGCCGACGATCGGCGGCGCTCCGGGCGGCGCGAAGACCGGCGGCGTGCCGTCGGTTCCCTTCTCGTCGGTGCCCAGGGCGCGTTCGAGCAGCCGGGCCAGATCGTCGATCTCGACCGGCTTTTCGAGAAAATCGTAGGCGCCCTGCTTCATCGCCTCGACCGCGGTCGCGACGGTGCCGAACCCGGTGAGGACGATCACCGGAGCTTGAGGCGCCGCTTGCTGCGCCGCGGCCAGCACGTCGAGACCCGAGCCGTCGGGCAGTTTGAGATCCGAGAGCACGGCGGCGAACGGTCCCTCCGCGAGGTGCGCCCGGGCGCCCGCGACGTCTTCGGCGCTTGCCACCTCGTATCCCTCTTCGGAAAGCGCCGTGACCAGCAGGCGGCGGAGCGATTCCTTGTCCTCGACCACCAGCAGCCGGGCGCGGCGCCGCGCGGGGCGCGGGCTCACGGCGCCCCGCGATACGCTTGGGCCACCGCCTCGGCGAGGGCGGCATCATCGTCCGGATCGACGGTGCGCAGATCGAGCAGAAGGCGCCCGTCGCGCAGATAGCCGACCACCGGAACCGGCCCGCAGCGCAGGCGGCGCGAGATCTCCGGCTCGTCGGGCAAGGCGAGCGCCTCCCCGGGAATCGGCGCCTCGGGCGCGGAGCCGCCGCCCAAGTAGGCTTCGGCGGGAACGATTTCGGACGGCAGGTCCGCCGCGGCGAGGCTCGCGGCGAGGGACTCCAGCCGGGCGCGATGGCGCGCCGGATCGGGCCACAATCGATCGATCGGCAAAGGGGCGCCGGCGAGGTGCAGGCGCAGGACCCCTTCGAGCGCCGCGAGCGCCGCGCGGTCGGGGCGCAGCGCCCGATAGAACGGATGCTTCCGGCAGCGCTCGATCAGCTCGCGCCGCCCGACCAGGAGACCCGCCTGCGGCCCGCCCATCAACTTGTCGCCGCTGCCGCAGCAGAGATCGCAGCCGGCCGCGATCAGCTCCGCCAGGCTGGGGTGCTCGCGGAGCTGCGGCTCGGGGCGCGGGCGGAGCAGGCCGCTGCCTTCGTCCACCAGGATCGGCACGCCGAGCCGCCGGCCCAGCGCCGCGAGCTCGTGCGGCGCCACCGCGGCGACGAAACCCGACTGCTTGAAGTTGCTCGGGAAGACCTTGAGCAGCAGGGCGGTATCCGGCCCGACCGCCGCTTCGTAGTCGGCCAGGCGGGTGCGGTTGGTGCTTCCCACCTCGACCAGCCGGGCGCCCGCCGCGGCCATGATCTCCGGCAGCCGGAACGAGCCGCCGATCTCGACCAGCTCGCCGCGCGAGACCACCACTTCGCGGCCCGCGGCGAGGCTGATGAGCGCGAGCACCAGGGAGGCCGCGTTGTTGTTCACGGCGACCGCCGCCTCCGCCCCGGTCGCGCGCGTCAGCAGGCGCTCGACCCGGCCGTTGCGCTGCCCCCGCCGTCCGGTCGCCAGGTCGAATTCGAGGTCGCAGGCGGCATCGAGCAGCGCGGGCAGTGCCGCGGCCACCGGCTTGGGCAGGGGGGCGCGGCCCAGATTGGTGTGGAGGAAAATACCGGTCGCGTTGATCACCCGGACCAGCCGGGGTCCCTGCTCGGTCGCGAGAGCGGTTTCGATCGCCTCCGGCAGGCGCTCGATTTCGGCCGCGATGGGTGGCGCCGCAGACTCCCCGGCCGCCGGGGAACCCGATCGCAACCCCTCGACCGCGCGGCGGGCTTGGACCGTCACGGGATCACGTCCGTATAATGCGACGAGCCTCGCCACGCGCGGATGCGCGAGCAGGCGGTCGATCGAGGGAAGTCCACGGCGACGGTCGTCCCGGACCGGTGCTTCGGATTCGATCTGACGATCGGCGGCGGACGTGGAATCTCCCATCCCGCCGGGCATTCTAGGAGAAGCGTGAACCCCAAGCGAAACGCTCCGCCCGTAGGACCCGGCGCGGCACCGCACGCCGGTACCGGGCTGGCGCGGGCGCGGGGCGCGAACGCGGGACCGAAATCCGCGCCGGTCGCCCATTTGGAGGTTCTCGACCAGATCGAGCAGGAGATTCAGCAGCTGCGTATCGATTTCGAGAGATTCCTCTCGGGCGCGCTGCCTTTTCCGCCCGAGGATCAACGCACGCGGATCCAAAACCAGCTCAAAGGGCTGCGCAACGCCACGATGCGCTCCGCCGTCGAAGGGTTCCGCCTCGGCGTCCTCGAAGCGCGCTACAACAGCTACAACGAGCTGTTCAACCGGCGGGTAAGAGAGCGCGAAGAAGGGCGCCGGACGGCCCGGGCCGCGGCGACGCCCGCCCCGCCGCGGTTCGACGCCCGCCGCGGGATCGTGGTCGATGGCAAGGTCGACTCCCAAGCGGCCGAGGCGCTCTATTCGGCGCTCTCCACCGGAGCGGGAGGCGGCCCCAATTTCGATCTCGCGACGTTCCAGACCTATCTCGAACGACAGACCGCCGCGCTGCGGAGCAAGACCGGCTGCGCGGCGGTTCAATTCCGGCTCGCCGAAGAGGATGGCAAGCTGAAGCTCAAAGCGCGGCCGGTGACCGACTAGACCCGAAACGCCGCCGACCGGCCTTCCCCCAAGCTACCGAAGAGCATAGATTCCGATTTCGTCGTCTCAGGCAAGGAGATTCAAGTTGCGCAAAACCCTTTGGACCGCTCTCGCCCTCATCCTCGCCGCCTTCGCCACCGTGGCCGCGGGACCGCCCAATCTGATGACCGCGATCGACGCGCAGCGCAAGCTGGCGGCCGAGCGGCCGGACGATCCGGCGGTGCAAAACGACCTCGGCAATCTGTTGCAGCTCGCCAAGCATCCGGACGAAGCGGAGGCCGCCTACCGCCGCGCGATCGAGCTCGACGGAAAGCACGCCTCGTTCCATTTCAACCTCGGCCTGGTGCTCGAAAAGCGCGGCGAGAACCGCGCCGCGATGAAGGAGTACAAGACCGCCGTCGAGCTCGATCCGCGCCATGCCTGGGCGCACTATCAGATCGGCTCCCTGCTCGAAAAAGCGGGCCGTAAGGAGCCGGCGATCCGGTCCTATGCCCGTGCCTTCTCGCTCGACCCCCAGCTCGGCTTTCCCGAGGTCAATCCGAGCCTGCTGGACAGCAAACTGACCACCTCGGCGATGCTTCGCGCCTACCGGACGGAGGATTCGCAGACCCTCACCGCGGCGCGCTACGACGACCCGCAGCACATCCGCGGCCTGCTGGTGCCGACGCCCCCCGTGACCCCCACCGACGAAGTGCCTCTCGACCCGGACGACGCCGCCGCGGCGAACCTGGCGAAATCCACGACGAAAACCGCGCCGCCCACCGTGCTCCGGCCGCAGAGCCTGCAAAGCACCGGCAAAGCCGGTCAGGTGCAACAGCCGGGGGCCGCAGGCCGCACCGGCAGCCGGACCTACCCCCGAGGAAACCCGGGCCTCCAGACCTGGACCCGCCCCGAGCCGGTCGAGCAGCCGGTCTACGACGATGGAAGCGAAGAGGAGATCCCGACCGAGGGGGAGGACCTGACCCCGCCTCCCCCGCCGTCCCCGGGTTCCGTCTACTACAACCCCGGTCTGCCGAGCACCGGGCGCCTGGACCTGCGCCTGGTGCCCGGGCGGGCCGCCCGCCGCACCGAAACCGTAGCCCGCGTCGGACGCGGATAGGCTCGCTCAACCCGCCACCCGCCATGCCGCCGACCCGCGAAACCTCCGACCGGCCGGTTTCGCCCGCTCCACCCTCCCCATCCCCTCCGCAGCGCACGGCGGCCGAAGAGCTGATGCGAACCTGCCCCAACTGTGGGCGCGAGCTGGCCGAGCGGAAGTGCAAGCTCTACTGCCCCGACCCGCGCTGCGGCTATTTCCTCTCCTGCGCCGACTACTACTAAGGCCCTGCGATCTCCGTTCCGGGAGGTACTCGGACGGGGCGTTTGCGGAGGGTTCACGCCCCGGGCAATGCCCAGGCCTGGCGGGTCTTCTTCTTCGACAGTAAGCTGCTACTTCGTAAGGAGGAGCCATGCCCGCAAGCACTATGACTTCCAAAGGACGAGTGACGATTCCCAAGGAAGTCCGTGAGCGTCTTGCCCTGAAGGAAGGCGACCGCCTCGTCTTTCGATTTGACGACCAGGGCAATCTTCTCCTTCAGGCGGAAAACTCGGAGTCCCCTTGGCCGGTTTTACGGAATTCTGTGCCACCTTGCCGGCGATCGACCCGTCACGGTCGAGGAAATGAACGAAGGGATCAAGCAGCGCACACGAGCCAAGTTCGCTGGCACACCTCGGACCATTCGGCCATTTCCTGGAAAGGAGGCCGTACGCGAAGAGGTCGGCCGGTGGTTGGGGGAGAGGGCGAATCGATCGAAAGTTTCTTCGTCTTCCGCCGCTCCGGAGGAGACGACAAACGACGCTTCTTTTCTGGGACCGATTCCCCCTTTCGCCGGATCGTCCGGGTGGCCGAAGAAATCAACGCGGCTTGCGGTTCTGGAAGAGTCGTGAAATGGGGGTACTCCGGAGAGCGTTCGCGGAGGTACACCCAACTGGTCTGCAGGCTAAATCTAGAGTCTCGCAAGACTTTTCCCAAAGTGGGCCCACACAACCCGATAACCGATACCCTAGTGGCGTCTAACCTTCCTCTATCAAGTAGGCCTTATCTCCAGCTCTCGAATACGCAGAATAGTTGTAGGTCAGCGCCTGCGCGTAGCAGAGCTGAATACTGTCATCTTCAAGCGCGGCAAGTGCCACGCCCATCGTTGAAAGTTTCGTATTGAAGGCGGCTACTATGACATTCGTGCGAGGAACCTCTTGCACCTGAGCTTGTATAATCTGCTTTGTCCGCTCAGGGTCATAGCAATAAAAGCTGAACTCCCTGGCATTTGCATAAACCGCCTTTACTCTGCTGTACCCAATCCGATTGGGCGGATGATGATATTCTGCTCCAGGCTCAGCAGACTCGCCGTAGCCCAGAGAAATCACCGATGGTTCATACCGTCTTATTAATTCGTTTACCCTCTCGTGTTCGAAGCCGACTAGAGTGATTAGATGAAGCTTACGTGAAGGTAGAAACCGGCCTGAATATCCAAGCACCGAGCGGATTTCTCCTATACCCTTGCTAAGCCACTTCTCAGAGTCCTTAGCGCCCACCGAATACTCTCGTGCTCCGGCATAAAAATAAGAAACCTCAGACGGGTCAAAATGTCGCCGCAAGAGATTAAACACGATCAGAAATCCTTCATGAGTAAAAGTGGTTATGTCTACGACAATTTTGCGGCAGCCCAAGTCTGCATAGTCTTGAAGTGCTGTCTCCAGTCCATCCGCCGTTTTTAGGGGGTCCGTGGTATCCAAGAACACCTGGCGGGCTCGATTATCAAAGAGTCTCGCCAAGATCGCCGCATTATTCCCATGCAGATCAATGTGATTCTCGTTCTCCGCGATCAAGGCATGACGCACGTTCGTTAAGTCGAGGCTTTCCGCTATCGACCGGCACCTGTTTTCAAAGCTTACAGAGCAGACAAACAGGTCTACCCCTCCCGGGAATAAGCTCTTAATATCCTCTAGCCCTAGTTGCGAAACTCTCATTATCGCTCTCTCTCGAACAACTGAAGCTGTCTTTCCTCGAAAAATTTTCCTGGACCGCGATCTCGAACTCGTCGAAGAAAACCGTCTGGATTCTCGATAGCCTCTCGAATTCTTTCGTTTGTCACAAATAAATATCCCGCAAAGCTCGTTGGGTCAAGGCCAAAATATGGGGCCAAGCGCCGCGTAAGTACATATAGCGCGGTCCGGCCCGTACCATCTTTATTCCCGATGGTAGACCGATGAAGGTATCCATATTGAACACCAAGAGTTAGTATCGCAGTGATCTCAAGATCTGGCGTATCGGAGAAAGCGATCGAAAACACCCGTCGCTCCGAATCATCGGACAACAACTTCTGACGAAATACGCCGCCTAAAACTCTGATCAACTTGTGCAAGTCACGCTTCCTCTTTAAGCGCTTGTCTCGAAGATTGGCGATCTCTGCTTGATCCTCTCTTTCCTTAAAAATCTTCTCGAACTCATCCATCATTAGGCTATTGGCAATATTACGGATTGTGCTGTCTTGAACGCCCGGTTCAATCCTAATAACGGACGTCGCGGATGATTCTTTAGACTGCTGGTCATTAAACATGATGGCGGCCGGCTCCAAGAAGTAGCGAATGAGGCCGGAGGAGATATGGACCAGCTGATCAAAGCCAGAATAGCTATAAGTACTACCTGCCTTGCGCCGTCCTGCCAGTCGGCTAATGTACGTCGGCCTCGCATAACGAGTCACATCGTCGCTAGGGCGAAAACCGCGCCCGGAGCTCATCCAAGTTGCCCTAATCTCTTCTCCGATCTTCTTAATTTCCATTTCTTGTTGTTCATCGCAAGGAAAGAAGCTATCGGGGGAAGCCTGTATTCCTGCTAATCGAAGCCGCTTTTTGACTATCTCGCGAACGCGCAATAAATATTTGCTCCGCGAGGTGGTGTAGAGGTCGGTGATGTTGATTTCGTGATAATCATGTGGAGAAGCGATCGGTGTTCGAGAAACTGTCGCGAAAGTCTTGTAACGAAGCTGTGTTGAAACTTTGATACTTACACAAGCGCTTGTGCGCGTTGATATCCAAGAATTCAAAATTTTAGTTTGGACCAAATTCAAATAGTCAGCGTCATCCATTAAAAGGTATATCGGTCCGTTCGGCATAAATGGAAGCTTTCGAGCTTCCTCCAAGAGCGGATAAAGGAAATCCAAATACCCACAAAGAGGCCCCTCATAGCGATCAATTTCCTTTGAGAAAGAGAGGTGCTTGACGTAAGAAATCACTTCTGCGTATAGCGCATCGCACATTTCTCTAATAGATACAAGATATGACGTCACGCTGGTGCGAGTTCGAGGTTTACGTAGGGAGCCGGACCAGCCATTCAGGCGGAGCCTACTCACAAAAACTTCCTCGATGAAAGCACGTATTGCCTTCAGATTTTTCCCCGACGATTCAATTTCAAGCTTGGCGAGAGTATGGAATATCCGACTGGCCACATACGTTGTGAGAAAATGCTCATTCAAGACTATATCTGCGTGCCGCTGGATCAGTCTTTTAAGCTCGGTCAAATTTAAGTCAGTATTTTTAATCGACGCTAGGACAGCCACGAATGGAAGTTCGCCGAGTGAGCACCGATGGATTAACCTCTGACAGTCCGGCAATAGGTATCTAAACATCATGCTCTTACCGCAGCCGCGCGGCCCATTTACCATACAATGCCCGACATCCCTTACCTTTGCGAAATCTGTAAAAACATCGACAAAAAGCTCAATCGCATCACGTGCTTCGAGGTCCTCAGGTGTTTGCACCGTAAATGGATTAGGTTGGACCTGCGGGTTAGTTGGCATTGTTATCCTTTCGCGCTCTGGCGCAATGCTTGCTTAAGCGCGCTGCCAGTCCACTTGAGATCAGGACACAGGTCGTGAACAGATTTTGCACTAATGTCAGGGTAGCCTTTCTCTTCTAACTTGTAAGATATCTTTTGAAAAGGAGGTCCCGGCTTTTCGGGGCTAAGAAAGACGTCAATCGTGACGAAGATTGTGTCAAGTCGAATAGCCTCTCGCAAGAAGCGCATACAGTACATCCTCTCTTGGTGCATTTTCATAGTTCGAGAAAAGATCTCGTCGAGAAGCAGTACCTTCTTGGTGCCTTTTCCGAATGTCCGAATGGCATCGCTCTTTGCCAAATCAAAATTGAGTAGTATGGCTCTTTCGGAATGATCAATAACGACTGAATGAAGACGACTTGCATAGGCGTGGTGAACCTCGCTATGCGGAGGCAGCAAACCGTGCTCGAGCAATTCCTCGCCCGACCGCTCTCTGTCATCTGCGAGTTCGTCGGCGAGACGAAGTAGCGCAGCCAGATATTGAAGCCGAACTTTTTCGCATGAGATATAGTCACTTGGAGGCAGGCTACTTATAGTGTCCTTGTCCTCATTAATTTTCCCGCCGTGAGCCTGCGCAATTCTAAGAAATGCCCTCACCTCGACCATATCCTTGCCGAGCAAATTGATTAAACCTGTTAAGACCTTGTGGGCATTTGTCTCGTGATCTTTTCTGCCGAGAAGCAAGCCAACATCGTGCGAATGTGCGGCCATTATTAAAAGAAATGCCTCGTACGGTGTCAACCGATTAGGGTTCGCGGTGTAATCACCCACCAATTCGCCAGCCCGCCTAATAACAGTTGAAACATGGTTGACTCCGTGACCAGTAAGAAATAGGCCGTCCCTAAGTGCCACGCTTGTCTCCACATACGGGTGAATTTTTGTAACAAAATAGTTGACGGCGCTTGAGAGCCGGCTGTGATAGTCATACTTACCCCCACCAGGAAAGTTTTTTAGAGGTTGGGCGAGAATCCACTCTTCAAGAGGCAGGCGCTTAGAAGCTTTTCTCATCTTGGCTTAATTCCCGTTATTGATTAGATAAAAGCGACTCAAATACTGCCCGAGCAAGCAATGGAGGAACTGCGTTACCGACCTGCTGTTGCTGAAACCCTATCGACCCTACGAACTCATAATCGTCAGGGAAGGATTGAATCCTGGCGGCCTCTCTTACAGAGAGGCCGCGGTTTTCCTCCGGGTGGATGAGCATATTCTTTCTATAGTTCCCGATTACCACCGACGGTTGGTCAGCTCTCAACCGATGATACAGGCCCGTGTGCAAGTCAAGCTTGTCGACGGCGCTATAATTGTGCAATAAATTAAGAGGGATTGCCGTCCAATTGCGACCAGGTGGAATGTGCTTATACCGTTCAACTACAGACACTGAGCTGCGGGTAACAAAATGATTTGGTGACTGTCGAAGACGGCCGCGCATCTTCTTGGCGTAATCGGACTGCGCCGATCTCCTATAAGGCATCCAGCTTGTAGAAGCGCCGTTGTCAAGACGTGGAAGGTCGGAAATGGCCTCGGCGACGGTTACGCGATCGGGTTGTGGCGAAGGTAGCATCAAGATCCCTTCACTGCGACGGCCAATAACAAAGATACGTTTGCGGAGCTGAGGAACTCCGAAGTCCGATGAATTGAGCACGCTGAACTGCAGGGCATATCCAA
>DATMZU010000223.1:0-7997 GCA_035607435.1 Thermoanaerobaculia bacterium | reverse complement strand
TCCGACACTGAGCTGTACGAGGATGCCAAGCGCCAGTTGGTGCCGATCGCCACCCAGCTCCAGCTCTTCCGCGACCACGAATGGGAAATGCTCCTGCCGCAGCTCTGGCGAATGCACGTGTCTTCCCCCGGCCCGGACGTCGATCGTTTGTTGATCGACAGCTACTACAACCTCGGGGTGCGCGAGCTGCAGCGATCGAATCCCGCCAAGGCGGTCGAAAACTTCCACGAAGCCGGCAAGCTGGCCCCCGGCGACGCGGAGATGGAGCGCAACCTCCGGTTCGCGGAGACCTACCAGGCGCGCGAGATCGACCTGCTGTACAAAATCTACGTCAAGTACCTGCGGTTCCGGTGATGGCGCGCTCCGGCCGAGGCTCCAAGCTCCCGCCGGACGATCCCGTCCTTTTCGACCTACCTCTCGGTCTGCCCGAAGAGGAACCTGACCTGGAGCTGCAACCGCCGCCGCAGCAGCAAAAGCCGCGCGCCGCGGCGGCTTCGACGGGTTCCGCCGGCAGAGTACCGCGGCCGGCCGCGAACGAGCTTCTGCCGTTCGAATTTCCTTCCGAGGCGCAGAGCTACCCCCGGGCCGTCCCTTCGCCTCGGTCCGGGACTCCGATCGAAGAAGAGGAAGAAGAGTTGGTCGCCGCGTCGGTTCCCTCGGTCTTCCCGTCGGGAAGGGAACGCTGGATCGCCGGGGCCGCGGACTTGGTGGTCCACGCCGCGGTGCTGGTCGTGGCGTTGATCGGCGTCCGGGCACTGGGCATCCACCCGGCGCTTCAGCATGCCGCGCCGTTCGGGCTGTTCCTGGCGTCGTTTTCTTTTCTCTACACCGTGATTCCGCTCGCCTTTTGGGGCCAGACGCTCGGCATGGGGTGGATGCGGACGATCGCCCGGGATCGCGACGGCCAGGCGCTGACGTTCGACCAGACCGCCCGCCGCTGGCTGGGCGGACTGATCGTCGCCGGCTTGCTCGGCTTGCCCGTCTGGCTCGCGCGGCGCGGACGTTCGCTCACCGATTGGCTCAGCGGTTCGATCACGCTCCGCGCCAACGGCGCGGATTCGGACACCGAGCCGGGTTACGGCGCCGCCTGAGCGAGCCGATCGAAAGCCACGCGCGCGGCGCGCAGCCGGCCCGGAGATCCGGGCTCGGTCCAGGCGATCAGCAGGTGCCCGTCGTCGTCCAGCAGAAGGCGGGGAAAGCCGCTTGCGCGGCTCCCTCCGGTTGCCGCCGTCGTCGCGACCGTGAGGGCGGGGCCGGAAGGGCCGGAAGGCGCCACGCGTTGCAGGCGTAGAGCCGACCGCCCGGATGCGCCGGGCTCCCGGCCGAGCCAGGAGACGATCGCGGCGCCTTGCCGGTCGAGCGCCAGGTCGATTCGCCCGAGCGGCTGGTCGGTGTCGAGCGGAACCGGCGGCGCAAACGTCGCGCCGGAATCTTCGGAGAAAGCGAGCAGGACGCGCGGCGAGGGCGCGCCGGTAAACCAGGCGACGGCCACCCGCCGGTCCGATGCCGCGACCGCCGGGCCGTTCACCGGACAACCTTCGATGTGCCAGCCGTCGGCATGCACCAGGGCCGGCGCGCTCCAGCCGGCCGGCGTGCGGCGCCGGATCGCGATGTCGCGGATCTCGTCGGCCGAGCGGTCGCGGTAGACCACGACCGGCCCGTCGGCGGTCATGGCGGCGTCGGTCTGGCAGCAGTCGCAGACCCGCTCGTCGAGCAACTCCTCGCCCGAGGCGCCGCGTGCCGGATCGACGAGCGCCGAGCGCAACGTCATCGGCCCGCCGCCCGGCATTCCGCTGCCGTCGAGCCAGAACGCGCGCAGGCCGCTCCCCGCCGCCCCCTCGGGGAGCCAGGAGACGAAGCCGTGCTCGGCCGCTGACGCGTCGGCCGGCAGCCGGCCCAACGCGCGCCAAGTCGTCCCACCGTCGCCGGAGCCCGCGAGAGCGATCGAATAGGCCTCCCCCTCGGTGGGGTCTTGGACCAGCCAATGGGCGACCGCGGCGGATCCGTTCGAACCGACGGCGGGAAAATCCGCCCAGTTGGCGAGCAGGTCGTCGCCTTCCGTTACGGTGACCGGAGCGGACCAGGAGTTGTCGCCGAATCGCGAGACGCGCAGGCGCCAGCGCTCTCGCTCCGCCGGTTCGAGCCACGAAAGAACCGGAATGCCGGCCACGTCCGAGAGGCTGGCGCCGAGCGCTCCGGGTAGAGCGGGCGGATCGATCCTTTCCGGATCGGCAGGCGAGGGCACCGTCCGCCGGCAGCCGGAAGCGACGAGGACGATCCCCAGCAGCGCCAGCGCCGCGGAGGAGGGTACCGCTCGACTCATCGGGAAGTCGTGGCGGGGGCCTTCAGCTCCAGCCGCACGTCGGCCAGGTTGCGGGAAATCGTGATCGCGAGCGGCCGGGCGGCCGAGTCGGTCGAGAGCCACAGCTCCATCCGGCCCTTCCAGCGACTTTGGCTCGGAGAGTCGAAGCCGCGGATGATGAAGTGGCGCGCCAGCACCCGGCGCCCGGAGACGGGCCGCTGCTCGACACCCTGCGGCACGATCTCCACCGGATAGGTCTTGCCGTCCGACCAGATCTCGATCCGGCGGGTGGCGCGCGGCGGATCGCGGCGAATCGAGTAGATACCGGCCGCGATGTCGAGCACGCCCGTGCGATCGACCGACTCGTCCTTCGACTTGGTTTGGCCGCGCCAGTGGTACGAGCTCCAGGCGCGCACCGGCTTCAGGGTGTCGGCCTCGACCTCCGAGCCGTAGCGGAAATAATCGCCCCGCTGGCTGTCCGGCGAGGTGATCGTCAGCTCGGAGCGCAGGTTGCCGTTCGGCTGGGTCTTGAAGACCAGGGAGCCGTCGCCCTGCCCGGGCAGAAACACGCTCGCGAGCCGGCCGACGAAGTTGGAGAGCTCCCAGTGATAGCGGAAATCTTCATCGACCGGACGGTCCTGGGTATTGCCGATCCCGGTGCCGACACTCAAGCCGACCACGAGTGCGAGGGTCCCGAGACCCAGCCGGGATTTGAGGGTGAGGGCGAGAGAGGTGCGTGCTTGTGCGCTCAAAACATCCCCAACTGCAAGCGAGCCGCCTCGGACATTCGCGACGGGTCCCACGCGGGTTCCCAGACCAGCTCGACCTCGGCTTCGGTCACTCCGGGCACGCCCGCCACCTTCGCTTGGATCTCTCCGGGCAGGGTTCCGGCGACCGGACAGGCGGGCGCGGTCAGGGTCATCTGAATATGTACGCGCCCCGACGCTTGAACGTCGAGGTCGTAGATCAAGCCGAGCTCGTAGATGTTGACCGGAATCTCCGGATCGTAAATCGTCTGTAGAGCTTCGACGACCGCGTTTTCGAGCGCCGCCTCGGCTTTGGCGGAAGACGCGTCCGGCGGCGCGGGTTCGGTCGAACTCTCTGGAGTCTCTGTGATTTCGATCATCTCACTCCGTCCTCACGGCCGGTTCTCCACCCGCGAGCGCCGCTTCGAGCGCCCGCCATGCGAGGGTCGCGCATTTGACCCGCATCGGGAACTCGCGGACGCCGGCAAACGCCGCGAGCTTGCCCAGCTCGACCTCCGGCCCTCCCGCGGCCGAGGGAGATCCGGCGGTCTGGGTGAGAAAGGCACCGAGCAGGCGCCGCGCCTCGTCCACGCTCTTGCCGGCCACCGCCTCCGTCAGCATCGAGGCCGAGGCGACGGAGATCGCGCAACCCGAGCCTTCGAACGCGGCCTCCCGGATCCGGTCTTCTTGCACGTCGAGGGCCAGCGAAATCCGATCCCCGCACAGCGGATTGTGCCCCTCCGCGCGGCGGTTCGCCCGCGGCAGATCGTGGAAGTTCCGAGGCTTGCGGGTGTGGTCCAGGATCAGATCCTGATACAGGTCGCGCAGGTCGCCCGAAACGCTCATCGAAAGACCTCCCGCGCCTTGGCGAGCCCGGCGGCGAGCGTCTCGACCTCGTCGAGCGTGTTGTACAGGGCGAAAGAGGCGCGCACGACCGCCGGTACCCCGAGCCGCGCCATCAGCGGCTGGGCGCAGAGGTGGCCGACCCGCACCGCAATCCCTTCGCCGTCGAGAATCGTCGCGACGTCGTGGGGGTGGATGCCGGGGAGAACGAACGAGACGAGCGACGCCCGCTCGCGCGGCGTGCCGAGCAGGCGCAGGCCGGGGACGTCGGAAAGGCGGTCGAGCGCCCGCTCGGTGAGCGTTTTTTCCCAGGCCGCGATGATCGGGCGGCCGAGCGCTTCGATGAAGTCGATCGCCGCGGCGAGTCCCAGCGCGCCTTCGAGGTGGGGCGTTCCGGGCTCGAAGCGCGTCGGCGGTTCGGCATACTCGGTGCCCGTAAACGCCACCTTGTGTACGATCCCGCCGCCGGTCTGCCAGGGAGGCATGGCGGCCAGGATCTCGCGCCGTGCCCACAGGGCGCCGATGCCGCTCGGCCCGTACGCCTTGTGGCCCGAGAAGGCGTAGAAATCGCAGCCGAGCGCGCGGACGTCGATCGCCAGGTGAGGTGCCGCTTGAGGTCCATCGACCAGAAGCAGCGCGCCCGTGTCGTGGACCAGGGTTGCGATCTCGCGAATCGGCAGCAGCGTGCCGAGCACGTTCGAGACGTGGGCGACCGCGGCGAGCCGGGTCCGGGGCGAGAGCCGGGCCGCGATCCCTTCGAGCGGCACCTCGCCGCGCTCGTCGATCGGCGCCACCACCAGCCGGGCACCCACCTCTTCGCATAGCCGTTGCCAGGGCAGGATGTTCGCGTGGTGCTCCAGCTCGGTGATCAGGATCTCGTCGCCGGCTTTGACGTTCGCCCGGCCCCAGCTGCCGGCGGCCAGATTGATCGCTTCGGTCGTGCCGCGGACGAAGACGATCTCTTCGGACGCCTCGGCGCCGAGGAAGCGCGCGACCTTCGCCCGAGCTTCTTCATAGGCCAGCGTCGCCCGCTCGGCCAATGCGTGGACGCCGCGGGCGACGTTCGCGTAGCCGTGCCGATAGCAGTCGGCGACCGCGGCGATCACCGGCTCCGGCTTCTGGGTCGTGGCCGCGTTGTCGAGATAGGCGAGCGGCCGGCCGCGGACGGTCTCGGCAAGAATCGGAAACTCGGCGCGCACGGCGTCGAGGTCGTACGCCGGAGCGTCGATCCGCTCTTCTGCCGTTTCCATCATCGCGCTCGCCGGGCTCATTTTTCAGACCGCCTGGCGCACCACTTCGCCGCCGGGCAGGCGGGAGAAGAGAAACTCTTCGAGCGCGTGGCGCACCGGCTCGACCGGAATCCGCTCGACCAATTCGCTCGCGAAGGCGTAGGTCAGAAGACTGCGCGCCGCTTCGATTCCGATGCCGCGCGAACGGAGGTAGAAGATCGCGTCCTCGTCGAGCTGGCCGACCGTCGAGCCGTGGGTGCACTTGACGTCGTCGGCGTAGATTTCGAGCTGCGGATTGGAGTTCGCGATCGCCTCTCCGGAGAGCAGCAGGTTGCGGTTCGACTGCTTGGCGTCGGTCTTCTGCGCGCCTTGGTGGACGTGGATCAGACCGTTGAACACCGCCCGCGATTTGCCGTCGAGAACCCCTTTGTACAGCTCGTGGCTGTCGCAATGGGCCGCGGCGTGCTCGACCTTCATGTGGTTGTCCACCAGCTGGCGCCCCTCGACGAGATAAAGGCCGTTCAGGACGCAGTCGGCGCCTTCCCCGGCGAGCACGGCGTGGAGGTCGTTCCTGACGAGGCCGCCGCCGAGCGAGATCGAATGCGAGGCGACCCGGCTCGACCGCTCCTGATGAAGCTCGAACGCCGCGATGTGAAAGGCGTCGAGCGCCTCGCGCTGGACCTTCACGTGCTTGAGGTTCGCGTCGGCGAGCGCGGCGATCTCGGTGACCGGCACGGTGAGCGACGGCCCAAGGGAAGCGCCGGTGTCTCCAGGGTTTCCCGGGACTCCCGTGTAGGTTTCGACGACCGTGGCCTGCGCATCCACGCCCAGGACGATCAGGTTGCGCGGAAACGACATCGTGCCGCCGGAGGCTACGAACACCAGGTGAATCGGCGCCTCGATCCGCGCACTACGGGGCAGCAGAATGCAGGCGCCGTCTCGAAACAGCGCGGCGTTCAAAGCGGCGAAGGCGTGCGTATCCGGCCCGTCGCCCGGGCGGTGCGCGCCCAGGTGTTCGGTGACCTCCTCCCGCTGCGCCTCGATCGCCTCGGCCAAGCGGCCGACGAAAACTCCGGCCGGCAGGTCACCGACGAACGACAGCGCGGGCGAAAACCGCCCATCCACGAAGGTCAGCCGCGCGGCGACTCCGGCGAAAACCACTGGCGCGATCGCTTCCATCCCGAGACTCTCATTGGAGACCGGGCGAAAGCTCGCCTTCACGATCGGCGCGACGTTGGTGAAGCGCCACTCCTCTTCGTCCCGGGCCGGAAAGCCGACCGCCGCGAAACGTTCGATCGCCCGGCGGCGCATCTCGGCCACCCGGGTCGGCTCGGCCATGCGCTCGGGCGCCAAGCGGACGAACTCGTCGAGATAGGGCTGCAAAGCGGTGTTATCCGCCGCGGCTGCCGCGGCTGCGATGGCCGGTTCGATCAACGTCGTGCCCGCCGTCTTCATCACGGCGCTCAAACGCCCACCGGCTGGGCGAGCGCGGCTTCCTGCTCGATCCAGCCGTACCCCTTGGCTTCGAGCTCGAGCGCGAGATCCTTGCCGCCGGAACGGACGATCCGCCCATCGACCAGCACGTGAACCTTGTCGGGCACGATGTAGTCGAGCAGGCGCTGGTAATGGGTGATGACCAGGAACGAGCGCTCCGGATTGCGCAGGAGGTTCACGCCTTCCGAGACGATCCGCAGCGCGTCGATGTCGAGGCCGGAATCGGTCTCGTCGAGCACCGCGAAACGCGGTTCGAGCACCGCCATGTGGAAGATCTCGTTGCGCTTTTTCTCGCCACCTGAGAACCCTTCGTTCACCGGCCGGTGGAGCAGGCTGTCGTCCATTTGGACCAGCTTCATCTTCTCGCGCACCAGTTTCAGAAAATCGACCGCGTCGATTTCGGGCTGTCCGCGGTGCTTGCGCACGGCGTTCAGCGCCGCCTTCAAGAAGTAGGTGTTCGAGACGCCGGGGATCTCCACCGGGTATTGAAACGCCATGAACACGCCTTCGCGCGCCCGGATCTCCGGGTCCATGTCGAGCAGGTCCTGGCCGTCGAGCAATACCTGGCCTTCGGTCACTTCGTAGGCGTCGTGCCCCGCGAGCACGCGGGCCAGCGTGCTCTTGCCCGAACCGTTCGGGCCCATGATCGCGTGGACCTCGCCGGCCCCGATCTCCAGATCTACGCCATGGAGGATCTCGACGCCGCCGACGTTCGCGTGCAGATTCTTGATTTGGATCATTCGTTCCGTTTCAGCCGGCCGTTTTCAGCCGACGCTCCCTTCGAGGTTGACCGCGAGCAGCTTCTGCGCCTCGACGGCGAATTCCATCGGCAGCTCGCGAAAGACTTCCTTGCAGAAGCCGTTGACGATCATCGAGACGGCATCCTCGGTCGCGATGCCGCGCTGATTGCAGTAGAAGATTTGATCCTCGCCGATCTTCGACGTCGTCGCCTCGTGCTCCATCCGGGCGGTCGGGTTCTGGACGTCGATGTACGGGAAGGTGTGGGCGCCGCACCGGTCGCCGATCAGCATCGAGTCGCACTGCGAGAAATTGCGCGCGCCGTCCGTCCCTTTCAAGATGCGCACCGCGCCGCGATAGGTGTTCTGGCCGTGCCCGGCCGAGATCCCCTTCGAGACGATGGTGCTGCGCGTGTTCTTGCCGATGTGGATCATCTTCGTCCCGGTGTCGGCCTGCTGCCGCCCCTTGGTCAGGGCGACGGAGTAGAACTCGCCCACCGAGTGGTCCCCCTTCAGGATCACGCTCGGGTACTTCCAGGTGATGGCCGAGCCGGTCTCGACCTGGGTCCACGAGATCTTGGCGTGCGCGCCGTCGCACTTGCCGCGCTTGGTGACGAAGTTGTAGATCCCGCCCTTGCCCTCGGCG
>DATMZU010000208.1:0-9374 GCA_035607435.1 Thermoanaerobaculia bacterium | reverse complement strand
ACCGACAGTCCCGTCTGGAGCCACTGGCCGTGTGACTGCGCGGCCTCCCGCTCTTTCTTCTCAGTGGCGCGCCGGATCTGCTCTTGGATCCGAGCCAACTGTGTGCCGTACTTTTCTTGCAGCTTCGCCTTTTCGGCGTCCCGCCGCTCTCGCCCGAGATCGGCCAGCCGAATGCGGAAATCGCGCTCGCTCTCCCCCGGCTTCGAGGTGAGCCCAAGCGCGCTCTGCCAGAGATTCACCTGGCGGGTGCGGAACAGGCAATCGGCCAGGTCCTTCTCCCACGCGGCGTAGCTCTTCGCCTTCGCGGCATCGCCCGGCAGGCTCGCGAAGCTCGCCCCGGAGACCGCCTCGTGCTCCAGCTCGTCGGCCCCGACGGAGATGTCTTTCCCCGCGTACCAATCGACCCAAGGCGCCTGCGCCGCGAACGGCGTGAGAAGCCGCACCTCTTCGGTCGATTCGGCCCCGCGCTTGGCGTCCGAATAGTGGATCTGCGCAAAGCCCAACAGCGCCGGCCGGTAGGCGATCCCCTCGGGCTTTCCCCGCACGGGCAGGAAGGCGACCGGAACGCCGTCCGGCAGAACCGGGGCCATCGAGGCCACAGAGGGTAGTCCGGCGCCCGGATGGGAGACCGGGGCCTTTCCTCCGTTCGAACCGGCCGCCGCCCCTTCGGCCTGCTTCATCGGGTCCATCAGGCGCTTGATCTCCTGGCGAGTGAGCGGACCGCGGAGATACGACATCGCCCAGCGGGTTTCGAACACTTCCGGCGCGCCTTGGTGGACGTCGTGGAGCAGGAAGTTCCGCTTCTCCAGCCCCGACAGCAGCTTGTCGAAATGTCCGCGATCGAACCCCGACCCGACCGCGCCCTCCAAGCCGTCGAGAATGCGCTGCTTGTCCTGGTCGGTCTGCATCCGGCCCAAGAACCAGGTACCGATGTTGGCGAGGCCCCGATAATCGAGATCGACCGGATTCTGGGTCGCGAGCACGATCCCCACGCCGAATGCGCGCGCCTGCTTGAGGAGCGTGAGCAGCGGCTTCTTCGAGGGCGGGACGGCGACGGGCGGGAAAAAGCCGAAGATCTCGTCCATGTAGACCAGCGCCCGAAGAGACGAGGTGCCCGGCCGGGTGCGCATCCAGGCCACCGTCTGCGAAAGGAGCAACGCGACGAACGACATCCGCTCCGCGTCGCCGAGATGCGCGATCGACAGGATCGCCACCCGCGGCTTGCCGCTCTCGGTGTAGAGCAGTCGGCCGACGTCGAGCGGATCGCCTTCCCGCCAAGCGGAGAAACCCGGCGCGGCGAGCAGATTGTTGACCGCCATCGCCAGCTCGAAGCGCTCTTTGCCGGGATAGAACGACTCGATCGGGAGCGCGCCGATCATGTCGAATGAGGGCTTCTGGATCTGCGGCACCAATCCCGCGATGTCGATCTCTTTCCCGTTCCGCCAAGTCTGGTCCAGAATCGTCGAGATCAGAATGTGCTCGCGGCTCTTGACCGGGTCGGCGTCGATGCCCAAAAGGCCGAGAAGGCTGCCTACCAAAGTCCCGATGTGATCGCGGAGAAGCTCGTCGTCTTCGAGCACCTCGGCCGGCGGAGCCGTAAACGTCGAGAGCATCGAAACCGGCCAACCCGCCGAACTGCCCGGCGTATAGATCCGAAAGTCCGCCGCCTGCTTGAGTCGCGCGATTCGGTCGCCGTTCTCGCCCCATTTCGCCAGGCCGTTCTTCCAGGTCTCCGCCTCTTTGGCCGCGAGCTGATCGACCGTAATCCCCTCCCGCGCCGCCCGGTCGGGATCGACCCATGGAGCGAAATCCGCCGGGGCCAGATTCGGGAACGTCAGCATCAGATTCGCCAGATCGCCCTTCGGGTCGATCACCAGAGCCGGAACCCCATCGATCGCCGCCTCTTCGAGCAGAGACAGGCAAAGCCCGGTCTTCCCCGACCCGGTCATGCCGACGCACAGAGCGTGGGTCAGAAGATCCTGGGAGTCATAGAGCAGAGGCTCCTCGCTAGGCTTCCCTGCCGCATCCCGCCGCCGCCCCAAGTAAAACGCCCCCAACTTCTCATACGTCGCGGCATCCATCGGCATGGTGAGGCTCCCTCCTTCGGGGGGGGTAATCGCGCGGAGGGGAGATTTTAGCGCGTGGGGGAGGATTGCGGCGCTCGCGGGATGGGAAGCTTCTTCGGCTTGAAGGTGAACCTCGCACACTTTTTCAGCACAGCACCATTTCGCTCACTTGACGCCAGATTCACTTTTTGCCAGAATCGTTTCATGGCTACCGAGATTCGTTTCATGAACGAACTATTCCGTATCGTCGGTGGCGCCCTTCGTCTCGACCTCGATCGTGTTCGCAATTACACCTCATTTCTTGCAGATAAGCTTGAAGAGTCTGGTGATTCGAGTTCGGCAACCCGCCTGCGCAAGATGCTGGATGAAACGAACCACGAGCTCCGGCCAGCAAATCTTCGCGGAGCGCGGACGTTGCCTGTCGACTCCGACAGCCGGTTCCCATTGATTGAACGGGTCAACGTTCGCTCGCTCTCTGAACCGCCCGTCGTTCTGTCCGAAGAGCAGTCCGCAACTCTTCGCGAATTTCTGAGTGTCGTCAAGAGCCACGCTCAGCTAGAAGCGCAAGGTATTCCGACCGACGTGAGCCTTCTCCTATATGGTCCACCAGGATGCGGGAAGAGCCGAGTCGCCCGGCACATCGCACGAGAGCTTGGGCTTGAGCTTTACCTCGCCAGGCTCGATGGGCTGATCTCGTCGTACCTTGGAAGCACGTCAAAGAATATCCGCGCGCTATTCGACTTCGCGGCTCAAACTCCGTGCGTACTATTCCTCGACGAGTTCGACGCGATTGCAAAACTACGTGGCGACACACAGGAACTTGGCGAACTTAAGCGTGTTGTAAATAGTTTTATCCAGAGCTTGGATACGATTGGGAAAGAATCGATCGTACTAGCAGCCACGAATCATGCAGAGCTTCTTGACGCGGCCATTTGGCGCCGTTTCACCTACCGCCTTGAACTTTCGTATCCAAGCCCGGCCATGCGAGCTGAGATGTGGCTGTCATTTTTGAATACGATGCCATTCCCACAGGCTGATCTCGAAATTCTCGTTGACTTATCAGAGGGATTCTCCGGCTCTGACATCCACGATACTTGCCTGCGCCTTCATCGAAGGCGCGTCACAGAGAGCATCGAGCCGACACTCCATGACGCCTTCCTCACTTTGTTGGGCGTGACAGTTGGATCGAGCAGCGAGACAAAGTTTCTCTCGAAGCTACGCCTTGCTACGCCTCGTTCGATCGCAATCTCTCTCCGAGAGAGAGATTCTCAGCGCTATAGCCATGCAGCGCTCGGCGAGCTATTAGGTGTATCCAAGTCGACCGCGTATCGGTGGACGACGCTTCAGGAGGTGGAGACAAATGGCTGATCATCGGAGACCTGATCGATTACCTATTAAACTGATACTTCCAAACCAAGGCAAAGAGAAGATGGTCCCAGGCGGGGGCAATAAGAAGCTCTTTCGGCCAGTCGACTCGGAATACCGAGACAGTCTTGGGCGTCAGGTAAAAGCAATACGCGAGGGAGTTGGACCTGCTATGCGCAGGACTGGCAGCGCACCGCTTCGCGTTAGGCTTCTGATGACTGCCGCAGCGAAAAGCCACAGACCGGAGCATCTATTCTCGGTCGATACCTGCCCAATCATTGGCGCAGGAAGGATCGGTGAGCTCTTCGTTAAAGGAACGCCAGAGGGGCTGGCGCGCCTCGCAGGCCAAATTGCAAGCAATACCTCAGACCGAATCACTAAAGAACTCTCATGTGTCGATGCAATCGAACCAGTCACGTCGGTTCTCCGACGTGAAAACATCCCGGCGATTGAGATCTTGAAGAAGAGTCCGAAGCGCGGCTCTGAATTCCTGACGCGAGTCCGCCTATTTGATCTCGGAGGCGACCCCGATCAGGCGCGACTTGTAAGCGATTTCGAGGCGACCTGTCAGCAGCGGGGCCTACCTGTTAGCCGGGGGGCCTACACGAGCCTTACGTTCGAGGTCAGGTGCAGAACAACTGAAGATATTAACGCTATTTCAGGCATTGTTGGAGTTCGCTCGATCAGACAGATGCCACTGATCCGAATGCTTAGGCCAAAGCTGATGAATGTAACTGCCCTACCCCCTGGACTGCCCATTCCGCCGGACCTAGAGGGGGATTTTCCGATAGTGGCAGTCGTCGATAGCGGTGTCGCTGTCGTACCCAACCTAGAAAAGTGGGTTTCTGGACGCCAACAAGATGTCTCCCCAAGGTACCGTAATCCTACACACGGTACGTTCGTTGCTGGACTCATCTGTTGGGGAGCGGAACTAAATCCTCATCTCGCGTCGAGCATCGACCCTAACCCTTGTGGTGTGTTCGATCTCGAGGTTATTCCTAACTATGACCCGGATGCCGGTGAGACTGACTTCCTAACCGAGCAGGAACTCCTGCAATCACTGGTATCGGCTTTGGGTCAACATGCAAACCGAATCAAAGTTTGGAATCTCTCTCTTGGAAGCGATGACCCGTGCAGCTTAGATGCGTTTTCGCCACTTGCCGAAGAGTTCGACAAGCTGCAGGAGAGATTTCAAGTCACGTTCGTAATAAGCGCTGGTAACTACACGTCGCCACCGTTGCTTGACTACCCGCGAACAGCAGCGCAGCTTTCAGATGGCCGAATCACTAGCCCCGCTGACAGTGTCCTGGGTATCACTGTGGGCGCTATCTCGCACTTAGACTACGCTCCCAAGGGACCGCAACGGAACTGTCCGTCAGCATTTTCGAGGCACGGCGCCGGACCGAACTACATTATCAAACCTGATCTTGTTCACTACGGAGGGACATGTTCACTCGACCTGGCCCATCTTTCCGGCATCCGCTCGGTCTCCGTTGGCGGCTCCGCGGAAGATCTGGGAACAAGTTTTGCCACGCCACTCGTCTCACGGTCGATTGCACAAGTCTATCATCAAATTACGCCGACCCCATCCCCTGTACTAGCACGCGCTCTCTTCACTCATCATGCGCGTGATCCTCGAACAAGCGGGCGTGTTCCTGATGGAGAAGAGAACTACTTTGGATTTGGCCTCCCTCAGCCAGTTCCATATTGCCTGGAATGCACGCCTTTCAGCTCGACGCTTGTTTTCGAGGACCAGCTCAGGCCGGGGTTCTTTCTCGAGTGGGCTGACTTCCCCTACCCACCCTCCTTATATAGAGGAGGTCGGTTTTTCGGTGAGATCACAATGACAGTCGCCTTCTCGCCGTCACGTAGCGGGCGTTGGGGCACCGAATACTGTGAAACGAACATCGATGCTCATTTCGGAGTGTACTTCGAGCGAGTAAATAGGGCGACAGGGGTAGTTAAAGAGGTCTTTAAAGGCCTCGTTCCGCCTGAACACAAAAACGCAGGACTTCTCTACGAGACGTACCAAATCGAGAAGCTCAGAAAATGGGCACCCGTAAGGACTTACTCTGGAAAACTGGGTCCGAACGGCGAGCGTGGACAGAGTTGGCGACTCTTACTTCGGCTTCTCACCAGACACGGTATCGAGGCGCAAGAAACCTTCAAGCCGCAGCCCTTCGCGCTTATTGTCACAATATCCGACCCCGAAAGAATCGCCCCGGTTTACGACGAGATGGCTCAGATAGTCCGTACGCGCTTCCAGGCAAGCAATCTTACCGTTCGCGCTGTCGCACGGATTCGGCCGACGGCCTAGGTTCGACAGACGCCGCGGGGTATATTGTCCGGTTCTGGGACGAGAATATAAAGCACGTCGGTTGAATCTGGGCAGGCGACGCTGGTGTCACGAAACGCGCCGACCTTCTGTCGAAAATTTCATTGAACTGCTCGGGAAGGCGGGCGACGCGCGGCCCATTCGATGGCGGGTAGGATCATCCGCTCTTTCAAAACGGCGACTTTTGGATCCGACACGATGTCGATGTGGGATCGTGGCGGAGAAGAGTTGATGATTCCGCGATGAAGGTTCTCGTCCGTCGCCAGGTGTATTTTTCCGAAAGAATCCAGTCTCAGTTGTTTGAGGCGGATCGATTTCGGGCTCTTTCAAGTAGCCGTTCGCGGAGATCTGAATATCCAGGCCGCGATTCGATCTCCAATCGGATCGCGGATGCCTCGGCCTTGCGCCCGGCCAAGTAGGCCCTCGTCTCGTTCCGATGGCGAAGGTAATACGCGATCGTGTCGTAGACATCGGCGAGCGAAAGTGCGGGGTAGCCCGCCGCGACCTCCTCGGCCGACTCGCCGGACTCGAAAGCACCGACGACGGTCTCCAGCGTCACGCGAGTGCCTCCGACTCGAATGACTCCGTCGGCGTCGGTCGTCAAGGGGACAGGATGAGCTGCGATTGCGGGCGCCATGAGCCTCAGTATAGCGCCACCTGAAGAGACGGTTCACCTCGGCGCAACTACCGGCAAGTCGCGGCCGGAAGAGGGCCAACGGCCCGACCTAAACCAGCCTGGGGCAACGCCCCAGGTTCCGCATCGAGGGAGGCCCAAGGACTGAAGGTCCGCGCCAAACTCTATGAATCGGGCTTTCAGCCCTTCCCTGTATTAAACCTTTCATTACCTGGGGCGTTGCCCCAGGCTATGATGGAGACGCGCCTTTGGCGCTCGAACATCAAAACGGAAAGATTGTGCACTAGCAGGTTGGATCTTGGAATACACCTAGCATGGCGCTCGACCTTTTGCTCGCGAACGTCGAGCCCAAGCCCCGAAAGCTGTCCGCCGCCTTCCCTTTTCTGGTCGCGCGGAGCGGTTTTCTGGGTGCCGCGTTCGGTTTTCTGGGTGAGCGAAACCCTTTTCTGATCGCCGAATTTGATTTTCTGGTTCCGGAGCTCGTTTCGCGACCAGCAAAACCGTTTTCTGAATGCCGCGAGGGGTTTTCTCAGTCAGAAAATCCCTTCGCTCAGTGCCGAAATCGATTTTCTGATCGGCGAAATCCCTTGGCTGAATCAGAACGTCGATTTCCAGTCCGCAAAGCGAATTCGGCGGCCAGAAAAGGGTTCCGCTCACTCAGAAAACCGTTCCGCTCACCCAGAAAATCGAACTCGGCACACCTAACGCCTTCCCCTCTGGACGCCTTTCGGTCTCCCCGGCCCGTCTTGGGCCGCCCGTCATCCACAAGAGAGGTTGGGGCATCCGAGATACTGTTTTTGCCGGCCATCCCAGTCCGCGTGAGATTGCGCCGCCGAGCTTGATGAGTGAGCTTCCCGGTGTGCAGGGTGATGAAACCTACTTCGTCATCCAACCGCTACGCCGCCTGCAACAGAAATTCCACCTTCACGTCCTCGTACGGAAAGACGACCCCGCCCCCTTCGGCGCGATCGAGAACGCCTGCTTGGAGCAAGGCCGTAACGTCGCCATGGACCGCTTTGACGTCCCGACCGACGCGCCGGGCGGCTTCGCGAATCGATATCGGCCCTGCGCCGCAGAGCGCTTTGAGGAGTTCCCATCGCTTGGCGGTCAGCACCTTCCAGAGCAGTTCCGGGGTGGCGAAGCTGATCCGCGCTGAAGTCGCGAGTTTGCCGGTCTCCCAGGCGCGCACGAAGTCCTTCATCGATTCGGCCGGCGTTCGCACGTCAAGAGTCAAGGTTTTCATGGCCACCTCGACCCCTCCGGGTCATCCTGAAGTTGGCTCCCGCGTCCCTACCAGCCCCGAGGATCCAACTCATACGATAGCGGAGTCAAGTTCTCCAGCCCGTCCTCTCCCAGCACCACCAGATCCTCCAGCCGGACCGCCCAGCCTTCATCGACCTGGTACAGGCCGGGTTCTAGCGTAAAGACATCGCCTATGCGGAGGACTCCCTCGGCTCCCGCGTGCTTTCGGAAGCTGGGGAATTCGTGCAGCTCGAAGCCTACCCCGTGGCCCAGGCCGTGGACGTAGCCTTCGGTGGTTCCGGGGTGGGTGATGGGGGTCTTGTAGCCGCGGGCGGAGAGGAGGATGCAGGTCTGCTCTTGAATCGCCCAGCCGCGTACTCCCGGGCGGGCCGCGTCGTGCGCGTAGCGCAGAGCGTCCAGGACGGCCGCGTGGGCGGCGGCGAGGGCCGGGGGCGGGGGGCCGACGCAGAAGGTGCGGGTGCAGTCCGCGTAGAGATTCCCTTTGGGGAAGAGATCGACGACCAGCGATTCGCCTGTTCTTAGTACGCGGGCGTTCGTGCCGGTCGAATGGGGCATCGCCCCTTCTTCTCTCGGCGCGAGGAGGTTGCCGTTCGGCTGTTCGAGGTCGTGCTCGGCGAGGGTGAGGGCGACTTCTCTCCGGAGGCGGGCGACGGTGAGCGGCTCGCCCGCGAGGTGGAGATCCCCTTCCGGACGCGGGGTGGCGTGGGCCAGCAGGTCGGCCACTCTCCGGAAGGCGGCGCAGGTGCCCTCCGCGGCGCGGCGGATCTCGGCGATCTCTTCTTCAGTCTTTTCTTGGCGAAAACGGCGGGCGAGGTCGTTGCCGGAGACGAAACTCCAGCTGCGGCGGCCGAGGTC
Organism: Thermoanaerobaculia bacterium; assembly: GCA_035607435.1. Lineage (GTDB taxonomy): Bacteria > Acidobacteriota > Thermoanaerobaculia > Multivoradales > UBA5704 > DASYKS01. Next base: position 856 of record DATMZU010000208.1, on the reverse strand, counting down.
TTGCGCCGCGGCGTGGACCACCCCGGAGGGGGCGTGGCCGGCGAGGGCCAGGCGGAGGGGTTCCACCTCGGGGGCGAGACCGGCGAGCGCCAGACCCTTGGCCAGCACCTCGGCCCAGAAGCGGGCGGGCTCGGCCCCTTCCTGGATCAACTTTTCAACGTCGAGCGCTTCCGGAGTGAGGAGGTCGAGGCCGGTTCCCGCCGCCTCCCCCCGTTCCATGGGCGAGATGTAGCCGAGCCGCGGCGCCGAGCCGGCCGGGGCGATGACGAAACCGTCGTGGAGGTGGGCGCCGCGGGTGAACGGGGCGATGTCCGGATCGCTTCCGGAGTTGGCGACGATCAGCAGGGCGCGGGCGCCCAGATCGGCGAGACCGGCCGCGAGCAGGTCGCGGCCACGGAGGAGATCGGCGGACATCGGCATGTTCGGCGCCCGAGCCGGACGGTCAGGCGCGGAAGGGGTGTAGGGGCGGCCCCCCGAGGCCGCCCTGTCCCCGGCATCCCGCCCGGCCCGGGCGAAGAGTCGTCAGGCGATCGCGACGTGCTTGCCGACCAGGTTCTGGAACGCCGCCTTGGGCAGCGCGCCGAGCGCGCGGTCGACCGGCTTGCCGTCCTTGAACAGGATGAACATCGGGATGCTCTTGACGTCGAACTTGATCGCCAGGTTGCGCTCCTCGTCGACGTTCAGCTTGCCGATCCGCACTTTGCCGTGCAATTCGTCCGCGAGCGTGTCCAGCGTCGGCCCCACCATGCGGCAGGGGCCGCACCAGCTGGCCCAGAAATCCACCAGCACCGGCTCCTTCGACTGGAGAACTTCCGCATCGAAGTTCTGCTCGGTAATCGTGACGATCTTGTCGTTC
>DATMZU010000078.1:0-3845 GCA_035607435.1 Thermoanaerobaculia bacterium | reverse complement strand
ACGTTCCATTCCCAGGTCTGGCGTCCGTCCCAGTCGTATTCGACCACTTGGTGGCCGAGGCCGATTCCGAGGATCGAGCCGTTGGGCAGCAGGCGAACGCGCGACTTGATCCGCGCCGCGCGCCAGGCGTGGACCGGCCGGCCGTTCATGTCGAGCAGGATGGGGATGCGCAGATCGTGGAGGGTGAGCGTGTAGCCGTTCAGGGCGCGGTCCGGATCGTAGCGGGTCACCCAGCCGGCCTCGATCGGGCGGAGCTTCGGAGCCTGTCTTGGAGCGGCGGGCGCCGCGGGTTGGCCCGGACCGCCGCAGGAGAGAGCGGCGAGCGACCAGAGCGCCAGAGCGGGGAAATCGAGTCGATGCATGGCCGGGAAATGGGAGGGACGGGCGGAGATGATAACCGGTCTCGGAAGCCGTCAAGAAATCGGAACCAAGCGCGCACATTGACGCGGCTCGATATCTCCGTTAGCTTGGCTCCTCGTTCGAACGACCCCGAGACTTGATCGACATGATCGTCCGCACACATCCCGGCTGGGAGCTAACGATCTACACCGGCCCCGACCCGTACGACATCGACAACGGAAACGTGGACGTCGAGGTCGCGTTCGTCGATGGCCGCCGTTTCGGCGCGACGTTTTTTACCCTGCGCAACATTCAAAAGCAGATGGAGCAAGACCGCATCTCGGGCGAAAGCGGCGGCGGCCAGTATTTCTCGTGCCGCGATCTCGTCGTGGTCCGCAACCTCGCCCCGGCGACGATCGAATCGGCGGTCGAGGCGATGATCCACGAGGATTCGATCGACGAGATCCTGCTGCCGCTCGAAGACGTCCTCGGAGATCTGCCCGGGGCCGGCTGAACGACGTCGCCGAGCCCAACGGCCGCGGCACAACATCGACCCACGGTCATCAAAAACTACTCGCGTGGAGGCACTCGCCATGACGACCGATCTCGACCGCACCTCCCTTCGTTCCAGCTCGCCCGCATCGGTCCGGCGGATCGCCGCGGTTTTCTTCTGCGCGGCGCTGCTCGCGGGCTTCACCGCGTCCCCGCTTGCCGCGATCACGCTGCCCGAGGGTTTCACTCAAACCGTCGCCGCCTCGGGGCTGGCGGCTCCGACCTCCATGGCGCTCGCGCCGGACGGCCGAATCTTCATCACCGAGCAGGGCGGGGACCTGCGAATTTGGGACGGCAGCCTGCTCGCCGCGCCGTTCCTGCAGCTCGATGTCGATGACCGCGGCGAGCGCGGACTGTTGGGAGTGGCGCTCGACCCGCAGTTCGCGGCGAACCATTTCGTCTACGTCTATTACACGGTCGCCTCGGCGCCGAACCACAACCGCCTTTCGCGCTTCACCGCGAACGGCAACGCCGCGGTGCCGGGAAGCGAGATGGTTCTGCTCGATCTCGACGACCTTTCGACCGCGACCAACCACAACGGCGGCGCGCTGCATTTCGGCCCGGACGGCAGGCTCTACATCGGGGTCGGCGAAAATGCGAACTCCTCGAACTCCCAAACGCTTTCGAACCTGCTCGGCAAAATCCTGCGGATCAACACCGACGGCTCGATCCCGCAGGACAACCCGTTCTTCGGCCAGGCGCAAGGCAAGAACCGCGCGATCTGGGCGCTCGGGCTGCGCAATCCCTACACCTTCGCGTTCGGGCGGTCCAGCGGCCGGATGCTGATCAACGACGTCGGCCAGAACACCTGGGAGGAGATCGACGACGGAACGGCCGGCGCCAATTACGGTTGGCCGACCACGGAAGGACCGACCGACAACCCCCTGTTCGTATCGCCACGGTTCTCGTACGAGCATGGTGCCGGCGGAACCCGGGGCTGCGCGATCACCGGCGGCACGTTCTACGACCCGCCGACCGAGCAGTTTCCCGCCGACTACCGCGGCGATTATTTCTTCGCCGATTTCTGCAACGGCTGGATCCGCCGCCTGGACCTGGCCTCCGGCAATGCGATTCCATTCGCCTCCGATATCGATTTCGCGGTGGACTTGAAAACCGGTGACGACGGGAGCCTCTGGCTTCTCACCTACGGCGGCGGCACCCTCGTGCGAATTCGCCATGCGATCGAACCGCCGACTCCGCGGAACGCCCACGGCTTGGCCGGCAACTACTTCGACGGCCCGGCGTTTTCCGGCACGGCGGTCGAACGGCTCGACGGACCGATCGATTTCGCTTTCGGCACCGGGGCGCCGCTGCCGGGAATCCATCCGGAGAGCTACTCGATCCGCTGGGTGGGTCAGATCCAGGTGGCGACCTCCGGCACCTACCGGTTCATCACCACGTCGGACGACGGCGTGCGGCTGTGGGTGGCGGGGCTCCAACTGGTCGATAACTGGGGCTCGCACGGCGTGGAGGAAGATTCCGGCACCGTGGCGCTCCAAGCCGGGCGGCGCTATGCGGTCCGGCTCGATTATCGCCAGGACGCTGGCGACGCCCTGATCCGGCTCTGCTGGCAACCGCCGGGTGGAGCTGTCGACCTGGTTCCCGCAGACGTGCTGTTTTCTCCCGCGCTGCTGGTGACCGGCTCTTCCGTGCTCGGTCCGGGAGACCAGGCGGTGAAGGCTCATTTGGAGAGTCTCGGCTTCGCGGTCACGACCCGCGCCGCGGTCGCCTCGTTCGCCCGCGACGCACGGGGCAAGGCGCTGGTGGCGATTTCTTCGACCGTCTCCCCTTCGAACGTGAATGCCAAGTTCCGCGCCTCGATCGCGCCGGTGATCACCTGGGAGTCCGATCTGTTCGACGACCTGGGACTGACCGGCGCGCGTCCGGGAACCGATTTCGGCCGGATCGGCGGCCAGACCCGGGCGTTCGTCTCCGATCCGTCGAGCCCGCTCGCCGCGGGGCTTTCCGGCAACGTCACGATCGCGAGCGTTCCGTCGCCTTTCTCGTGGGGCCGGCCGAAATCCTCGGCGAAGATCGTGCTTCAGAGCGTCGGCGCGGCGCGGCGGCCGCTCGTCTTCACTTACGAGCGGGGCGGCTCTCTGTTCGGCCTCACGGCTCCCTCCCGGCGCGTCGGGTACTTCCTGGGCGATGCGACCGCCGCGAGCTGGACGGCGGACGGCGCCGCGCTGTTCGAGGCCGCGGCGCTCTGGGCGGCCGGGCGGTGAGCCGAGGGCGAGTGTTGAGCTGAAATGAAGAGCCGGCGTTCGGGTCTGCTCGCTCTAGGGCTCGCGTGGGGCCTGCTCGCCCCAAGCCTTGGCCGGACGAGCGAGCCGACCCTTCACGCCCGCGCCGGAACGGTGATCCGCAGAGCGCCGAACGCCAAGGCCCCGCGGGTGGCCGTGCTCGCCGAAGAGGCCGACCTGCCGCGGCTCGGGCAACAGGGCGCCTGGGTGCAGGTCCGGTGGCAGGACAAGACCGGCTGGGTCTCGCTCGCCGGCCAGGCAGGAGCCGAAGGCAACCAGCCGCTGCTCGGCTCCGCCGCCGAACCGACCCATCCGGTGCCCGCGCGCAAACCCGATCCCGGGCGGCTCGCCCGGGCCCGCTCCCTGCTCGGCGCCGCGAGCGAAAAATCCGCGAAGAACGCCCGCCTCGGCCCCTACCCCGTGCTCACCGATCTTTCGGCTCCCGAGCGGATCGCGTTTCTCGACCGGATCGCGGGCCAGGTGGAGGCCGCCTACCGAGAGCGCTACGGCCGAACGCCGATCGGAGCCCCGGCCGAGACCGTTCTGCTGTTCGAGCGTGAAGGGGCCTACCGCACCTATCAAGACGCGGAAGGTGCTCTCGCCGGAGCCGAGGCGAGCGGCCACTCCGGCTATGGCCTGGTGGCGGTCTGGGACGGCGGCCGGCCGACCCGCGAGATCGCCGAGACGTTGGTCCACGAGATCGTCCACCTG
>DATMZU010000143.1:0-5729 GCA_035607435.1 Thermoanaerobaculia bacterium | reverse complement strand
CAACGATGACCCCGGCCGGTCCCCGCACCTTGAAGATCGCTCACGGTTCGATTGTAGCCGCTGCGCGTTTCGGCCCGCCGTAAACGCCCCTCCGAAACCGCTGTGTTACGCTCCCGGCCGGTCTCTTCCGCCGTCCTTTCGTGAGGGCAATTCGTGCCAGATCGCTTGTCCGCAGACCCGGCCCCGACTCCTCTGGAACCGTCGTTCCGCGAGCCGGACTATGCCCGCCTGCGTAACGATTTGGGCAAGGCCGTCGCCAAGGTGTGTCCAGGATGGCTGGCGGATCGGCGCGACGATCTGGTCCAGGCGGCTTTGATCAAAGTGATGGAACTTTCCCGCCGACGTGAGGGAATGGTCGAGCTTTCTTCGTCTTACTTGTACCGGGTGGCGCACAGCGCTCTCGTGGACGAGATCCGCGCCCGGAGAAGGAGGCACGAAGTGAGCCTGGAAGAATCCGAAAGCGAGCACGCGGCGATCCCCGCCGAGACCCCCGATCCGGGGGCGACCTCCGCCGCGGCGGAAGTCGGCCGCGGCATCCGCGACTGCCTAGGGAACCTGGTCCGCGACCGCCGCCTGGCGGTTACGCTCTATCTGCAAGGACACGGCGTGCCCGACGCCTCTCGCCTGCTCGCCTGGTCGGCGAAACGGACCGAGAACCTGGTCTACCGCGGCCTTTCCGATCTGCGACGCTGCCTGACCGACAAGGGGCTCGCGCCATGATCGAAAACGCCCCGGGGATCGAGCGCCTGCGCCGCGCTTTTGCCACCTACGACGCCTCCCCCTCGGAGATTGAAGCCGAGGAGATCGACGCCGAGCGGATCTACCGCGCCGCGGCGGGCGAGCTGCCCGAGGACGAGCGCCGCGCGGTGATCGACCAGGTCGCGACGAGCGCCGCCGCCGCGGAGGTCTGGCGCCTCGCGGTCGAGCTGCAACGCGCCGAAGCGAAAGGCGCTCAAGAGGACGAGGAAGCGGAGTTCGAAACCGACGACCTGGACGAGCAGCCCTCCGGCGAGGTCATTCCGTTCCGCGTCGCCGCGCCCGCGCCTCGGCGTTTCTTCCCCCGCCGGACCCTCACCGCGCTCGCCGCGGTGCTTGCGGCGACGATCGGTTTCGGCCTCTGGACGCGGATGCATGCGCCCGCCCCGGGGCTGCGCGGCGCCGGGACGGTCCTGTCGGCGACGATTTCGGACGGCGCGTCCCTGCCGCGCGGCGCGTTTCGCCTCGCCTGGGCGCCGCTGCCCGAAGCGGGAGCCCGCTACACCGTGCGGGTGACCACCGAGGATCTCCGGCCGGTCGCGGAGGGGCGGCATCTCGAAACGCCGTCGTATCAGGTTCCCGAGAGCGCGCTCGCCGCCTTGCCGGCCGGCGCGCGACTGCTCTGGCAGGTCGAGGCGCGGACCGCCGACGGCCGGACCGTCGCCTCGCCGGCCTACGAGGTCGAGATCGCCCGTTGAAGCTCCGCGGAAAAAGCAGGTGAGGGAATCGTGACCCGGGAAGCGTTGGAAGAGCAGACCCTGGAACTTTCGGAGACCGAACCATGAAATCTCTTTCGTCAGCCCTTTCCCCCCTTCGACTCCCGCTCCTTCTCGGCAGCCTGCTCGCCCTGGGCGCGTCGGCCACCGCCCAAGCGCAGGATCACCTCCGCTCCACGGCCTCGACCGGCATTTTCACCCTTCTGCCGAAGCAGACCGTGCGTCTCCATCTGGCCGACGTCGGCCGGACCACCTCGACCCCGACCTCGGCGCGCGTCGAGCTGCGCGACGAGCGGGGGACCCTGCTCGGTTTCCGCTCCATCACCAACCTGCGGCCGGGGGTGGCGATCCACCTGGTGCTCCGGTCCGCCAACCTGCTCGGCAGCCGGGCGTTCCTCTACGTCCGGGCCATCGCGATCACCGATACCGAGATCGACAACCTGGCGAGCGCGCCGATCTTCTCGATGGACCTTGAGCCGGAAGGGGCGGACAACCTGACGCTCAACGTCATTCCCCCCTGCCCGATGTTCAACATGGGCGACCCGCCGACTCCCCAGGGCTCGCAGCGCGACTGCGGGGGCGGCTTGCTGATCCAGGCCCGGGTTCCGCCGGGCGCCCCCTGATCGTGCTTCCGGCCGGAGAGCCCTTCCGAGCGGTCCGGGCCGGCGCGGCGACTCCCCGCGCCGGCCCGGCCGCTTGGTTTTCCATCCTCGGGTTTCTCGCCCTCAGCTTCGCTTTTCCCACGGGTGGGACGGCCGCGACACCGCCCGATCCGTTCGCGCCGTGCGCCGAGCAGGTCCGCGCGGCGCCCGAGAAGGACGGTTCCTACCTCTGCTTCTACGACGCGGGAAGTGCGGAGGGCCGTTTCGCCGAGGCCGACGCCCTACTCGAACGCCTGGGGCGGGTGGAACGCTCCGGGCCGGGGCCGATCGGCGCCGCCTGGGTCCGCCTGGTGCGCGGCTACATCGCGCTCGACGCGCTTGGGCAGGACGAGGACCGCGCGCTGCTGCTCTTCCGCGAGGCCGCGGCTCGGTTTTCCCGCCTCGCGGTGCCGGCGGGCGAGGTCAAGGCGCGCGCCAACCTCAGGAACATCCTGAGCCGGCGCGGGGAGACGGCGGCCGCGGCCGAAGAGACCGCCCGCGCTCTCGCCGCCGCCGAGCGGTCGAAAGACCCCGACCTCCTGGCCTTCGCGCTGATCCTCGAAGCGCACCAGCTGATGGAGGTCGGCGGAGACCTCGGCCGCGCGGCGAAGAGCTTGAAGCGCGCCGAGGCGCTGGTGTTCCCCGGCGGCAGCCCGAGGCGCCAGCAGAGCTGTCTCGAAGCGCTCGCGGGCCTGAGCTTCCGCCTCGGACGCTACGAGGAAGCGGGCGGCTACTACCGCCGGCTCGCCTCGATTCATGAGGCGGCGAAGAACCCCCTCGGCCAGGCCACCGCCACCTACAGCCTAGCGCTCACCCGCCAGCGCCAGCTCGAAGAGCTGCCCGAACCGGGCGGGGTCGAAGAGGTCGAAACCCTCGCCGAACAGGCGCTACGCCTCGCGCGCGCCGCCGGCTCCCGGGAGATCGAGCAGCGGAGCCTGCAACTGCTGGGCGAAAACGAGCGGGCGCGAGGGCGGCCGGCGCGCGCGCGGGAGGTTCTGGAACAGAGCCTCGCCCTCGCGCGGGAACTCTCGCAGCCCGAGCGGGTGGCCAATACCCTCTGGTCGCTCGCCCACCTCGCCGAAGGGACGGAGGCGGCGAGCATCGCCCGGCAGGCGACGGCGGTCGCCGAAGAGATCGGCGACCCGCGCTCGCTCGCGATCGCCTGGCAGGGCCGGATGCGCGTCGATTGGCGCACTCTGCCGCGGCAGGCCGCGGTCGCCCACTGCCTCGAAGCGCTCTCGGCGATCGAGTCGCTGCGCAAGCTCCAGCCGGAAGAGGAGAGCCGGGTCGGCCTGTTCTCCGCCTGGACCCAGAACTACCGCTGGCTCGCCGGACGGCTGCTCGAAGGGAAAACGCCCGACCTGCCGAGCGCGTTCGGAGTGATGGAGCGGATGCGCGGCCGCTTCCTGCTCGAAAGCCTCGCGGCGTCCGGCGCCGCCGCGCCCCCTCTCGCTCCGAACAAAAATCGCCGCGAGGTGGCCGCGCTCTCCGGCCAGGCGGCGCAGCTCGACGTCGTGCAGCGGGCGCTCGCTCCGGACGAGGCGCTGCTCTTGTTTCAGCTCGGTTCGTGGCGCGACCTCTACGGCGATTTCGCCGGGGGTTCCTGGTCGATCGTCCTCACCCGGGGGGGCGCCCGGGTCATCCGCCTCCCCGGGCGGGGGGAGATCGAAACGCTCCTGCCGGTGTTCCTCGGCCTGATCGAACGGCGGGACGGCAAAGAGGCCCCCGCCGCGGCGCGGCTCGGCGCGATGCTGCTCGGCCCCGCCCTCCGCGCTCTTCCGGCGGAGATCCACCGGCTGGTGATCGTCCCCGACGGCGCCCTCTACAGCCTGCCTTGGGAGGCGCTCCGCGCCCGGCCGGAGAGCCCGCCGCTCGGCCTTCGCTACGAGATTGCGCTCGCGCCGTCCGCCACCCTCTTTGCGCACTGGCGCTCCCGCCCCCGAACCCTCCCCGCTCGCGGCGCGCTCGTCCTCGCCGATCCGCAGCGGGCGGTACCCGCGACGGCAACCCGCGGCGCGACCTCCCCTCCCCCGGCGGCCGAAGCCGCTTTCGGCCCGTTGCCCTATGCGCGGCGCGAGGGGGAGGAGGTCGCGCGCCGGTTGCCCGGGAGCGAGCTTTGGACCGGTGAGAGGGCGACCCGCAAGGAACTCTCCCGCGCCGACCTGGAGCCGTTTGCCGCGCTCCACCTCGCGGCGCATGCGATCGCCGACGCCGCTCACCCCGACCGCTCGGCGGTGATGCTCGCCGACGGCCCGCTCCAGCCGCGCGAGATCGTGGCGCTGCCGCTTTCGGGCAAGCTCGCGGTCCTTTCCGCCTGCCAAACGGCGGACGGCACCGTGATTTCCGGCGAAGGGACGATGAGCCTCGCGCGGGCGTTTTTCCAAGCGGGAGCGGCCACCGTGATCGGCAGCCGCTGGCCGCTCGCGGACGACGAGGCCGAAACGATTTCGAAGAGCTTTTACCGCGCGCTCTCCGCGGGAAACACCGCCGGCCGGGCGCTCGCCCAAGCGCGACGCGAGGCGGCCGACGCGGGGCTCCCCCCCGCCGCCTGGGCGGGCCTGGTGCTGATGGGCGACCCGGCGTTCGCCCTGCCGCTCGCCCTCCAACGCCCGCCGCGCTCGATCCCGGGCTGGGCGTTCGGCTGGGGCGGACTCCTGCTCGGCATCGGCGCCGCTCTGACGCTCAAAATCGCGCGCTCCCGGCGCGCGACGCGACGCGCCCGAATCGGGTAGCATTCCCGCTCTTCACCTTCTTTTTTCGAGGAGCTTCCTCCGATGGCCCACGCCCAGACCGTTCGCGGTGCGACGATCCGATGTGTCCCGCTGCTTCTGCTGCTGATCGCCGGCTTCGCCTGCAGCCGGCAAGAAGAGTTCAACACCCTATTCCGCGACAAACTCGCCAAGCGCGCGCTCGCCTGCTTCCATCCGCTCGGCGAGATCAAGTCCGCGGGACCGATCAAGGTCGGCGGCGACGGCTTCCGCGGCACGATCTATTGGCAGGGCGGCCTCTCGGGCAACGACTACGAAACGCGGATCGAGGCCAAGATCGGCACCGAGGTCGCGACGATCCACCTGCTCCAGGACACCTCGCCGATCCCGGCCGCCGAGACCACGTGCCTGGTGCCGCTCGAAGAATCCGCGGTGCCCGCGCACGAGGAGGAGACGTCCGGCGAAGAAACCAGCGACGAGATGCCGGCCGAAACCTCCGCGCTGCCGGACGACGCGCCCCCGCCGCCGTAAGGCCTAGGGCGTCAGAACGCCGGAATCTCCACGCGGCTCGGATGCTCCCGGTCGTGGAGCACGGTGACGTGGGCCGTCCGCGCGTCTTGGCCCGATTCATCGGCCACCACCCCACCGCCGTTCCAGTTCCGTTCGAGGAAGATCGTATTCGGCGACCGGAGGATCAAACGCAGCCGGCTCCCGGGGGGAAGAACCCGGCCGACGAACGGCAACTCGTAACGGAGCTCGAACGGCACGCCCGGGGACGCAAGCTCCTGCCGCGCGAGCGAGGACCGATAGCGGGCGCGCATCCAATCCTCGCCGATCAGGATCGCCGTGCCGTCCGGCCCGATCATCTCCAACCGAGCCATCAAATCGGCATCCGGCACGTCGAGAGC
>DATMZU010000138.1:0-14489 GCA_035607435.1 Thermoanaerobaculia bacterium | reverse complement strand
CCCGACCGGTGCCGGCACCACGTCGTCCAACTGCCAGCGCTGGTTGTTGGCGCCGCTGCAGGTCATTTGGTACACGACCGTGCCGTTCGCGGTGCCCGACCCCGCCACTTCGAGGCACTTGTTGGAGACGCTCGAGCGGATCACCCAGCCGTCGTTCTGCGGCTCGATCGACCACTTCTGGTAGTTGTTGCCGACGCAATCCCACTGCTGGACCTGGCCGCCGTCCGCGGACGTTCCGCCCGCGAGATCGAGGCACTTCTGGCTGTGGACCGCCTGGATCCGGTACGAATAGCCGTCCACGTTGATCACCCACTCCTCGTCCGGCACGGCCAGGTAGTCCCACAGGTGGGTGGGAGCCCCGTTGTCCATCCGCGCCTGCGAGATCCCAAGGACCTTGTTGAGAGCGAGCTTGCTGCGGATGCGGACCGCCCGGCCCAGCGGCGGCCTGGGCGTGATGACGACTCCCTGGGCCGAGGCGCTTTGGACGTCGGAAATGAACGGGAAGATGGCAAGTACAAGGGCGAGGCGGAACCCTCGGCGAATGTCGGATCGAATGTCGGATCGCATGGCGAAGTTCTCCTGGCGGGGCGGCCCGGCAGCCCCGAGACGGTTGGTAAAAGTCGGCCCGCCGCAGCGGTCTCTTGGAAGACCGGTCGCGGGCCGTGCTGTCGCGTGGCTTGAGGGAAGTTGCCGATTCCGCGGCTTCCACCCTGTGCGAAAGGAGAGACGGGGCGGCGCCGGAGCGCCGTCCCGTTCGAGTCAGACGACGCCTACTGGGTGTCGATGTACCAGTACTGGTTGTCGGCCCAGGTGCAGGGCCAGGCGTAGACCTGAGTGCCGTTCGTGGTGCCGAAGCCCGCGGCGTCGAGGCAGTTGCCCGAGGCCTTCGGGCGCAGCCGCCAAGCGTCGTCGTTCACCTTCTCGATGCGCCAGAGCTGGTTGGCGTTGTAGCCGGCGGTGCAATCCCACTGCTGGACCTTGGCGCCCGGCGCGCTGTCGCCGTTCGCGAGGTCGAGGCACTTCTGCGTGTGCTGGGCCTTCAGGCGATAGTAGCCCTGGCCGGCGTCTTCGATCCGCCACTTCTGGTCGGGGACGTTGACGAAGTCCCACAGGTGGGTCGGAGCGCCGTTTGCGCTGTCCGCGCGGGCGACGCACGCCACCTTGCCCGACTGCTTGCCGCGGATCCGGACGTCCACGCCAAGCGGCGGCAGAGCCGCGTAGTCGAAGTACCAGCGCTGGTTGTCGCCGCCGTTGCAGGTCGTCTGATCGACGGTCGTGCCGTTCGCGGTGTTCGACCCCGCCACTTCGAGGCACTTGTTGGACACCTTGGAGCGGATGATCCAGCCGTCGGCCTGCTGCTCGACCGCCCATTTCTGGTTGTCGTTGCCCGTGGAGCAATCCCACTGCTGAACTTTGCCGCCGTCGGCGGTCGTGCCGGCGGCGAGGTCGAGGCAGCGCTGGCTGTGGACCGCCTTGAGCGTGTAGAAATCTTTTTCCGCGTGTTGGATCACCCACTCCTGATCCGGGACGCTCAGGTAATCCCACAGGTGGGTCGGGGTGCCGTTCGCGACGTCCGCGCGGTAGATGCAGGCCACCTTGTTGGTCCCGAGCTTGCTGCGGAGCCGGAGCGTGCGGTTGAGCGGCGGCGGCGGCAGGGTCGGACCGTTCGGGTCCTTGCAATTGCCCCGCGCCCAGTTCTGCCCGCCGTCGTAGCTGCTCTGGGCGGCGAGGGCCACCGCGTCGAACATCGTCGCGGCGGAAGTCAGGCAGCTGCTGTAGAGGGCGCTGCCGACGCCCGGCATGCCGCAGATCGACTTCATGTTGAAAAGGAACTGCTGATCGCAGCGCGTTTTGGTGGTGCCGATCGTGGCGTAGCAGACGTCGTGCAGGTCGCAGGCGGCGTGGAAGATCTCGTTCCACATCTGCTTGAGCCCGGGCACCGGAATGCTGCAGCCGTCCGCCCGCCCTCCGACCCCGTTGCAGTTGGGGTTCCGGCAGCTGTTCAAGGCGGCGCCCAAAACCGAGCCGTTGGTCTCGCACTGAAAGTGGCTCCAGCTCCACGACGAGCCGAGCTTGAACTGGTCGCCCAGGGCACAGGTGAAGGTGGTGTCCGGACAGCTGGCTTTCGCGGGCAACGCGATGGAGAAAAGAGCGAGCGCGGCGGAACCCAGGGCGAGACGAAACCGTTTCCAATGAATCTTCCTTCGTGACTCCATGACGAGGTTCTCCTGTCGGGCGCGCTCGAACGGCACGTCCCAGAACGGTTGAATCAATCGGCCCGCCGATCCGTTTCGCCGGGCCATCGTGTCGGTTGCATGGAGGAAGTTGCCCGTCGCGCGGTTTCATCCCACCCTGCGCGAAAAAATCTTTCGGAGCCTTTCGCCAAGGATCGATCCGGAACCGGCGTGCTATCCTTTGAAGATCCTGCGGTGAGAAAGAAGATGGGCATCGGCGACCTTCGTGGCCTGGACCGGAGCGTCCGGAGGATCTGTGGGCTGGGCGCGGCGGCTGCGGTCTTCGCGGCCGCCGCTTTGCCGCAGGAAACGGCGGCGCCGCGGCAGCTCCGCGCGGGCAAGGCGATCGAGCGGCGCCTCGCCGGGGGTGAGGCGCACGCTTACTTTGTAGACGCGCGCCCCGGCGCGCGGCTCCTGGTCACGGTCGAGCAGCGCGGGATCGACGTCGCGGTCGAAGCGGCGCGGGCGGAGCAATTGCTCGCGGTGGACGGGCCGCTCGACAGCGAAGGTCCGGAATCCTTGCTGCTGCCTCCGGAGATGGTCGGCACGGTCGAGATCCGGGTGCTTTCCCCGAGCCCCGGCGCGGCGCCCGGGACGTACGCGATCCGGCTGGAGGAGATCGGGGAGGGGAGCGAGGCGGAGCGCGGGCGCGTCGAAGCGGAGCGCCTGCTCACCGAGGCCGGTGCCGCGAACCGCCGGGAGGGCGCGGAGGACAAGCGGCAGGCGGCCGCGCTCTACGAGCAGGCGGGGCTGCGCTGGCGCGCCTTGGGGCGCGGTTCCGACGAGGCGCGCTGTGCCCTCGCGCGGGGCGGGATCGCGCTTGCGCTCGGCGAGCCGACGGCCGCGCTCGACCGCTTTTCCGAGGCGCTCGACCGCTTCGCCGCGCTTGGCGACGAGGGAGGGCAGGCGGCGGCCTGGAGTGGCTTAGGGCTAGCCCGCACGGCGGCGGGCGATACTTCGGGGGCGGCGGAGGCGCAGCGGCGGGCGCTCGATCTCGAACGCCGCCTCGGCCGCACCTACGAGCAGGCCAAGGCGCTCAACAACCTCGGTTTCGCGCTCCACTCGGGCGGCAGCCTGCGCGAGGCGCTCGTGGTCTACGGCCAAGCGCTCGACGCGTTCGCGGCGGCGGGGGAGACCGGCTCGTGGAAGGCGAACGTGCTCCACAACCTGGCGGCGGTTTACCACGGCCTCGGCGAGCCCGCGGCGGCGCTCGCGGCGGATCGAGAGGTGCTCGCGCTCTGGCGCGCGCTCGGCGACCGGCGCGGCGAGGCGCGGACGCTCAACAACCTGGGCGCTCTCTACAACGACCTCGGCGATTTCGGCCGGGCACTCGATGCCTACACCCCGGCGCTCGCGCTGTTTCAGGCGTCGGGCGACCGGCTGTGGGAGGCCTCGGTGCTGCGCAACCGGGGCGCCGCCTACTACGGGCTCGGTGACCTTTCCCGCGCGCTTGAAGACCTGGAAGGGGCGCTCGCGATCCGGCGCGCGGCGGGCGATGCGAAGGGCGCCGCGGCGGCCGAGGTCGCGGTCGGCTACGCGCGGCTCCAGGCCGGCGAGGTGGGGCCGGCGCTCGACCTCGGCCGCCGGTCCGCCGCCGCGGCGAATGCGGCGTCCGACCGGCGCGGCGAGCTGCTCGCGCGCCTGCTCTCCGGCAAAGCGAGTCTCGCGGCGGGCGAGGCGGAAGCTGCGCTGGCCGACTTGGGTCCCGCGCTCGATCTCGCGCGGCAGATCGAGGACCGGATCGATGAAGCCGCAGTGCACCAACTGCTCGGCGCGGCGCAGCTCGCGCTCGGGCGGGCGGAGCCGGCGAGCCGGTCGTTCGACGCGGCGCTCGATCTCGCCCGGACGGTCCAGTCCCCCGTCCGCTCGATCGAGGCGCTGGTCGGGCTCGCCCGCGCGGAACGGAAGCTCGGCCGGCCGGAGACGGCGCGCGGTCGGCTCGACGAGGCGCTCGGCCTGATCGAGACGCTTCGCGCGAGCGAGAGCGATCCGGACCTGCGCGCCTCGTATCTCGCCGCGCAGCGCGCCGCGTTCGAGATGGCGATCGACCTCGCGATGGCGGCGCGCGAGCCCGCCGCGGGGCTCGAAATCGCCGAGCGGTCGCGCGCCCGCTCGCTTCTCGACCTGCTTCAGGAGTCGCGCGCCGACATCCGGGAGGGGATCGATCCGGCGCTGCGCGAGCGGGAGCGCGATCTGCTCGTGCGGCTGAACGCCAAGGCCGGCCGGAGGGCCGAGCTTTCAAGCCGTCCGGCGGGAGAGGAGCGTCGGCGTGCGGCGGAGGTCGAGGTGCGCGCGGCGATCGATGAGCTGGCCGCTCTCGATGCCGAGATCCGCGCGAAGAGCCCGCACTACGCCGAGCTCACCCGGCCGCGGCCGGCGACCGCCGCCGAGATCCAGGCTCTCCTTGCCGACGGCAGCCTGCTGCTCGAAGTCTCCTTGGGCGAAGAGCGCAGCTTCCTCTGGGCGGTGGACGCGGAGTCGGTCGCCGGCTTTACGCTCCCGCCGCGCGCCGAGGTCGAGGCGGCGGCCCGCGCGGTCTACGAGCGGCTGTCGGTGCTCGGGGGGGAGGGCGAGAATCTCGACCGAGCCGCCGCGCGCCTTTCGGCGATGCTGCTCGGCCCGGTTGCCGCGCGGCTCGGCGAGCGGCGGCTGATCGTGGTGCTCGACGGCGAGTTGCAGTACGTGCCGTTCGCGGCGCTGCCGATTCCGGACGCGGGCGCCGCGGAGGGCGGTCGTCCTATCCCCCTGCTCGCCCGCCACGAGGTGGCGGACGCGCTCTCGGCCTCGTCGGTCGTTCTCGCGCGCCGGCTGGGCCGCCGGGTGCCCGCGCCGGGAGCGGTCGCGGTGCTCGCCGACCCGGTGTTCGGTCCGGACGACCCGCGGGTGCGGCGGAGCCCGGAGGGGGCGGCCGCGGCGGGCTCGAATCTTCGCGCTCCCGCTCCGCGCGAGGCCGACGCGTTCGCGCGCCTCCCCTGGACCCGGCGAGAGGCGGAGGCGATCGCCGCGATCGCCGCAACCCCGGCGATCCCTCCGCGCGGCCGGTCGCTTCTCGCGCTCGACTTCGAAGCCAACCGGGCGACCGCGCTGTCGCCCGAGATCGCCCGCTACCGGATCGTCCACTTCGCGACCCACGGCGTGATCGACGCGGCGACGCCCGCGCTTTCCGGGCTGATGCTCTCGCGGGTGGACGAGCGGGGGGCGCCCGAGGAAGGGTTCCTCGGCCTTCCCGACGTCTACAACCTGCGGCTCGGCGCGGACCTCGTGGTGCTCTCGGGCTGCGAGACGGCTCTCGGGCAAAAGGTGCGCGGCGAGGGGCTGGTCGGCCTCACGCGGGGTTTTCTCTACGGCGGCGCCCGCCAAGTGCTCGCGAGTCTTTGGCGGGTCGAGGATCGCGCCACAGCGGAGCTGATGTCGCGCTTCTACCGCGGGCTGCTGGCCGAGGGCCTCACGCCCGCCGCGGCGCTCCGGAAGGCGCAGCTTGGCGTTCGCGCCGAGGCGCGGTGGCGCTCGCCCTACTACTGGAGCGGATTCGTGCTGCAAGGCGACTGGGCGGGATCGTAGGAGTCACCGATACGGTTTCCGATTGAACCGCGCAGGCGACTGGCAGCGCCGCAGGCGCGCACACGAAGGAGCCGAGCAGGTCCAAACGGAACCCGTATCCGAGAAGCGGGGCGAGGGCCTGGGATAGAACGGGCCTTCGGGAAACTTGTGCGTGGGGCGTCGGCGATTCCGCCGGGCTCCCGCGTCTCAGGAGGAGCGAAAGATGGCAACGGATGATTTCGCGCGGCCCGAGGGTTGGAAAATCACCTCGTGGGAGATCACGTCCAAAGGCGAGGGGATTCCCGAGGACGCGTTCGTCGTGGGCGGCTCCCTGCTGATCGCGATCGGCAAGGAGGTGATTCCGCCCGTCTACGACCTGGCCTGGCTCGATGGGAGCGGCCGTTGGTGCACGGTCGCCGGGCTCGACCTCTCGGTCAAAGCCGACACGCTCGCTGCGAGCGGCGTTGCGGCAAAGATCGGGCCGGCCGCCGTGAAATGCCAGGTCCAGCTCCTGCTGACTCCGGCGTCGGCCGGGGGCGGCCTGGCGACGATCCGCGGCGAGATCCAAACCGATCCGCTCTCGACCGGCAACGCCGGGAGCTTCGCGGCCGAGGCGCACATTCCGCCGTTCGAGAAGGGCTCCTCCCTGCTGCGCGACCTGTGCCGGTTCCTCCGCGCGCGCCGCGCGGCGCGGTCCCGGGCCGCCTCCTCCCGGAGAGGTTGACCAACGGGTATGACCGGAGTCCTCTGGTATCATCGCCCCCTTCCAGGCGATGAACCTTTCATGAGCGGTCGAGCCGAGGCGACAGGGGCCGATCCGATCCCCGATCCGCCCTCCGATGCGATCCCCGATCCGCCCTCCGATGCGATGGCGGATCTCGTGCGCCGGATCGGCCGCGGCGATCCCGCCGCCGAGGCCGATCTGGTGCATCGCTTCGCCCGCGCGCTGCGCTTTCTGCTCTCCCGGCTCACCCGCGACGGCGCGCTCGCCGAGGACCTGTACCAGGAGACGTTCCGGCGGGTGATCGAGAAAGTGCGCGGTGGGGAGCTGCGCGAGCCGGAGCGGCTGCCGGGCTTCGTCTGCGGCATGGCGCGGAACCTCTTCCTGACCTCGGCGCGGAACGGCACCCGGCGCGGCAGGTGGCTCGGAGACCCGGAGAAGACCGAGGTGGCGCCCGATCCGGCTCCGGGGCAGCTCGCGAGCCTGCTCGCCCGGGAGCGCGCCGCGACCGTGCGCCGCGTGCTCGCCGATCTGCGCAACGACCGCGACCGCGAGATCCTCTCCCGCTACTACATCGCGGGCGACGAGAAGGAGGAGATCCGCCGCGATTTCGGGCTCTCCGACCTCCATTTCAACCGCGTGCTGTTCCGCGCCCGCCAACGCTACAAGGAGCTGTTCGAGCGCCGCCAGGCGGCGGCAGGGAAGGCCGGATGAACGATCCGCTCCACGCCGTGCACGACGAGGTCGAGGCGCGCGATCTGGTGGGCGCCTATCTCGCCGGCCGCCTCCCCGAGGCGGAGCGCGACGCCTTCGAGGCCCACTACTTCGACTGCGCGGAGTGCCTGGAGAAGCTCGAAGCGGCGGAGGGCTTCCGCGAAGGAATGCTCCAGGTCGCGGCCGAGGATCTCGCGAAAGCCTCCCAGGAGCGCGCGGCGGTAGGCTTCCTCGCCGCCCTCGCGCTGCTCTCCCGCGGGCGGCGGCTCGCCCTCGCCGGAGCCCTCGCCGCGCTGGTCGTTCTCCCGACCTGGTTTGCCGTGCGCAACCGTGGCCTCGAACAACAGCTGGCCGAGAAGTCCGCCTCGACGGCGGGAACCGCCTCGCGGAGCGCCGCTCTGGAAGCCCGCCTGCGCGATGTCGAACGAACCGGCGCCGCCGAGCGCCGCCGCCTCGAAGAACAGCTCGCCCAAGAGCGCGGCGCCCCGGCGCCCGTGCCCGCTTCGAGCCCCTCGCCGCAAGTGAACGTTCCCTACTTCATCCTCGCCGCGGTGCGAAGCGGCGAAGGGTCGCGCGAGCCGGTGAACCAGCTGCGGATCCCCGACCGCGACGGCTCGTTCCTCCTCGCGATCGAGCTGGCGACGGTCGATCACCCGGCCTATCGCGCCACCCTCTCCGGCTCCGCCGGCCGGGCGATCTGGACCTCGGACGGCCTGCGTCCGGACGGCCGCGACACGCTCGTGATCCTGCTCCCCGGGAAGATGCTCGCTCCCGGGCTCTACCGGCTCAAGATCGCGGGAGTGGAAAAGGGCGGCGGCGAGGTGGCGGTCGGGGAGTACCCGTTCCGGGTGGCGAGGTAAGAGAAAAAGCAGAGAGAGGAGGGCCGCGCTCGATGGCCAGGAAATCCAAACGACATAGATTCCCCCTTGCCCCGAGCGCCCCCGCCCCGAGCACCCTCGCGCCGAGCGCCCTTGAGGAACGCCGGCCTCCGCGCGACCGCCGGGCGCAGCTCGAACAGCTCCTGGCGGTGTTCGCGAGCAACGCGTTCATCGGCTTCCTGCTGGTCTCCGGCCGGATCGACCCGCTGGGTCTGGTGCTGCTGGTGGCCTTCGAGGCGCTTCTGCTCTCGGTCGTCGAGGCGGTCGAGAGCCGCTTCGTCCCGCCCGAGGCCCGGGCCGACAATCTGAAGCAATTCCTCCCGGCGCGTCTCGCCCTCCTGCTGTTTATTTTTGCGGTGATTCTGGGTTGCAACCTGGCCCTGATCTCCGCCGTGCTGAAGATGGGCGACGCGGTCCTCGCCCTGCTGCGTGACCCTTCCGCGGCCTTGCGCGAATCTCAGATCCTCTGGCCCTTGGGGGTCACGTTGCTCGGCGGCGTGGTCGGGGCGGTGCGCGACCTTCGCCGCTTCCGGGAGCGCGGCGGCGGCAAGCTGGTCAGCACGCCCGGATGGAACGCCGGGGCGCGCTGGCTGATCGTCATCCTCAGCGTCATTCCTCACGCCGTTCCCCTGCTCGGTCTGCTCGCGCTGGGCGGACGCTACCTCGCAAAGCGCAGCGATCGGGCCGCGCGCGGCCTTGCGACCCCGATCGCGTGGTGGCAGATCGCGATGTTCTTCGTCGTCTGGTCCGCCACGTTCTTCGCGGCGGCGAGGTTCTATACCTCCGGCCTCGCCGGTTGGTCGACCGCCTTTTGCGTCGCCAAATTCCTCAGCGACGCCTACTTCGCCGGTACGCTGGGGACGGGGAAAGAGAGCGATCCCTAGTCGTAGACCGGCTCGATGTCGCCGCCGCGGAGGCGCCACCCGTCGCCGGTGAGGGCGAGGAACACCTGGCCGCGATAGCGTTCGATCGAGGGCGGTTCGGACGAACGGTCGATGAGTTTGCCTTCGACTTCAAGGGCGGCGCGCTTGCCCTTCGTCCGCCCCGAGAGGACCTTCACCTCTTCGAGCATCGACCCTTTCCCGATCTCGTAGCGCACGGGCGTCGTGAGATCGGCGAATTCCGGGTAATTTTCGAGATTCAAATTGGCGACCCACGCATCGTCTTTGGCGAAACAAGCGGAGATCACGGCGGCCTTGTCGGGCTTGGCCTGTTCCGTCATCGCCGCGGCGCACGCGAGGTACGCCCGCGCCGGCTCGCCGCCGCCTTTCGGAAGTTCCGTCAGACCCTTGACCCGATAGATCGGGACCGAGAGCGTGAGATCGATGTCGGGGCCGTCGCCGTCCTTCAAGGTGGCCGAGACGACTTTGATCGTCCCCGAAAGGACATCCTTTTCGAACTTGGTTTTCGCCATTTCCGCGATCGCGCCGTCCTGACACCAACCGCAGGATGCCTCCGGAATGTAATAGCCGCCGCCCCCCGACCACGAGCCGTCCATGCGGAATTCCAGCGTCACGTTCGGCGAACCTTCGACCTGGCGGTCAATCTCTCCATCGAGATCGATCGCCTCGTCGATCGCGGCATGATCGAGCTTCGCCGCGGAAAGCCGGAGGATCAGCGCGGGGTCGTCGCCGAAGAAGTCCTTCCCCTCGTAGAGCACGGCATCGACGACGTTGACCGTGACCCCTTTGCGCCCGATCTTTCCCGAAACGGCGGCGTGGGAAGTGCTGACGGCGAGGAGGAGAAAAGTGAGGAAGATAGTGATCTTACGCATGGCGAAACCCTCCGGGAAAGGAGGGTGGATTATGCCATGAGGGGAGGTGCGTGCCGACGGGCTACGCACTCCCCAGCAATGCCCGCAGCTCGACACCCTCCCACAGCCGTTCGCGCATCGCCCGGGTTTCAGTCATGGCCAAGGCGCCGAGGGGAGTGACCGAGAAGATGCGGCGCGAGCCGGCGTCGTCCAGAGATGCGGCCCGCTCGGAGGCGACCAGCCCCTTGGCCTCCAGGCGATCGAGGGTGGCGTAGACCGAGCCGATGGTCACGTCTCGGCGGGCCACTTTTTCCAGCTCGCGGCGCACGTTCATGCCGTAGGCCTCCGGCGCGGTGCGCAGGACGGCGAGCATCACCTGCTCTTCGAAGCTTCCGATGGGGGCGAGGTCGGCGGCCGTGGCGGGTTTCATCGGCAGCTACTCCTGCCGCAACACGGACGCCGGATCGGTGCGGCTCGCGCGGCGGGCGGGGACGAAGGCGGCGAGCGCGCCGACCGCAAGCAGGGCGACCACCGCGCCGACGAGCGCCCGCGGGTCGGTGGCTCCCACGCCGTAGAGCAGGGAAGCCAGGAGCCGCGTGGAGAGCAGCGCCCCCACGATGCCCGCTGCGCTCCCCAGCACCACCAGCCGGAGCCCCCGGCCCATCACCTGCGTCACCACGCGCACCGGCTTCAAGCCGAGGGCGATGCGGATGCCGTACTCCCGCGTCCGGCGAGTGACGAACTGGGAGATCATGCCGTAGACCCCCACCGCGCCCAGCACCAGGGCGAGGCCGGCGAGCAGCGAGAGCAGGACGGCGATCTGCCGCGGCGCGCCGATCGCCTCCTCGAAGATCGAGCCGAAGGTGACCGTGCGCTGAAGCGCGATCCGCCGGCCTTCGCGCTCGATCGTTCCGCGGCCGGCTTCGAGCAGCCGCGGGACCTCTTGGGCGCTCGCCGCCGAGAGGACGAACGACACCTGGTACGAGGCGTACGGCACCTGCTCGTACAGCATGTACCGGGCGGGAACGGGCGGTTCGGACAGGTTCGCCTCAGGCACGTTGCCGACCACTCCGACGATCCTTTCCCCCCGCTCGTCGAACCCGGTATGAAGAATCCGGCCGAGCGGGTCTTCGCCGGGGAAGTACTTCGCGGCGAGCGCCTCGTTGATCACCACCACGCGCTCCGTCCCGGCGCGGTCGGTGGCGAGCAGCCCGCGCCCGCGCCGGATCGGCATGCCGAGGGCCTGGAAGTAGTGGGGAGTGACGATGCGGAAATAGGTGGTGCTCTCGGCGAGATCCGGCTTGCCCTCGATCGCGATGCCCCAGGAGTCGCCCGGGCCGCGCAACGGCAGCTTCTGGGTCGCGGCGGCCGCGCGGACGCCGGGCAGCTTCTCCAGCGCCGGCAGGAGGCTGAGCACCTCCTGGCGTCGCTGATCCGAAGACAGCTCGCTCGGCATCGCGGCGTCGAGCACCGCAATACGGTCCACGTGCAGGCCGGGATCGATGGCGCGAAGCGCCGCGACGCTGCGCAGGAGGAGCCCCGCGCCCGCCGCGAGCAGCACCGCGAGGGCGATCTGGGTGACCACCAGCCCGCCGTCGAGGCGCCCGCCGCGGCCTCCGGCTCCGGAAATACCGCCGGTCCGCGAGGTCGCGATCGAGCCCTGGAGGTTCCCCCGCCAGAGCGCGATACCCGGCACGACGACGATCGCCGCCGCGGCGATCAGCGCGACCCCGATCGCCGCCCAGAACAGCGTCCAGTCGAGCCGCGCCGTCTCGGCCAGTTCCCCGAGCGGAAGCGATCCGACCAGCACTTGGAAACCCGCCATGGCGATCAGGGCACCGGCCGCCCCGGCGAGAGCGCCGATCAGCAGAGACTCGATGACGAGCTGCTGCAGCAGCCGTTTCCGTCCCGCCCCGAGCGCCGTCCGCACCGATAGCTCCGTGCTCCGCCGGCCCACCTGGCCGAGCATCAGCGCCGCGACGTTGACGCAGGCCATCATCAGGATCAGCGCCATCGCGGCGGAGGTCGCCAAAAGGCTCGGGCGGATCTTGCCGACGAGGAATTCGCGCAGCGGCGTGATGGCAGGGGACTTGGTCTTGTCCCAATCCGTCGGATACTTGAACCGCGCGCCGAGCGTCTTCGCAAGGGCCTGGAGCGGACCCTCCATGTGGTCCACCCGCGCGCTTTGAGCGACCCGCCCGACGAGCGCGTAGTTCCCCGACCGGTTCGTGCTGCTGAGCGGCACGGCGGTCCAGATTCGGGTCGTTGGGCTGGGGAACCAGAAGCCGCTCGGCATGACGCCGACCACGGTCCGCGAGATGCCGCCCACTTCGAGCCGGCGGCCGAGGATCGAGGCGTCCCCGCCCAGCTCCCGCCACAGTCCGTGGGAGAGCACCGCGACCGGCTCGGCGCCCGCCAGATCGTCTCCCGCCTTGAACGTGCGCCCCAGGAGAGGCGCCGTGCCCAGCACGTCGAACAGCTCGGCCGTGGCGAGGGTGCCGTGGACCATCCGCAGCGGCTCGCCGGGAAGCTCCAAGGTCGAATCCTGGGTGGTCATCGCGGCCATCCGCGAAAAACCCGGGAAGTGCGGCCGGAGGTAGAGGAACTCCTCTTCCGTCCAATCCCCCGGATCCCAAAGCACTCCCACCTCCGCCTCGCGGGCGACCGGCAGCGGTTCGAGCAGCAGCGTGCGGACGACGCTGTAGATCGCGGCCGACCCCCCGGCGCCGAGTGCCAGGGTAAGGACGGCGAGCATCAGATAACCAGGCCGGCTCGCGAGCCGCCGGGCGGAGTAGCGCAGATCCACAATCCAACTTTCCATGGCAGAACCTCCAGGTTGCATGCGACTTGCGCGCGGCTCGAACCCCGTCCAACCCCGCCACCAGCTCCGACGGACGAGGGCGGGAAGCGATCCCCACAGCTGCCGCCAGAGCCAAATCCCGGCGGCCCACCGGCCCCCGGTCGCCGCCCGCTCCGCGTGCTCCGCCGCAAGGTCGGCAAGCACCTCGTCGCGCTCCGCGGTCGGAACGAAAGACCGGAACAGGGCCGCGGCAAGGCGGGGGAGCCGCCTCGGGGGCTTGGGGTCTTGGAGAGCGGGTTTCATGATTCGTCGGGCCGCGGCCTCTACAATGTAGAAATCGAAGCCAGATCTGATTACGCGGCGGCCGCCGAAAGGTTACAGGACCCCATTTGGAGTGCGCCGACGTGTCGGCGCTTTAGACGCTGGTGATCGTGTGAAGACTCCGGTCAAAGCGGCGACGCGTCGCCGCACTCCACAACGAGTTGGTCGCTGCGGTGGTAAAATAACCGTCAGTTCTCACCCGCCCCCATGCGCAAACCCATCGCCATCCTCTGCCTCGCGGCCCTGTGCCTCGCGCTGCTCGTCGTTCCGGCGGCGATCTGGGGCCTCGCGCCGTGCTATTTGGAAGTTGGCCATCTCGTACCGCCACCCGTCCGCGCGGTTCGCTACGAATCGCCAGAGGCCGATCTCAACCGGATCGAGCGCGAAGCGCCCGTCCTCTTCCGCGGTCCTCCTTCCTCGCCGTCCCCTTCGTTTTCGGGAACCGGCGAATGGAGGAGCCATGGCTCGGAAGAAACGGAATTTGTGTGCGAAGATTTTTCTCTCCGCAATGCTCGAGGTGGGAGCGCTGGCCGGCGCTCCGATCCGTCCTGAAGACATCGAAAACCTGACCCGCGTGATGAACGCCACCCAGGTGGTCCAAGTCGCGCGGCGGGACGACGACGGCGACGGCGATCCGCCGGACTCCTGATCTCGTACTCGATTCGGGCGGCAGGTTCTCACGTTGGCCCAGCGTGCCAGCTCTCGAAGGGCGGCGCAGCCGGTTGGGTTGCCATCGGAGCGGCATTCAGAAAAGATAGATCTGCGTCAAGAGAGACCTGGTAGTTGCTACGCAAACCTACGGAGTTGAATCATGCAGACGCACGTTCTGAGAGGAACGAAGCAGCAAATCGCCGAGAACCTGGTCCGGATGCCCGGTGATGTCCGCGAGGCCGTGGTCTTTGTGGAAGAGCCGGCTTCGGCGGAGGCGCGAAAACCGAAAGGGGAGGACATCTTCGCCGAAATGCTCCCCTATATGGTGGACGTCAAGGATCTAGACGACGCGCGCGAAACCGTCTATACGCGCGGCGAAGTCGAATGATCCTGCTGGATACAAACCTGCTCACCCGGATGACGCGATCGCAGGAAGCGCAAGCCGTTACGGCGCGTGCGGCAATCCAGACCCTCCTGGGACGCCGAGAGCTGCTGGCTCTCGTTCCCCAGAATTTATACGAGTTCTGGGTAGTGGCGACCCGTCCGCCGGGGGCTCCTCCCGCGGGGAGCAACGGGTTGGGAATGACCCCGGCCCAGGCCGGTCACTGGCTGCGCTTCTTTCAACGGCGTTTTACGCTGCTTCCTGACCGCGAGGAGTTGAGCAGGCTTTGGCAAAGTCTGGTCGAATCCTACGGTGTGACAGGCTTTCGGGCGCACGACGTGCGGCTGGTGGCGGCCATGCAAAGTTACGGCATCGCCCGGCTGCTCACGTTCAATATCGCTCATTTCCGGAGTCTTCCGGTCACGATTCTCGATCCCGCTTCGCCCTGACGGGAAAGCGGAGAGGCGCCCGAAGCAGCGAGGAGTGCCACCCACT
>DATMZU010000132.1:0-7160 GCA_035607435.1 Thermoanaerobaculia bacterium | reverse complement strand
CTGGAGCGGCGACGGGGCGCCCGCGCCGGGGACCCTGCGCATGTTTCCGCTCGGTGCGACGATCCAGCACCTCACCAAGTCGCTGGCGCGCACCCCGGGGACGGATTTCGTCGCACCGACCGACGACGAGCTGGACGCCATGGAGGCGTTCATGATGAGCAGCGGCCGCCTGAACGAGCTCACGCTCGCGAACGTGACCCTTTCCGACGCGGCCGCCCAGGCGGGCAAGGTCCGGTTCGTGGCCGCCGACGCGCGATGCAACACCTGCCACGCCAACGCCGGAGCCAACGTGGGCAACGGCCAGAACCGCAACTTCGACACCGGTGTGGAACGGTCGCCCGACCCCAGTCAGACCACCGAGGCCCACCCGCGAGACGGCGGATTCGGAGTCGCCGCCCGGGATTGCGACGCCAACGGCTCGAACGACTGCTTCGGCGACGGCACCTTCAACTCAACACCTCTGATCGAGGCGGCCGATACCGAGCCTTTCTTCCACAACAACAGCGCCGCCACGATCGAGGACGCGGTGGCGTTCTACACCACCTCCGCGTTCGCCAACTCGCCGGCCGGCGCGGGTATCGCCATCCCGCTGTCGCTGGCCGACATCGACAACATTGGCAAGTTCCTGCGGGTGATCAACGCGGCTTTCAACAACGCCATCTCGATCCAAAGAAACCAGGCAGCGCTGGTGCTCCTCGACCAGTGGATCGCGGTCTGCGGTGACAATGGCAGCCTCTCCTGCGCCAACGGCGTTCAGGTGATGAGCACGGTGGAGAGCCTGCTCGAACTGTCGAACGTCGAGGGACGCGACGCCATGCAAGTCCTCGACGACAAGGGGCTTTATCCCGAGGCGGAGAAAGATTTGAAGCGCGCCATCTCCGCCAACCACTCCGCCATCTCAGTCCAGAAAGCCCGGCAAAAGCTGAAGTTCGTCGAGAGGGCGCTCGAGGATCTCCAGTCCGCAAAGGCCCGCTACGGCACCGGCCTCAACTTCACGCTGGGCGAGGGGAATCTGCTCTTCTAAGGTCCGCTCTATTGCGTTTGTGACCCTCCCGTCGGGGTTTCCCGGCGGGAGGGTTCGCCCTTCAAGAGGCCGAGAGGTTCACTCGCCGTGCGCGCGGACCCCTCGGGCCATGAGGCCGATCCCGCCGAACAGGAGAACGAGCATGAGCAGCGTATTGAACAGGCTCGTCCGCTCGAAATAGATCTCCAGGTTGGTCAGGATTCCGGCAAGGATGATGACGGAGCCGCCGACGAGCAGCAGCCAGCCGAAGATCGAGCGGCCATTCCAGAACAGGAGGCCGATGCCGAAGATGAACGGAATCAGCGACAACCCGAAGGCGCTGCGGCCCCAAAGCATCCAAGCGCCGCTGGTCACGGTCACCTGGGTGGTCAAGAGATAACCGCCCACGATCGCCATCACCAATCCGATCAGGAACTCGCCCATCCCGCCCGGGGTTCCCCCGGCACCTCGACGTTCGGCCATGTCAGCCCGCAACAGGTGACTTGGGTTCCCGGGCGAACGAAACGACCTCTCTCCCCGACTCTCGTTCGTTCTTCTTGAGGTCCTCGAAGATCCGGGCGAGATCGAAGTCGAATCTGGCCGCGTGCTCCTCCCGAATCTTCCTGACTTCCTCGACGAAGGGGTCAGTCCAAGTCTCCGGCTTCATCGAGCCATTCCTCCTCGAACGCCGTAAAGCCCCCTCAGTCGAGCTGGCCGGACTTTGCGACGACGATCTTCTTGCTCGTCTTGCCACTCTGGCTGCCGTAGGACTCGACCTTCTTCACCACGTCCATTCCTTCGGTGACGTGGCCGAAGACGACGTGCTTGCCGTCGAGCCAGTCGGTCTTGACGGTGGTCAGGAAGAACTGGGAGCCGTTGGTGTTCGGTCCGGCGTTCGCCATCGAGAGAATGCCCGGCCCGGTGTGCTTGAGCTGGAAGTTCTCGTCCGCGAACTTGGCGCCGTAAATCGATTTGCCGCCGGTGCCATTGTGGTTGGTGAAGTCACCGCCCTGGCACATGAAGTTCGAGATGACGCGGTGAAACGTGCTGCCCTCATAGCCGAACCCCGGCTCGCCGGTGCAGAGAGCGCGGAAGTTTTCGGCAGTTTTCGGAACGACGTCGGCCGCCAGTTCCATGACGATGCGGCCCAGAGGGGCGCCGTCGGCTTCAATGTCGAAGAATACGCGTGGATTGCTCATGCGCGGGAGATTACCATCCTCACTCCCGCCCCCGCCACCAGGTGACCCAGGCCGTTGGCCTGGGCTGAGGTGACGCGACCCTTCGGGCCGCAAAAGACAGAAACCTCATTCCGGTGCTTTTGCGGCCCAACGGGTCGCGTTAACTCAGCCCAGGCCAACGGCCTGGGTGGAACGGCCCGAGATTTCCCGCGGCTACTCCCGCCCCCGCCACCAGGCGGCGGCTTCGGCCATTCCCTCCTCGTAGGTGCGGATCGGGGCGTAGCCCAGCTCGCGGCGGATGCGCTCGTTCGAACAGTGCTCGGCGAACGTTCCTCCCTCCTCGGCGTCCTTGCGCGGCGCCGGGAGAGCGTCCGGAAACCATGCCCGGACGTCCTCGACGTAGCGGCCGAGCGTGACGTGACCATCGACCAAGTTATAGACGCGACCGATCGCGGCGGGATTCGGCACCGCCAGATCGATGGCTTGACCGATGTTTTCGATATGGGTCCAGGGCAGAGGGCCGGCACCGTCGGCGACCAGGGGAACCTGGCCGGCACGTATCGCGGTCGGAATCTTCACGGCCCAGTAGGAGGCCGGATGCGCGCCGAGCACGGCACCGAGACGGAAAATCGTGGCGGACAGCCCCAACGCCATCTCGCGTTCCAGCGCCCGCTCGGCGTCCGCCTTGGTGATGCCGTACCAAGGGGTGGTGGCGGGAGAGTGGGCGAAATTGCCGTCCCCTCCCTTGAGCGGCGTCGTCTCGTCGAATTCGGCGTCGGGACCCAGATCTCCGTCAGCCGCGCGGGCGGCTTCCCAGTCGTAGACCGAGATGGTCGAAATGTGAACGAATCGCCGGCACCCCGCGGCACGAGCCGCAGCCGCAAGTCCCGCCGTGCCCGCGGCGTTCACCCGCAGCGACTCGTCCCGCTCGCCGCCGATCGAAGCGGCGGCATGGATCACGATCGCTTGGCCCTCGCAGCCGCGGCGCGCCGTCTCCGGATCGGTGAAATCTCCTTCCATCTGTTCAACGTTCGCCAGCTCGGGATCCTCGCGCCGTACGATCGCCCGTACGCGAGCCCCGGCCGCCGCGAGGCGCTCCGCAAGGCGACCGCCGACGAATCCGGTGGCGCCGGTGATGAGGACGGGTTGGTTGGTCCAATTCATGGTGTCATCCTAACGTGAACCCCACGGCCCTGAACCCAGGCAACGTCGATGTTTTTGCGGCCTGAAGGGTCGCGTCTTCGTTAGCCCAGGTCGTAGGCCTGGGTCACCAACCGGTTCAACGGCGTCCAGGGTGAGGCCCGATCATGAGATTCTCCCACCCATGCCCGAGCCCAACGATTCCCCCGCGCGCCGTTTCGTCGTCCGCCGCCCGCTCCGCTTCGCCGATTGCGACCCGGCGGGCATCGCGTTTTATCCGCGGCTTTGCGGTCTGATCAACGATCTGGTCGAGGACTGGTTTCGCGACGGGTTGGACTACGGATTCCCTAGGCTCCACGGAGAGCTGAAGCGCGGCATTCCGATCGTGCGCCTGGCGATCGATTTCACGGCACCCGGGCGGATGGGCGAAGAGATTGCCTGGAGCCTCGGCGTGCGGGAGATCGGCAAGTCGTCCGTATCGCTCGAAGTCCGCGCCGATCCACCCGTCGGCAAGCCGATGCTCGTCGCGGAAGCGCGCTTGGTCCATTGCGAGATGGCGTCAGGAACGCCCGTGCCGCTTGCCTTCCCGGACGAGGTGCGGGCTCGGATGGCGGAGTTCTTGATCGGCTGATCTACTCCGTGCTCCGCGCCGGATCGAGGTGCCAGACCGCCTCGGCGCGCAGCGCGATCCCCTGTTTGCTCGTCGGGAGGGTTTCGAGCACCTCGCGGAAGAGCGGCTCCGCCCGCTGCGGACGGCCGGCGAGCGCTTGGGCTTTGGCTTCCCAGAAGCGGCAGAGGGCTTCGAAGCGCGGAATCTTCGCCGTCTCCCCGAGCTTCGCGGCTTTCCGGGCGAGTGAGATCATCTCGTTCAAATTGCCGTGCCCGGTGTGCTCGTACAGGCGGACCATCGCCTCGGCCAGCCCGAGGGTTGCCTTTGGATCGGCCGGCCGCTCGGCGAGATCCGCCCGCGCCCGCTCGACCGCGTTGCGCAGGGCTGTCTCGCCGCGCACCTTGCGGCGGCAGTCGAGGCACCGGATCGCGATCGAATCGAGGCGGAACCGGAGTTTTTCATACCAGTGCTTCTGCTCCGTGGCCGAAAAGGTGAAGTCTCGATCGCAGGAAACGCAGTGCCGGACCTCGTTCACATAGAAGTAGTGAGGGATGCGGCGCACGATCGACACCACCTGCACCCGCGGCTCGCCGCGAACGGCGCCCGGCGGAAGCGGCGGCTGATAATCGAAGTCGAATTCGAGGTATGGGACCCCTGACGGTGAGACCGTCGGGATCATTGGAATCTGGCCGAAAAGCGGATGCTTGAAGAATGAGCCCTGCTGCTTGGTTCCGGCCGCCTTCTCGCCAGGGGGCTGGCGTTTCTCACGTCGTTGGGGGGATTTGCCTCGCCTGGACATGACAAACATTCTACCGGCGGAGGCGCCGCGGATCGCGATCTCGCTTCAGTGGGACGGCCTGGTGTTCATCGACCGCCATTTGGTGCCCGAGGAGCGGCTCGATCGCGCTTTCGGCGAGCTGGCCACGGCGGATTTAAGCAAGACGATCGTGGTGGAAGCCGATCATCGGCTGCCGTATCGCGACGTGCGCCGGCTGGTGGAAAGGCTTCAGGCGGCGGGATTGTCGAAGCTGGCGCTGGCGGCGGAATTGCGAGGACGATAAGGGCTACGGGCGTACGCAGCCCCGATTCGGCGCCTGTTGTTCCATTTTCGAGACCGCCACTCCGATTCCGGGACGGATATTCCGGTTCTGGGACTGATATTCCGATTCTGGGACGGATAGTCCTGTTCTGGGACCGTTATTCCGATTTTGGGACGGATAGTCCGATTCTGGGACTGTTATTCCGGTTCTGGGACGGATAGTCCGCTCCTGGGACCGTTATTCCGATTCTGGGACGGATAGCCGCTATCCAGCGCAGATAGCCGCTATCCGCGGTGGATAGCGGCTATCCGAGCGCGGAAGCCGATTCTGAGACCGAAAAGCGGCTTGTCGGGGAGTATCACCATTTCCGGCCGCGGAGAAGCGATGGCGGCGGGCGAAAGCCGCCATCTCGCGGCGCGCGGCTCTCTACTTCTCGTATAACGCGTCCAGAGTCTGTTTCGCGTTGACGTCGCGGGGATTGATCTCCAACACTCGCCGGAGCAGCTGCTCGGCTTCGGGCTTCTTGTTCTGGACGCTCAAGAGAACCGCGAGATCGCTCATCGCGGCGACGTTTTTTGCGTCGATCGCGATCGCCCGGCGGAAGTCGAGCTCGGCGTCGCCGACGTGGCCGAGCGCCATCTGCACTGCGCCGTGCTGGTAGATCATGTCGGGGTTCTGGGGCGCCTGGCGGAGGGCGGCATCGGCGGCGGCAAGCGCTTCGGTGTAGCGCTTCGAGCTGAGCAGCAGGCGGACTTCGAGCGCCCGGGCGACCACGTCGCCGGGCACCGCCACCACCCGCTTGTGGATGGCGGCGATCGCGCCGGCCTGATCGCCGGTGGCCATTTTGCGCATCGCCTCCTGCATCTCGGGCGAGGCCGGCACGGCGGGCTTGGGCGGCGCGGTGGTGGTTTCGGTGACGGCGGCGCGGAACTCCTGAGCCGCTTTTTCGGCTTCGGCCCGCGCCTTGGCGCGTCCGGCGGCAAGCTCTTGCGCCTTAGCGAGCGGCGCCCTGGCCTCTTCCGCTCGATGGGCCGCGGTGAGCGCGTCGCCATAAGCGCGGAACGCCTCGGGCGAGACGGGGTTCAATTTCGTCGCCCGTTCGAGGAAGACGAGCCCCTCGGGCGCCTTGCCTTGCGCGGCCAGGAGCTGGCCGTATTCGACCGCGATCGCGGCGGCCGGACGGGGATCGCCGGCCGCGGCCGGATCGGTTGGCAGCTTGTCGGCGAACGGCTTGAGGGTCGCGAGCGCTCCGGCGGCGTCCTTAGTCTGGCGCTGGGCGCGGGCGAGCAGCAGGGCGAGCGCGGGCACGTTGCCGCTCTTGCCGCGCAGGAGGGCGAGCGCCTCGGCGGGAGAGTCGGCGAGCAGATAGGCCTCGGCCTGGGTGCGGCGAATCTCCAGGTCCATGGCCGGCGGATGCTTGGCGGCGATCGGCTGGAGCAGCGCGAGCGCCGCGGGGCCGTCCCCTTTTTGGATCGCGACCTTGGCCGACAGCAGGCGGATGGCTGGATCGTCCGCCTTCTGCCCGATCAGCAGCTCCTCGGCTTCGAACGGACGTTCGAGCTGGAGCGCGAGCATCGCCGCGGTGAGCCGCGCTTCGCTGTCGCGCGGGCTGCGGATCGACCAGGGGCGCAGGCTCCGATACGCCTCGACGATCTGGCCCTCGCGGGCGAACAGGAGGCCCAGCTCGCGCGAGGCGGGCGAGGCCGGTTCGATCGCCACCGAGCGGGCGAGGTCGCGGCGCGCTTCGGCGATCTTGCCGAGCGCCAGCTCCGCGCGGCCCGTGTTGTAAAGCACCGGGGCATCCGCGTCGGCCGCCGCCGCGAGCGGCGCCAGGATTTCGAGCGCCGGCTGCGGTTTGCCGGAATCGAGGTAGAGCGCGCCGAGCAGCGCGAGCAGCGGCCGCTGGCCGGTCAGCTCGCCCTTGTGCGGTTCGAGGATCGCGAGCGCGCCGGGCGCATCGCCGGCTTTGTATTTTTCGATCGCGTCGAACACCGGCTTGTCGAGCGGCGACGCGGTGGGTGCGGCCGGAGCGGTCCCGGCTTGCGGCGCCGGGGCGGCGGAGAGACCCGTGCCCCCGAGGAGAAGACCCGCGGCGAGCAGCGAGGAGAGAAGATAAGACGAGCGCTTCATGTGAGAGGTACTCCTTTGCTCTCCGGGGAGGGAGGCTAGAGCCGGCGGAGCTCGCGGCT
>DATMZU010000080.1:0-3373 GCA_035607435.1 Thermoanaerobaculia bacterium | reverse complement strand
GACGCGCTCAAGCACCTGCGCGAGGCCCTCGGCTGGAGCCAGGCCGAGCTGGCGGGGCGCGCGGGCATCAAGGTGGCCACCCTGAGCGACTACGAGACCGGGCGCATGAAGCATGCTCTCGAGCGCTCCCGGCTCGACGGGCTGGCGGCCTTGATGGGGGCGCCGCCCTGGGCCGTCGAGTCGATCCTCGCGGCGCTCGAATCGGTCCGCGCCGCCGCACCGGCCACGGACTCGGGCGCGGAGCTGTCGCCCGACCTGCGCGCCGGGCTCGAGCAGGCCGCGGCCAAGATCGCCCGCCTCGTGCGCCGCGACCTGCTCGCCGCGGGGCGCGCCCTGCTGCACGAGGCGGCGCGAGCCCAGGCCGCGGAGGTCTGGGCGGTGCTCCGCCCGATGAAGAGGGAAGCCGATCGGCGGCTCGCGATCGCGCAGACGCCCGGCTACGCCACTTGGGCTCTCGTCGAGCGGCTTGCCCACGAGAGCGAGCGGGCTGCGGCGCACGACGCCGACCAGGCGCTCGGCCTCGCGGCGCTCGCCCTCCACACGGCCGATCTCGCCCCCGGCCCCGCCCCCCTCCGCGCCGCCGCGCGCGAATACGCCTGGGTCTACGTGGGCAACGCACGGCGCGTGAAGGGCCTTCACGCCGCTGCCTGGGAGGCGTTGGCTCGCGCAAAGGAAGAGGCCGCCGCCGCGGGGGAGCTGGAGCGGTCGCCTTTCTCTCGGGCCCTAATGCTGGACCGTGAAGCTTCGCTTTACCGAGACCAGCGCCGTTTTCCGGAAGCACTCGCGCTTTCCGAGCGGGCGCTCGCGCTCGGCCGACAAAGTGAGCATGGATTCCTCTGGCTCAACCGCGCCTTCATGCTCCAGCAGGCGGGGGACGCGGAGGCCGCGCTCGGGGCGCTACGCGAGGCCTTCGCCGCGCTCGACGAGCGGAGCGAGCCGCGGCTCTATTGGGGCGCGATCTTCAATTTGGCGGCGACTCTTCTCGACCTCGGGCGGGGTGGAGAGGCGACGGGGCTACTCCCACGCGTGCGCGCCCTCGCCGAGGAACGGCGGGACGCGCTCGACCTCCTGCGCGTCCTCTGGCTGGAGGGACTGGCCGCAGCAGTGGGGGGAGACTCCGAGGCCGCCGCCGCCGCGCTCAATCAGGTCTGGCGCGACTTCGCGGCGCGCGACATGGCCTACGACGCCGCGCTCGCCGCGCTCGACCTCGCGGCGGTCCAGCTAACGGCAGGGCACCCGGCCGAGACCCGAAGCCTCGCGTTGCAGACCGCGGCGATCTTCCGCGCGCTCGACATTGAGCGGGAGGGGCTCGCCGCGGTCCGCCTCTTCCTCGCCGCCGCCCTGCAAGAGAGAGCGACCGCCGAGCAGGCTGTCGCTGCTCACAGCGCGCTCAAAGCGGTAGGCCCCAGCGACAGCGTCGGTGGCTGAAAAAAAGCTATGAGCTTTAGCACGGGCTCGGGGCACCGCTCACTGCGTGCAGGCGCCACCCGGATCGATTCCGCACCCAGCGTCGCGCGTTGGCACGGCCTGGCTACCGCGGCACATGCCATGCGGATCGACCACGCAACCTGCTGGCGCCCAGACTTGGGCGGGAGCTGTGGCGCACTTTCCACCCGGGTCGATCCCGCAGCCCTCGTCGCGCGGCGCGACAGCCTGCCTGTCGCGGCATCGCCCGCCCGGATCGAGGATGCAGCCCTCCGGCGCCCAGAGCCGGGCGAGCGCGCCGAGCCAGTCCGAGAAAGGGAGCGAAAGCCCACCCGGCGCGGCGTGGGCGGGCGGTGCGAAGGCGATCTGGCCGGCGAGGGCGAGGGCCAGCGCGAGAGGAACGGCGAACGGGCGGAACGGGCGCGGCGAGAGGCGGAGTCGGGACATGACGGCTCTCCTTGGTTCGAAGCGGACAGCCGGAGCGTCCGGCGTCCGAGGGGTCGCGAAAGGCGTTCTCACCCGAATATTCGGGTGAAGAGACTATGCCGCACGGCGGTTCGCGAGAGGAGGGAGCGGTGAAGGCGAAACCGGAAGCGCGCAAGGCGCGAGCAGCGAAGGGGGCGGGGCGGGCGGCGAAGGCGAAAAGCGCGCCGGGAGGGGAAGCCGCGTCCGGGAGCGCCGAGCCCTCCGTGGCCAGCCTGGTCCGGATGATGCGGGGCAGGCCGCGCTGGACGCAGAAGGAGCTCGCGCGCGCGGCGCGTCTCCACCCGGCGCAGATCTCGGCCTACGAGAACGGCAAGCAGAGGCCGCGGCCGGCGACGCTCGCCCGCCTCGCCGCCGCCGCGGGGACCTCGCTCGAGGCGCTGCGCGAGGCGGCCGCCCGCGACTCGGAAATGGCCGGGGGCGCGACGGGCTCGGCCTCGGTGCGTGCGACGGCGATCGCCGAGCGAGTGAGGCGGCGCATGGAGTCGGCGCTCGGCGAGCTAGCGGCGCGAATTTCCTCACCCCGCTCGGAACCGGAGGAGCGCGCGGCGGCCGAGGTTCTCTGGCAGAGGCTCGCGCAACTCCCGCCGGCCGATCGCCTCCGGCTGGTCGAGATCTCGCCCCCTTTTCAGAGCTGGGCGCTCGTCGAGCGGCTGGCCCACGAAAGCGAGAAGGCCGCCGTGCGCGACGCGGGGGCGGCGATCACTCTCGCGGAGCTCGCCCTCCGCGCGGCCGAGAGGGCCGCCGAAGGCACGCCCTT
This sequence comes from Thermoanaerobaculia bacterium, assembly GCA_035607435.1. Taxonomy (GTDB): domain Bacteria; phylum Acidobacteriota; class Thermoanaerobaculia; order Multivoradales; family UBA5704; genus DASYKS01. Next base: position 705 of record DATMZU010000080.1, on the reverse strand, counting down.
CCGTGCCGCGGCGCTCGAATGCGCCTGGGTCTACCTGGCCAACGCCCGACGGGTGCGGGGCGACCACGAGGCGGCCGAGGCGGAGTTCGCTAAAGCGCGCCGCGCGGCGGACCCGGCGGGCGAGCCCTCGCCGTTCTCCCGCGCACGCCTTCTCGACCGCGAAGCTTCGCTCCGGCGCGACCAACGCCGCTTCCCGGAAGCGCTCGCTCTCCACGGGCGGGCGCTGGTTGAGGCCCGGCCCGAGGAGGCCGGCTTCGTTCGAGTCAACCACGGGTACACGCTCCAACAAATGGGCCGTGCCGAGGACTCGATCGCGTCTCTCCGCCAGGCGCTCGGGGATCTCGCGACGCCCGGCGCGGTTTGCGCCCCGCGGTGCCGCTGGGGCGCGCTCTTCAACCTCGCCGGGAGCCTGCTCGACTTGAAGCGCCAGGCCGAGGCGGAGGCGCTTCTTCCCGAGGTCCGCGCTCTCGTCGATCCCGCGGACGAACTCGACCGGATCCGCCTGCTCTGGCTCGAAGGGAAGGTCGCCGCCGGGGCAGGGCGGATCGACGAGGCGGCGGCGGGGCTTGACCAGGTCCGGCGCGAGTTCGCGGATCGGAAGATGGGCTACGACGCCGCGCTCGCCGCCCTCGAGGAGGCCGCCCTCCTCCTCGAGCGGGGGCGCACCTCGGAGACCCGCGCTCTCGTCGACGAAGCGCTCCCGAT
>DATMZU010000079.1:0-2519 GCA_035607435.1 Thermoanaerobaculia bacterium | reverse complement strand
CCTGGCCCAGTTGCTCCAGTCCACGAACCGTCTTGGGGAAGCGGAGCCGCTGATGCGTCGGGCGCTGTCGATCGCCGAGGCGAGCTTCGGAGCGGATCACCCCAATGTCGCGGTCGGCCTCAACAACCTGGCCCAGTTGCTCCAGTCCACGAACCGTCTTGGGGAAGCGGAGCCGCTGATGCGTCAGGCGCTGGCGATCGACGACGTGAGCTTCGGAGCGGATCACCCTACCGTCGCCCGAGACCTCAACAACCTGGCCTTGTTTCTCCAGGCCACGAACCGTCTTGGGGAGGCGGAGCCGCTGATGCGTCGGACGCTCTCGATCTACGAAGCGAGCTTCGGAGCGGATCACCCTGAGGTAGCCCGAGCCCTCAACAACCTGGCTTTGTTACTCAAGGCCACGAAACGTCTCGAGGAGGCGGAACCGCTGATGCGTAGGGCGCTGTCGATCGACAAGGCGAGCTTCGGAGCGGATCACCCCGACGTCGCACGAGATCTCAACAACCTCGCCGGGTTGCTGCAGGCCACGAACCGTCTTGGGGAAGCGGAGCCGCTAATGCGTAGGGCGCTATCGATCGACGAGGCGAGCTTCGGGGCGAATCACCCTGAGGTCGCGATCCGCTTCAACAACCTGGCCCAGTTGCTCCAGTCCACGAACCGTCTTGGGGAAGCGGAGCCGCTGATGCGTCGGGCGCTGTCGATCGCCGAGGCGAGCTTCGGAGCGGATCACCCTGATGTCGCCCGAGCCCTCAACAACTTGGCCTTGTTGCTCCAGGCCACGAACCGTCTTGGGGAGGCCGAGCCGCTGATGCGTCGGGCGCTCGCGATCGCCCTCGAGTTCGAGCGGCGCACCGGGTTTGAGCACCCGCACCGGCAGCTTTTTTCAGCCAACCTCCGGGCTCTCCACGGGACACTGACGTGGCGCTTTCGGCGCTGGTGGCGGGCTCTTCGCGGCCGTTGAGTCCACCAGATCGGCGACTCCGTAATCATCCCATCCTGCCCTTCCGCCTATCACCGCACGTGGTTTGAGGCACAACGGTATCCGCCGCCCCGGATCACGCTCATCGGCAGGGCGGGCAGCAGCGTAAGCCGCGCACCGGCCGAGGTGTAGGCGGTGATCGCCTCCTGGTCGCCGGTCGGCAACCCGCTCCCGAACATCTCCGCGCGAATCGCGCCCCCCCGGGTTTCGAGCACCGCGTTGTTCCAGCCAATCAGAAAACTACCGCCCTCGGGCAGCTCGTCCGCCCGGGCGAGAGCGGAGAAGGGGGCGAACAGCAGAGGAAGGCGCCGCACTTCGAACCCCTCGGCCGACAGGTGCGCCGCCACCGCATCGAGAAAAGCACCCAACCCCCGCGCCGAAGGGGTGGCGAGCCCGGCCTTAAGGAGGCCCGCCGGATCGGCCCCCGGGCTGAAACCGTAGGTAGATCGCACGGACGCGAGATCGGCGGGCGAGAGCCGGCCAAGCAGGGCTTCACCGGCCGCGACATCGGCCACGAAAGCCGTCAGCGGCGCATCGGCCGCGCCGGACCGGCGGGGGACCAGCGTCACGAGCGAGTCCAAATCGGTCCCGGCGCCACCGCCGATCACCCGCAGCAGCTCAATCCGCGCGGCCAGCTCGCCATGGTCAGGCAGCGGGTGAACGAACCGCACCGGCCGGCCGTAGAGGACGCCTAGCTCGTCGGCGGCCCGGTGCGCGGCGGCGAGATAGCGGTCGATTCCCTCCGCGGTGCCGAAGGTTTCGACCGGAATCCGGGGTACCCCGAGGATTTCGAGGATGCGTGGTTCGAGCGTGTGGATCGAGATCCAGACCGCCTTCGGGGCGATCAACGCCTGGCCGTTGTGGAACGGCACGCCCGCTACGGTCCAGACGGGCTGCTTGAAGCGGCGGTCGAGATCCGCGGGAAGGGTCTGAATCAACGCCCGGCCGAGGTTCGCGTCCTCCTCGCGGCCACGCTGCAAATTGGGGCGAATCAACACCGCGAGCCCGCCGTCCGCGCGGCGGGTCAGGCTAAGGGGATCGCGCGGCCAGGGGGAGTAGTCGCGGCCGAACGTCGGCAGCGTCCGCACTCCGGGCAGATGGCCCAGCGCCTCCCGCGCGGCCGGATCGGCGAGCACCAGAATCTCCCGCTTCGGCGCCAGGGAATGGACGCCGGCCAGGAACGCCTTGGACTCGGCGGCGGAAAAGAAGCTCGACGGCAGCGAATAGACCGACGCCGCGATCTCCCGCGTCCAGTCGTCGTCGAAGCGAAGAGCACCCGGCGCGGCCTTTTCGAGATGGCGCCCGGCGCTTGAGCGGGGCGCCAGCCCCCAGGCGACGGCGAGATTCTCCGTCTGCTCGAACGATAGCCCCTCCGCCACCACCCGCGCCGCGAGCGCGGTTTCGGTCCGCTCGAGGGCGGGAGGAGGTGGGACGGAAGCGGGAACCCCCGCGGTCGCGCAGGCGACGACCGTGACCAGAAGCGCGAGTTGTGAGCGGCGTCGCATAGCGGGTGATTTCTTTGCGTCCACTCCCGAGGCGG
>DATMZU010000062.1:0-2279 GCA_035607435.1 Thermoanaerobaculia bacterium | reverse complement strand
CAACGCCGCCTTCGCGCTCGGCTATTTCCTCGGCGACTACCAGGGCCTGGTCGCGGGATACAAGGTCTTCCGCCCGGTCTGGGTGGCGACGAGCGAAAACTCCCGCCTGCGCGAAGGCAAGCAGTCCGACGTGGTGACGCTGCTCATCCGCTGAGGGTCTAGCCCAAATCCAGCTCGGCGGCACGGCGCGCAGAGACTCCCCACATAGAGCTAACGGCGCAATCTCGCGGAATGGCCGCCGGAGGAGACCGCGATACCCCGCCGGTCCCCGCCCCTCCGCACATGTTCCCTGGAGGTGTCACATTCTTTGGCTCCAGAGGTCGAAAACAGGGCGAAAGTTCGACACTTTGTTGCGACTGTCAGAAACATCCGTCCATTGAGGGCATCCCGGCCGCACTCTAGAGCCACAGGCGGCCCCTCATCCTGGGAGTCAGGAAGCGAGCGGAAGCCGTCTCGAAAGGTGTTCGGGATGGTCCGTCGAGCAATCGTCCTTGTTGTGTCCTTCCTTCTTGTGGCCTCGGCTGCACTTGCGGCAGGCGCCCCCAGAGAGTCCCGATCTCTCTGGGAATTGCCCTCTGCGAGAGCGATCGTGGAGTCAGTCCGCGTCTCCCTCAGCGGTCTCCTGCACGATCCGATCGGCCTTTTTGCGAACAACGGCATCACGACCGATCCGGACGGCCGACCCTTAACGCCACCGCAGGGAATGGCAGTAGGCGGCGGGACGTCTCCTCATACCCAGCAGTGATGGTGTACGCGCTGGGCGGAGTCCAAAGTGCCGGACTCCGCCTCTTTTTTGTCCCGGATGACCACTTGCAGCTCACCTCATGAAAGTAAGAGACTACAGCTCTAGCAGGGTCGCGAAAGGACACGGATGAATGATCTGCATCTGAGTCGGGAGTTTCTGCGTGCCATCGCGGCCGGAGACCTTCCCCCCCGCACCCTTCTCGATATGGTCCTCCAACACCTCTTCGAGTTCTGCCCGCACTGCGCCTCAGAGTGGGACGCGTATCAGCGCGAGTTGCGTGCGCGCCCGGGAAGCTACGCGCGCGCGTTAGCCATTCTTCCAGCCCTCCTTGAACGGGAACTTCCCAAGGCGCAGGCAGAGGAGCGCCAGGCACTGAAGGATCTTCAAGACCTCCTGCGGCTTTCTGAGGACAGGCGGATATCACGCATTCGCCGGTCCTATCGGCGCTTTCGGACACCGGCCTTGGCCCAGCTCCTCGTTGCCGAATGCAGGAAGCGCCTGAGCTCCGTTCCTCGAGAGGCCTACCATTTCGCGGAGCTCGCTCGCGAGGTCACAAACCAGGTCCCCGAATCGCCGATCGCCCGCGAGCTTCAGGCGCTTACGCTCGGCGAAATGGCAAACGCCATCCGAGCCGTCGGTGATCTCCCCCAGAGCGACCGCATCTTCAGCCAGGTTCGCCACCTCACAGTCGTTGGGGGGGTGACCGATCCGGAGATCCTGGCGCGCCTCGACTCATTGGAAGGATCGCTACGGTTCGATCAAGGCCGCTACCGCGAGGCTGAAGAAATTCTGGGCAGGGCGCGGCTCCTCTACGAGCTCATAGATGACCGTCATGCGATCGGGCGAGTCATGATGAAGATCTCCACGGTCTACTATCAGAGCGGCAAACTCTCCCGCGCTGTGCGAATCGGGAAAGAGACCGTCGGATACTTCGATCCCGAGTCCGATCTTTGCCTGTACCTCGCTGCACGCCGAAATCTCGCGACCTATCTTGCTGGCGATGGGCGGCGGGTTGAAGCCCTCGCGATCATCGATCAGGACGAGCCGAAGCACCGCACGCTCGGAGAGCCGCTTCTCCAGATTCGCTACACCTGGATTCGCGGCAAGATCGCTCTCGACCAAGGAGAATTGGAGAGTGCGGTGCGCCTTCTTGCCGCGGTGCGAGACGTCTTTCTTGGCTCCGAGAAGGAGTTCGACACCGCGTCAGTCTCCCTCCACCTTGCCCAAGCCTATCTTGCCGCTGGGCGAACGGCAGAGACGTAAGGGATCGCATCGGAGATTGTGCCGCTGTTCGAGGCCAACGAGGTGCATCGCGAAGCGCTCGCCGCCGTGCTCCTCTTCCGCGATGCCGCCGACCGGGAAGCGCTTACGGTCGCCTTCCTGCGAGAGCTGGGAGCGTTTCTCGAAGCCTCCAGGGCAGATCATTCTCTGCGCTTCGAGCCTGGCAAGCGCCCGGGTCCGCGGCGTTAAGAGGCTTCCGGGTCCCAGAACGGACCCGAGAGCCCGATGCCCGCGAAGATCTCGCGCATCTCGG
>DATMZU010000747.1:0-3163 GCA_035607435.1 Thermoanaerobaculia bacterium | reverse complement strand
AAAACCTGGTGGTCGTGGGCTACGGCTGGTGCGGCAAGGGCGTGTCGTCGCGCGCCAAGGGCCTGGGCGCCAACGTGATCGTGGTCGAGATCAACCCGGTGCGGGCGATCGAGGCGCTGATGGACGGCCACCGCGTCCACTCGATGAGCGAGGCGGCGCCGATCGGCGACATCTTCGTCACCGTCACCGGCAACAAGCACGTGATCCGCAAGAAGCACTTCAACTCGATGAAGGACGGCGCGATCGTCTGCAACAGCGGCCACTTCGACGTCGAGCTGGACCTGCCCGGTCTGCGCGAGCTGGCCCGCGAGGACCGCGAGGTGCGGCCGTTCGTTCAGGAGTTCAAGCTGCTCGACGGCCGGCGGATCAACGTCCTCGGAGAAGGGCGCCTGATCAACCTCGCCGCCGCCGAAGGCCACCCGGCCTCGGTGATGGACATGAGCTTCGCCAACCAGGCGCTCGCCGCCGAGATCCTCGCCAAGGCGCCGGAGCGAATGAGCAACGTCGTCCACCGCGTCCCCGAGGACATCGACCGCGAGGTCGCCCGCTTGAAGCTCGAATCGATGGGCGCCACCCTCGAAGTCCTCACGCCCGAGCAAGAAAAGTACATCAACAGCTGGGAAGAGGGCACGTAGAAAGACGGAATTCGTAAGGGCGGCCCCCGTGGCCGCCCTGGATTTGCCACGAGCGGCGGAACGCGCGCCTCCCGCCGGACGGCCACGGGGGGCCGCCCCTACCTCGTCATCACCTGGATCACCTGTCCCGATCGGCGGTCTTGAGGGCACTATTCGAGCGTCCCCGGTGCCTTTCCCCCAATCCCGACCCCGTAGGTTAGGAGATCCTTGATGCTCCGACAGAGTCGCCCTCGTCTGCTCGTCGCCTTCACCTGCTTCGCCCTCTGTCTGACGCTCGGAGCGCTCCCGGCCGCCGCGCTTCCGGGCCTCGAAAGCGCGCCCGCGATCTCTTTCGACGCCGGATCTTGGTTCGCGCGCTTCTGGCAGTGGGTGGAGGAGCCCGTCGTTTCTCTCTTCGCGCCCGATGGAGCGCCGGCTCCGGTGCCGGTGCCGACGCCTCCGACCAGCAATGCGGGGGTTACGATCGATCCCGACGGCGCCCCGAGACCGTAGCGGCCCGGCCTACCGCTTCCGCGACAGACCGGCGATCAGGCCGACCGCGAACAGGATCGACCAGTAGTACCAGGGGGTGCCGGAGCTCGCGAGCACGGCTCCCGCCACCATGCAGAACCCGCCGAAGATGGTTCCCCGCAGGCCGGCGAACGGGTTCTCCGGCGCCCGGCGCGCCATCTGCTCGATCATCTTCGCCCCTTCCATCACCAAGCCGGGGGTGCGGCCCAGCGCTTCGAGCAGATCGGGCACGCCGCGCAGGAACTGGCGGCCGAGCGACATCGGGCTGAATTGATCGAGGAAGATCTTGTTGGCGTGGCTCTGCGACACCGCGGCGACGTCGAGCCCCGGCTTCAGGATCTGCCCCACCCCTTCGAAGGTCACCAGGGCTTTCACCATCAGCACCATCTCGACGGGGAAGAACAGCCCGTGCTGGGCGCCCATGTTCACCGAGCGCAGGATCAGCTGGGCGAGCGAAAAGTCCTTGAAGTTTTTGCTCCGCCCCCAGCGCGCGAGGATCTCGGTCAGCTCGCGGCGGAAGCCGGCCGGGTCGGCGCCGGGACCCTCCTGCGCCACGTGCACCAGATAGCGTGCGGCCCCTTCGGCGTCGCCCATCACCAGCGAGTAGAAATAGTTGAGCAGGGTCTTCCGCAGCTCCTGGTCGAACCGGCCGACCATGCCGAGGTCGATGAAGCCGAGCCGCGGCCCCTCGGGGCCGGGCAGGACGAGGAGGTTGCCCGGATGCAGATCGGCGTGAAAAAAGCCGTCCTTGTAGATCATCCGGATGATCGCCGCGGCGCCATAGTCGATCAGCCGGTCGCGGTCGCTCTCGGAGAGCGCCAACGCCTCCGGATCGCTCGGCTTGTAGCCGGAGAAGAACTCCATGCACAGAACTCGGCCGCCGCTGTGCTCGCGGTAGATCTTGGGAAACGCGACCCCGGGCAGATCGGCGAAATTGGCGGCGAACGTCTCGGCGTTGTCCGCCTCGCGGCGTAGATCGACCTCGCGCCGGGTGTATTCGACGAACTCCGCGATCACCCGTTTCGGCTGATAGCGGGGAAGGATCTTCTGGAGGATCACCCCCAGCCCTTTGAGCAACCAGGCATCGCGCGTGAGCGTGCCGCGAATGCCGGGCTTCACCACCTTCAAGATCACCGAGTCGCCGTCGATCGTCGTCGCCCGGTGGGTCTGGGCGATCGAAGCCGAGCCGAGCGGCTTCGGATCGATCCAGCTGAACAGCTCGCCGATCGGCCGGCCGAGATCGGCCTGGATCAGCGCGCAGTAGCGGTCGAACGTCACCACCGGCAGCCGGTCGAGCAGATTCTTCAGCTCCTCCGTGATCGAAGCGGGAAGGATGTCCTGGCGCAACGCGAGCACCTGGCCGAGCTTGATGTAGGTCGGCCCCAAGATCTCCAAGCGCCGCCGCAACTGCACCGGAAACGGCAGATCGCGCAGCTGCTTGCTCAGGAATGGCCGGACGATCCAAGCGAGCAGCTTCTCCAGCCGGAACAGGAGCGCAAACCCTTGCCCCCGACCGAACTGCTCGCCGTATTGCGCATGGGCGACCAGCCCGCCGTTCAGCAGCCCCAGAAAATGCTTGTGGGTGGTGAGCAGCCGCCGAAGCACCCCCTGCGGCGGCTCGTCCGGCATCAGCTCCCAGCCGTCGGGAGCGATCCGCGGCAACGTCGAATCGTAGGGAGGCACCGGCGGCCACGCCGGAGGCGGCACCTCTTCCACCCGGACCGTCTCGATCACCACGATCGGCGGTTCGGGAATCGGCCCGGCCGCCGGAGGGAGATCCGGCGGCGGCGCCGTGGCGAGGTCGGGGGGAGTCACGGCGGGCATTCTACTCGCCCGGGGAGATTGGAGGGGCGGGGTGAGGGAATCGGCCCCCGGCCGTCGTTCTTGATCTCCGACGGCGAATGGACGCCGCCTTTCCTCTTCGGAGATCTGACCCCATGTTCAAGAACGTTTCCCCTCTCGCCCTTTCCCTCGCGCTGGTTGCCGGCGTTTTCTCCTCTTCGTTCGCGTCCGCGGCC
>DATMZU010000741.1:0-9874 GCA_035607435.1 Thermoanaerobaculia bacterium | reverse complement strand
GCGGCGCAGCTGCCGCTCTATGCCTACCTCGGCGGACCCTCGGCGAACGTTCTGCCGGTGCCGATGCTCAACGTGTTGAACGGCGGCGCGCACGCCGACAATTCGGTCGACATCCAGGAGTTCATGGTGGTGCCGATCGGTTTCTCGCGCTTCTCCGAGGCGCTCCGCGCCGGGGTCGAGATCTACCACACGCTCAAGAAAGTGCTCACCGAGCGCGGCCTGATGACCGGAGTCGGCGACGAGGGGGGCTTCGCGCCGAATTTGAAGAGCAACCGGGAGGCGCTCGACCTGCTGATGATCGCGATCGGAAAGGCCGGCTACGAGCCGGGCCGCCAGATCGCGCTCGCCCTCGACGTCGCGGCAAGCGAACTGGTGGACAAGACGGCGCACGGCAAGCCGGCCAAAACGCCCAAGTCGGCCCGCGGCGCCAAGGCCGCCCCGACCGTCTATGAGCTGGTGGGCGAAGGGAAGAAGGGGCTCGCCAGCTCCGACCTGATCGCCCTCTATCGCGACTGGATCGGCGCCTATCCTTTGATCTCGATCGAGGACGGCCTGGCCGAAGACGACCGCGACGGCTGGCGCGAACTGACCGCCGAGCTGGGGAGCCGGGTGCAGCTGGTGGGCGACGATCTGTTCGTCACCAATCCGGAGATCCTCTCCGCGGGGATCGCCGACGGCTTGGCGAACGCCTTGCTGGTCAAGGTCAACCAGATCGGCACGCTGTCGGAAACCCTGGCGGCGGTCGAGCTCGCGAAGACCCATTCCTACGCCAACATCATCAGCCATCGCTCCGGCGAGACCGAGGACACGACGATCGCCGACCTCGCCGTCGCGACCCGCGCCGGCCAGATCAAGACCGGCGCGCCTTGCCGCAGCGACCGGGTCGCGAAATACAACCGCCTGCTCCGCATCGAGGAGGAGCTGGAAACGGCCGCGTCCTATCCCGGCGCCGCCGCCTTCCCGCGCTGGCGCCCTTGACTCCCCCTGAAGGAACGACCGGGGGGCGGCGCCTGCCCCTGATCGGTGCCGCGCTCGCCGCGCTGCTGCTTCTGCTCGCGGGTCTGGCGGGAGCCAAGAGCCTGCGCGACTTGAAGTCGGCGCACGAGCGCGAGCAGAACCTCGAAGACCGGATCTCCGCGACCCACGATCAGATCGACGCCCTGCGCAATCGCATCGAGCGCCTGCGCAGCGACCCCGGCCTGCTCGAACGCCTGGCCCGCGAGGAGCTGGGTTTCGTGCGTCCGAAGGACGTGATCATCGAGCTGCCGCTCCCTGCGCCGGCCGCGGTTCCCGCCGTGTCTTCCGTACCACCGATCGCGCTCGATCCGCTCGGCGGCCCGGTAACTGAAGGCGGCGCACCGCGACGCCCGGCCGCCCGGCGAGCGAAACCGTCCGCGCCGATCGTGCTCCCCCCTTCCGACGCGCCTCCGCTCCCCGAGTGATCCGGGTGCCCCCGGTGCCCCAGGTCGTCACCCGGCTGGATCGAGGGTCGGCCGCACCCCGCCGCGCCGCGCTTGCCACGGCCCTCCTGTTCGGCGGGCTCGCACTGTTCGGCGCCCGCTACCACTGGGTCGAAGAGGCGGGTACGGCGGAGCGCGACGGCTACGTCGGCCAGGCCGAGCAACTGCTGGCAGGTACTCTCCCTAAAGACCCATTCCGCCCGCCGCTTTATCCCCTGCTTACCGCGGGGCTCGGGCTAGCGATCGGCGATCCGTTCGCCGCCGCGCGACTGATCTCTAACCTCGCGGCGGCGGCTCTCGCCTGGATCGCCTGGCGCACCGGCCGCGAGCTGGGGGACGACACGATCGCCTCCTGGGCCTTCGCCGCCACCGCGGTCAACCCGAATCTCTGGATCCTCGGCCAGCACACGACGACCGACATGACCTTCGGAGCGCTCGCGGCCGGCGCTCTTCTCGCCGGCCTGATCTACCTGAAGCGCCCCGGCCCACGCCCGGCGTGGATCGCGGGTGCGCTGCTCGGTTTGGCGGCCTTCACTCGCGGCAACGCAATCTTCCTTCTTCCCGGACTACTGCTCGCGTTCCTGCTCGCCGGCCGGCCGTTCGGTCCCCGGGTGCGCCACCTGGTCTACGCAGTTCTGGCGGCGCTCCCTGGCTACGCCGCACTCTGGACTTGGCGCTTCGTGGCGTTCGGCAATCCGTTTCACGACGAGAACTGGAAGAACGTTGCCTGGAAGCTCTACGGCTACCCCGACTGGTCGTACCTCGATCGCGTCCCCTTCCACGGCCTCGGAGAGATCGTGAAAGCCGATCCGCTCGGAATCTTGAAGGGCGGCGTCTCCGAGCTTGCGCGATTCGCGGAGAGCGGCCTCGCCCAACTGGTGGGTACGCCCCTCCACGCCGCGCTCTTCGTCGCGGCCGGGATCTGGCTGATCTATCGAAAGGATCGCGCGGCCACCTGGCTGCTCGGCGCCGGGTTCATTTTCCTCGCCGCGACCGCCTTCTCGTTTTTCACCTGGGGGCGGCTCTTGCTCTGCCTGCTGCCCGCGGCGAATGCGGTTCTTTGTGCGGCGCTCTTTTCTCTATCAGTAGTGGGACCGGGCTGGCCGCTCGCGAGGAAACTTGCGCTCGGCGCCGCCGCGGTTCTCGTTCTTTCGCTCGGAGTGAAGACCGCGTTCCGCCGCCTCCCCGCGTTCGTCGAGCGCCATCCGTATCTGGAGGTCGCCACCCTCAGCCGCATAGAGCGCAAGCTCCCGGCCGGAACCCGATTTGCCGGGACGTCCCCTTTCCTGGAGCGTTACCTCACCCACCCCTACCTCGCGCTCCCCGACGCCTTCGGCCCCGAGCTGCGCGATCCGAATCTCTACCTCGATCGGTTGCAGCGCCTCGTGCGCACCGAGCGGATTTCGTATCTGGTCTTGGGAGAGTTGGACCTTCGCGACCGGCCGAAAGGCCTGCTGGGGCCGGAGCCTCCGGCATCGTGGCTCGTGCCTGTCGAGCGGGGGGCGGGAGTAATGGTGTGGCGAGTGCGATAAGGTTTAATGTAGGTACGGGGCGGCCAGCCGGGCCGCTTCCAGCCGCGGGCTGATCTACTTGAAAAGGCGCGGAGCACCAGTTCGCTCGTTGAGAAAGGTTCTCGGTCATGTCCCACCGATTGATCGCTTCGGTTCTGGCGATGGGTTTTCTGCTCGGCTGCGCCGGATCCTCGAATGCCCGCGAAGCTCAGCGAGAGCCGATCGTCGGCCTGCCGTGCGAAGGTTGCGAAGCCGTCTTCGAGGGCCTGCCGAAACGGCTGACGTCTTCCTCGCGCATTGCTCCGCTGGGCGAGCCGGGCGAACCGATGCGAATCCAGGGAACCGTTCGCGACCCGCGGGGCCGCCCGGCCGGCGGCGTGATCGTGTACGCGTATCAGACGAATGCTCAGGGGCTTTATGTGCCGGACGAACACGCGGAAAGTGCGGTCGTCGCTCGCCATGGCCGATTGCATGGTTGGGCGCGAACCGACGAGGCGGGCCGTTATCAGTTCGACACCATCCGGCCGGGGGGATACCCCAACAGCTACACGCCGGTGCATGTGCACATGCACGTGATCGAAGTCGGCCGCTGTACGTACTCTATCGACGAGCTTCTGTTCGATGACGATCCTCGCCTCACCCCGGAAAAGCGAATTCACCTCCCCGACCGCGGCGGCAGCGGCATCACCCACCCGCGACGAGATGAGACCGGCCGATGGTTGGTGACACGCGACATTGTATTAGGTCAGGGGATTCCGGGCTATCCGCCGGACGGCAAGAAATAGATCGGGGCGACCGGACGGGCCACGATCCAAACCGTTGCCCGCCTCGTGCCGCGTTACAAGTTTCGTTATACGGACCGGACGAATCCGCTACGGGATTCACGAGAGTGCGGCGATAACGCGGTTTTCTCGGTGGGGGTGGGGAATTTATGGCGGTGGCCAACTTTCCACCGTAATCGTGGACCCGTTACCGTAATCGAAGTGAGGTTACGACAATCAAGCTTCACTCATCGTAATCGCGAGAAATTCGCGGTGGCAGCGCCGCGATTACCGTAACTTCGCCCTGATTATGGAGGATTGGGTCCCGACAGCGGCTATTGCAAGACCATGGCGGCTATCGCGGCGCAACCTCTGTCCTTTCCGGGGACCGACCGCTGGCGCATCTGTGGCAGGATGGGCCCACAGCAGCGGCGTGGCCCGCTACGCGAAGCTCGCCACGGCCACGCTTCTCGGCTTCGCAAAGCTGCTTCTGTGCAGCTTGATCCGCTCGATCTCGTGCAAGGTCTCGGCGGTCAAGTAGCTCTCACCACACTTGGGGCAAACCACCACCGGTACGTTCTCAATGATCAGGAGGTTCGCGCCCTTGCCGTAGCTCCGGGTCATGAGGCGGACTTGAGCCTCGCCTTGACCACAGATGTCGCAGATCATCGGCTTCTCTTTCATGTCAATCGGCATAGACCGTCAGGATCACGAGTCGATCGGTGGGTCCGAAACGGCTGACGACCACCGCCGATTCCCGGCTCTGAAGCGTCTTTCCTCGCACGAGATACTTTCTCTCACTTGTTTTGCGGTCTCGCTGCTGCTGGAACAGCTCGCCCGTCAAAATCACGTTCTCCACATCGAAGATCGTGAGGCCGTCGTTGTCCATTTCTTCGTCGGCGTGAATCGTCAGCACATACTGCCGCTTCCGAATCAACTCCCGCATCCGGACCAGGGTGCGGTTCGCCATGGCAGTACTCTACGACATATCCGTGGCGGTTGAGAGGGAGACGCACCCGATAGGATCGTGGTGGCGTACTGGAGCGTCTACAGCGTTTTTCCTAGGTTCACCTAGAAGCAAAGAGGCCCGGCGCTACGCACCGGGCCTCTTCGGTCAAACGGGTCGATCTTCGGGCGTCCTACAGGTCGGCGGCCTTCAGGCTCGCCGTGAGCTGCTGGATGCAGGGCTTCATGACCTTGTCGAACATCCGCTCGTCGTCGACGCCACCGCCGAAACCGCCGACGCTTACCTTGGAGCTCGACTCCTCGGCGCGCGCTTCGTCGGCCCAGAGGATCTCGCCGGTCGAGGTTTCGATCAGGCGGGCGTTCATCGCCGCGACAAAGGTCTTCTTGCCCACCGAGAAGCCGGGCAGGCCTCCAATGCCGGAGCCGTGCGCGCCCTTTTCCGTAACGCCGTACTCGGTGACTGCGCCGGTCAAGAGATAGTTGACCCCGAGGAGCTTGCCGACCTTGATCGCCTGCTTCGGATCGACGTCGCCGGAGAGGGTGAGGTTCTTCTCCGCCATCAGGGCTTCGAGCTGCTCGCGCTCGACGACGCGGAACTTGCCGCTCTTGACCAGCTCGGTGACGAAGACGTCCTGGGCCGCTTCGGCGCCGCCGCGAAACCACCACTGGTTGTCGGCCTTGTTCTTGAATTCGAGGACCGCAATCTTCGGCTTGGTGCTCTTGTCGGCCGCCGAGACGAGGTTCGGGGCGATCGCGGCGGCGACCAATGCGCCGACGAGCCACAGAGACGTGCGCTTCATGTTCGATGACCTCCTTGGGGTGAGGTCCCCTTTCGGAGGACCCGTTGGATCGCCCGCATTCGAGCAGAGTAGGGGAGACTTCCCCATACTGGCGAAACTCGTGTGCGGAAAGTTACAGGTCCAATTCTAGCGCGTTTCGGCCCCGTCAGAAGCTATCGCGTGCCGGGCGAAGCGCGGCTTCCCGTTCCTGGGCGTCGACGACGCAGATCGCCGCCATGTTGACGATATCCTGAACTTCGAGCCCGGGCTGGAGGACGTGAACCGGCCGCGCGAGGCCGAGCAGGACCGGACCGATCGCCTCTGCTCCCGCCAGGCGCCAGACCAGCTTGTAGGCGATGTTGGCCGACTGAAGCTCGGGGAAGATGAGGATGTTCGCCGGCTTCGACAGGCGGCTCCAAGGGTAGATCTCGGAGAGGATGTCGCCCAGGATTGCGGTATCCGCCTGCATTTCGCCATCGACCTCCAATTCCGGCGCCTCTTCGCGCAGGATCTCGACCGCCCGGCGGACCTTGCGCGCCGCGGCGTGGGTGTTCGAGCCGAAGTTCGAGAACGAGAGCATGGCGACCCGCGGCTCGATCTGGAAGCGGCGGGCGAATTCAACCGTCAGCCGGGCGATCTCGGCCAGGCCTTCGGCGGTCGGATCGATGTTGACCGTCGTATCCGCGAAGACGAACACCCGATCCTTGAGGATCAACAGGTAGGCGCCGCAGATGCGCTTCACCCCCGGGCGCAGGTCGATGATCTGGAGCGCCGGGCGGATGGTCTCCGGATACGACTGGGTCAGGCCGGAGATCATGCCGTCGGCGTCTCCCTGCTCGACCATCATGGCGCCGAAGTAGTTGCGCTGGCGCATCCATTTCTGGGCCTCTTCCCGGGTGATCCCCTCGCGGCGGCGCAGCTCGTGGTAGCGCGCGGCGTAGCGCGGGTAGCTCTCCGAGGTCTCGCTGTGGAGGATGGTCAGCCGCTCCTCGGACAGGTCGAGCTCGGCGAGCTTGCCGGCGATCACCTCGCGCCGGGCGAACAGGATCGGGTGGGCGATGCCCTCATCGACCAGGATCTTCGCGGCGCGGAGAATCTTCTCGTGCTCGCCTTCGGGGAAGACGATCCGCTTGGGGTTGCGCTTGGCTTGGTCGATCAGACCGCGCATCAGCTCCAGGCGCCGGGAGATCAAAGTCTCCAGACGCCGTCCATAGGCGCCGAAATCCGCGATCGGCACCCGGGCGACTCCGCTCTCCATCGCCGCCGCGGCGACCGCGGGAGGGACGACCAGGAGGACGCGGTGATCGAGCGGCTTGGGGATCAGATAGTCGCGGCCGAAGCGCAACGCCTCCAGGCCATAGGCCTTGAGCACCGAGTCCGGCACGTCCTCGTGGGCGAGCGCCGCGAGCGCCCGGACCGCCGCGAGCTTCATCGGCAGGTTGATGTCGGTCGCCCGGACGTCGAGCGCCCCCCGGAACAGGAACGGGAAGCCCAGCACGTTGTTGACCTGGTTGGGATAGTCGCTCCGGCCGGTGGCGACGATGGCGTCCGGTCGCTCCGCCCGCACGTCCTCGTAGCTGATCTCCGGATCGGGATTCGCCATCGCGAAGACGATCGGATCGGGTGCCATCCCGGCGATCATCTGGCGCGTGACCACCCCGCCGACCGAGAGACCGACGAAGACGTCGGCATCGACCAGTGCCTCGGCCAGGGAGCGCAGGGGGGTCTCACAGGCGAAGGCCGCCTTGTAGGGATCCATCTCCTCGGCCCGGCCGGGGTAGACCACGCCGTGGCGGTCGCAGACCTTGATGTTTTCGCGCCGCGCGCCGAGCTCCAGATAAAGCGCCGCGCAGGAGAGCGCCGCGGCGCCCGCGCCGGAAAAGACGATCCGCGCCTGGTCGATGCTCTTGCCCGCAACAGCCAGGGCGTTCAGCAGGGCGGCGGCCGAGATGATCGCGGTGCCGTGCTGGTCGTCGTGGAAGACCGGGATGTTCATCTCGGCCTTCAAGCGCCGTTCGATCTCGAAGCACTCCGGCGCCCGGATGTCCTCCAGGTTGATACCGCCGAAACTCGGTTCGAGCAGCTTGACCGTCCGCACGAACTCGTCCGGATCTTCGGTCGCCACTTCGAGGTCGAAGACGTCGATGTCGGCGAAGCGCTTGAACAGCACCCCCTTGCCTTCCATCACCGGTTTGCCGGCCAGCGCTCCGATGTTGCCCAACCCAAGCACCGCGGTGCCGTTGCTGATCACCCCGACCAGGTTGCCCTTGTTGGTATATTCATAGGCGAGCAGCGGATCGGCCTGGATCTCCTGGCAGGGATAGGCGACGCCGGGGCTGTAGGCGAGCGAGAGATCGCGCTGCGTCGCGGTCGGTTTGGTGGGCACGACCTCGATCTTTCCCTTCCGCCCTTGGGAGTGGTAATCGAGCGCGTCCTGCCGGGTGACTTTTCTCAACGTAGGCGGATTCTACAGGTCCGGAGCCTCCGCGCGCGTAGGGGCGGCCCCCCGTGGCCGCCCGGGATCGCAGGTTCGTACCCCATCCAGGGCGGCGACGGGGCGCCGCCCCTACATATCCCGCATATCCCGGAAGGGCCGGGGGTGAGGCCGCCCTCAGCTGCGGGCCTGGTGAGAGAGCAGAAGCTCCTCGAAGACCATCCGGTAGACGCCGAGGAGGTCGTCGAAAATTTTCTTGAAGCCCTGCTCCAACGACTGCGAGCGGCCCCCTTCGAGGAAGGCGGGCAGGAGGACGCTCTGCTCCTCGCGCAGATCCGCGAGCAGGCGATCGTTGTCGTCGCCCTTCGAACGCGCGCCCTTGGGGTCGGCGTTCTGAGCCAGGCGGTCCAGGCTCGCGGCGCGCCGGTCGACGAGGTAGAGGGTGTAGAAGAATTGGAAATATTCGACGCCGAGCGACGCCAGCAGCCGCTCCAAGGTTTCGAGCTTGGGCAGCCGGCCGTTCTCGTATTTCGACAGCTGGCTCTTGCTGATGCCGGCTTCCTTGGCGACCTGGCCCTGGCTTTGGCCGCGGAGCTCGCGCAGGAGGCGAAGGGTCAGACCGAGGTGATGGAACATCTCCATGCCGAAAATCTATCCGGCATCGGTGTTCGAATTCAAGCCTAAGTCCTTCAAACAGAATCACTTAGCGTTACAGCGGCGGTGCTCTTCGGCGGCGTTTAGTGTCGCGTTGCGACAACTTTTCCATCCGATCGAGGATCGAAACGGCGATAAAGAGCTGCTTTCGGTCAAGTCCGCCGACAAGAAATTCTTTCGCCGACGTTCTCGCTTTGCGGCATTCGGCGCGGAATCCCGCAGGATTCAGGAGCCGCCCGGGGTCTCCGGCGAGGGTGGAGGCATCGCTTCGTTGCGCGCGACGACGCGGAAGAAGACGACGTAATCGCCCATCTCGACGGTGCCTTGCGCCAGCGGCTGCGGCCGTTCGAGGACGGCCCTGACGAAGGCGTCGAAGCGGTCGAGCGCCTGGCGCAGCGGGCCCGCGAGAGGCTCGGAGGAGCCGAGGCCGGGATCGGGCTTTCCACCCCCTGGCCTTTCGCCTCCAAGGATCGCGGCCTGCTCGGCCTCGACCAGATCGTACCGGCGGAAGAACTCCTTCCGGCCGACCGAGAGGGCGGCGAGGATCTTCGCCAGGGTGTTGAAGGTCGCCTCTTGTTTGCCGTTCTCGATCCGCGAGAGTTGGCCCTTGCCGACCTTCGCCTCTACGCCCAGCGCGGAGAGGGTCTTCTTCTTGTCCTTCCGCAGCCGGCGGATGGTTTCCCCGAGGTGCTCAAAGATTTCCACCCTCCGAATCTATCCGTCATCAAGTCGCGATTGCAAACGTAAGTTCTTTGGTATGAGTCACTTGCAAAGACTTCCTACGTTCTCTTCGACGGAAAAATCAACCGCTCCCAAGAACCTGCCCGGCCGTTTGTGAGGGCTTCTACGAAAGAAGTTCTAGCCTGCGAAACGAATTGGCGCGCGGGAAATTTTTTCGCCCGGCCAAACTTCGACCGAAATCCGGCCCGAGAAGCGAAAGCTGCGGAGCTGGAGGGAAGGGAGACTATTCTTCGAGCGCGTCCAGGCTCTTGCGCTCGAGGTCGAGCAGCCAGCGCTTTTTCTTTTCGCCCGCGATGAAGCTGCCGACCCCCGACTTGTGGGTAACCACCCGATGGCACGGGATCAGGATCGGAATCGGGTTCTCATGCAGGATCGAGAGGACCTGGCGGTAGGCATCCGGACGGCCGGCGGCCTCGGCGAGGCTCGAATAGGTCCGGGTCTTGCCGTAGCTCACTTTGGCGGTTTCGCGCAGGACGCGACGGGCGAAACCGGTGACGCCGCTCGGGCCGAGATCGAAATCGAGGTCGAGCTTGCGCCGGGCGCCCGCGAAGTATTCGGCCAGATGACC